>JAIBAN010000064.1 GCA_019695185.1 Blastocatellia bacterium | reverse complement strand
TAGACTCTCAAGACGCCCAAGACCCCCAAGACGGCCTGCGCTGGTATCGCTCCGGGGACATCGCGCGGTGGACGCGGGACGGGGAATTGGAATACCTGGGCCGACGGGACCAGCAGGTGAAAATCCGGGGGTTCCGGATTGAGCTGGGGGAAATCGAGGCAGCCTTGCTTTCCCACCCTGAGATTGCCGAGGCGGTGGTGGTCAAGCGGGATGAGCGGTTGGTGGCCTACATCACAGCCAGGACTGAGGCGAAAGGACTGAGGACTGAGGCAGAATTAGCAAGCTCAGTCCGCAGTCCGCAGTCCGCAGTCCTTGCAGAGGGCTCAGTCCGCAATCCGCAGTCCGCAGTCCTTGCAGGAGGCGTAGTCCTGGCTTGGCTGCGGGAGCGGCTGCCTGAATACATGGTGCCGAGCGTGGTGGTGGAACTGGAGCAGTTGCCGGTGAATGCGAATGGAAAGCTGGACCGGGGGGCGCTGCCTGCCCCCGATATTGAAATGAAGGAAACCGAGGTAGCTTTCCAAAGTCCGGTTGAGGAAATTGTAGCTGGTGTATTTGCTCAGGTTTTGCAGCTTTCCGCCGTGACACGGCAAGGCAGTTTCTTTGAGTTGGGAGGGCATTCGCTGTTGGCCACCCAGATACTTTCCCGGTTGCGGAAAGCTCTGGGTGTGGAAATCCCTTTGCGGCAGCTTTTTGAAACTCCCACGGTTGCAGCCTTGGCCCAGGCTGTTGAAATGCTGGTTATTCCAGGTTTGGAAGCACCGCTCAAATTGACTGAAGTGGTCCGGCCAGACGCTCTTCCACTCTCATTTTCCCAGGAACGCCTGTGGTTCCTGGACCAGTTGAAACCAGGGAATCCGGCCTACCATATTCCTTTGGCGGTGCGGTTTCGGGGGGAATTGAACCGTGCAGCACTGGAGCGGGCCTGGAGCGCCATCCAAATGCGTCACGAAGCGCTGCGCACGGTTTTCCCCGCAAACGAAGGGGAACCCATTCAGGTGATTTTTCCCGAACCGCAAGCTCAACTTCGGTTTTTGGATTTTCGGAGCTTTGGCGGAGACGTGAATGTCCGCCAACATCCCAGGTTGCGGGAACTGCTGCTGGCTCCGTTTCATTTACAGGCTGGCCCGCTTTTGCGCGGTGCGTTGGTCCAACTGGCCGAAACCGAATGGATTCTTTGTTTGGTGGTTCACCATATCGTGTTTGACGGTTGGTCGGCGGATATACTGGCACGTGAACTGCCATATCTGTATCGCAAATATTCCAACGGAGTGGACCCACAGCTTGCCCCGCTTCCGGTTCAATATGCCGATTATGCGGTGTGGCAGCGAACGGTTTTCAGCGGGGAGCGGTTGGCAGGGCAACTGGCTTATTGGCGCGCACAGCTTGCCGATTTGCCGCCTTTGCTTGAATTGCCCACCGACCGGCCTCGACCTGCGGTCCGCACTTTGGACGGTGGCCATTTCAGTTGGTTTCTTTCACCGGAATCAAGCGCGAACATCATTGCGTTTTCCCAACAGAACCAGGCCACGCCCTTTATGACCCTGCTGGCGGCATTTTCGGCATTGGCGGGCCGGTTGTCCGGACAAAACGACATTGCCATTGGAACTCCGGCAGGAAATCGTTCACCGGTTGAAACCGAAGGCGTGGTCGGATTTTTTATCAACACCCTGGTGCTGCGGATGAATCTGGCCGGAAACCCCAGCCTGAGTGAATTGGTTGATTCAGTTCGGGAAACCACCCTCGCTGCTTTTGCCCATCAGGATGTTCCTTTTGAAAAGGTGGTGGAGGCTCTCCAGCCTGAACGAAAACTGGACCGCACCCCGTTGTTTCAAGTCCAGTTCGTCTATCAGACCGCAAAACCCAAACCATTAGGGAAAAAAGGGTTACCTGGAGAAACCGGCGGCAGAAAATCAATGCTGGAACCGGAAGAAATCTCCATTCCAGCGGCCAAGTTTGATTTGACACTTTCGGTTATCAAGCAGGAAGACCGGTTTTCCTGCCGCTTTGAGTATGCCAAAGACCTCTTCGAACCGGCTTCAATCAAAGTGCTGGCCGAACGGTTCGACCGCTTTTTACAGGCAGCACTGGACCAGCCCCAGGTTTCATTGGCGGCAATTCCCCTCTTGTCTGAAGAAGAGTTTCGCCAAACGGTGCTGGACTGGAATTCCACTGACCGCGAGTTCCGCACCAATGTCTGTTTGCACCAGTTGTTTGAGGAACAGGCGGCACTGCATCCGGAACAGGTGGCGGCAGTCTGTGAAGGAAGGTCATTGACTTTTGGCGAACTTGACCGGCTGGCAAATCAGGTGGCGGACACTTTGAACCGACTCGGAGTTGGGCCGGAAACCGCTGTCGGGATTTTGCTGGAACGTTCGTTGGAAATGGTGATTTCGATTCTGGGTATTTTGAAAGCGGGCGGGGCCTATGTCCCGCTGGACCCGGCGTGGCCGGCTGACCGGATTCACATGATTGTTGGTGATGCCAAACCAGCGGCCATCGTGACAAACCCAAGCCTGCAACCAGCAGGAACCAACGCTGTACCCTGTTTGCCAAACCTGATTGTGCTTCCGCAGCCCGCCGTCCGGAGTCCGCAGCCCGCAGCCTGTCCAACCTCTGAAAATGCTGCCTATGTTCTGTATACCAGCGGTTCAACCGGAGTTCCCAAAGGCGTGGTGGTGGAGCATCGCCAGGTACTCAATTACATGTGGGCGGTGAAGGAACGGTATCGCTGGCCGGCTGACCTCACCTATGCCTGGGTCCAGCCGTTGTCGGTGGATTCCTGTAAAACCGTTTTGTTCCCGCCTTTGTGTTGTGGCGGAACGCTCCACATCACCACCAAAGAGCGAGCCTTGGATGCCGTTCAGTTGGCGGCTTATTTTACCCAACACCGGATTGATGTGTTGAAAATCGCACCCTCCCATTTAGCCGCTTTGCAAACCGTGGTCGGACCAACGGCAGTCCTGCCCAAACGGACCCTGGTGATTGGCGGAGAGGCTTCCACTTGGGAATGGGCGCGGAATTTTGCTTCAGAGGCGGAATGCGAGATTTTCAACCATTACGGACCAACCGAAACCACGGTTGGGGTCACCACTTTCAGCATTTCGGACCATTTGCAAACGCAACCCGGCTCCCGGATTCCGATTGGAACGCCGCTGGCCAATTGCCAAATGTACATTCTGGACGAACATCACCAACCGGTTCCGGCGGGAGTGGTGGGGGAGCTTTTCATTGGCGGTGATTGCCTTGCCCGAGGCTATTTGAACCAGCCGGAATTGACAAAAGAGCGTTTCATGAGGGTTCAGGGTTCAGGGTTCAGGGTTCAGGGTTTTGATGAGCTCAACGCTCAAGACTCAAAACGCAAAACTCCTTCTGTGCTGTACCGTACCGGTGATTTGGCTCGTTACCTGCATGATGGAAATATTGAATTTCTGGGAAGGAATGACCACCAAGTCAAAATCCGGGGTTTCAGAATCGAACTTGGCGAAGTCGAAGCCGCCCTGCGCAAGCACCCGGCGGTGGCCTCCGCGCTCGTGCTGGCCCGCGAGGATGCCATGGGGGAAAAACGGCTGGTGGCCTACCTGACTGCCAGGACTGAGGGCCGAGGACTGAGGGCCGAGGCTGAAATGGAAACCTCAGTCCTCAGTCCTCAGTCCTCAGTCCTTTCCCGGTTACGCGAATTCCTGCCCGACTACGCCATTCCGTCGGCAGTGGTCTGGCTGGCTGAACTGCCCCGCACACCGCACGGTAAAATTGACCTCAAGGCCCTTCCCGAACCTGATTTTGCACAGGAAACAGAGCCAGTTCAGCCAGACACACCGCTTGACCCGGTGGCTGCCCGGTTGGCTGCAATCTGGGCGGAAATGCTGGGCCGGAAAACAATCGGGGGGCATGACAATTTCTTTGAAATCGGCGGCCATTCACTGCTTTCCGTGCGAATGGTAGGGAAAGTACGGGCCGAATTTGGGGTTTCCGTGTCGTTGGCGGCGTTCTTTCAACAGGCCACCATTGCACAACTGGCACGGCTGATTCGAAATGAACACAGCGGGTATACTCCCTTGGTTCCGTTGCAAACCCAAGGCCGCGAACGCCCCTTCTTTTGTGTTCATCCCTTGACCGGAACCGCCACGGTATACGCTGCGCTGGCACAGGAAATCGGAACTGCAATTCCCTTTTACGGGCTTCAGGCGCGGGGTATTGGCAGGCATGAAATTCCGTTTGAGACCATTCCGGAAATGGCTGAAACCTATCTTGCCGCCATTCGCTCGGTGCAACCACAGGGACCTTACCGGCTGGGAGGCTGGTCGCTGGGTGGATTGGTGGCTTATGAAATGGCCTGCCGCCTTGAGGCTCAAGGGGAAACCATTGAAACGCTGGTGTTGATTGAAACGGAAGCACCCAAACCCGGAAGCGCGCCTGATGAAATTGACGAAGCTTTGTTACTGGCTTCGCTTGTGAACGTGGATTTGGGATTAACGCCGGAGATGTTGCAGGGGATGACAACGGATGAGCGGTTACGGTTTGCCGTGGAACAGGCCCGCAAAGTCCGCCATCTTCCTGAACACCTTCCGTTGGAGGAACTTCGTGCGGGTTTTGCCCTGGTGAAAGTTCATTTCCAGGCTGCCCGGAATTACCAGCCCGGCGTATTTCAGGGAAAGACGGCGGTGATTCGCACCACCGACCGCAACCCGTTGGAGGAGCATGACTTGGGTTGGGCTGCTTTCATCCGGGGAACCATTGACACGTTTGAAGTGGAGGGAACCCACCAGACTCTGATGCGAAAGCCCGCTGTGACGACCCTTGCCCGGATCGTTTCAAACCTGGTCCAAGGTTCCTCTGATTGAATGAAGCAACTGTCAACGATGATGTTCATGATGCAGGGTGCGGAAGCCCGCAACCCGCATCTGAAATCAACCTTCAGTTTTTGCGCTTGGCTGTCAGCACCGTGCTGGGCTGGCGGATTTCAACCGCCGTCACGTTCCCTTTGTCATCCGCCTGAAAATGAAGGGAAACCTGTTGCTCCTGCTTGATCTTGAAATCCCCGCCCAACGTGGGAAGCAGGTCCAGTTGCGGTTGCCCCGCAATATTCAGCACCAATGCCGTTCCTTTGACAGTGATTTTCAGCGTTTGCCCCAGCAGGTCGAACTCACCGGTCAGGCCCGCCAGATAGGCCGGGTCGGATAGCCGGGCATCCGGTTTTTTGACAAACACGATATCTTTGACTGCTGGTTCAAACGGAGCGGAAACGCTGGCAATAAACCCATTCACATCGGTCTGGAAGGTGTATTTCATATCCTCAAAGGTCGGGTCTTTGCTTTTCTGCCCGTTGAACGTGTCATAATGCCAATGCTCCAAAGGGGTCACAATCCCATTGTAGAGAGCCTCCAGCTTTTCGCCGGTGCGGTTGATTTTGAGCACGCCATACCCAGGATGTTCATATTCGCCGCTAAAATCCTGAACCGCATGAGAGGTCTTGGTACCTGAAACCCGGACAGCGGATGTTTTGCTTTTTCCTTCCTCTGCGGCTTTTTCAGATTGGGTGCGTCGCCCGACGGCCTGGTTCACCCAGTCAATCGGCTTCAGGTTGAACAGCCGGTCTGCGGCAACCAGCGCAGCCACGCCCCGGAGCGGAGTTGCATCCAGGTTGGTCAATACCACAATGCCAATTCCATCTTTGGGGAAGAGCACCACGTTGGCCGAAAATCCGTCAATATTGCCGCCATGCATCACCCGCCGATGACCCCGGTAGGTATCAACAAACCAGCCCAGAGCGTATTCCCCGCCGGTAATTTCGGTTTCCGGATTGGTCACCCCGGTGGTCATATAAGCCTGATGCAGGTCAGCCACCGTTGACCCTTCAGCCAATTGTTTGTCAGCGTATTTTCCATCGTTGAGGTGAACCATCACCCACCGGGCCATTTCATTGACGCTGGAATTGATGGAACCGGCGGGTCCGACATTGGTAATGGGACGAAACGGCAGTTTTTCGATTTTTCCTTCCCTTTTGCCGTAGCCGTATGAAAAATCAGCATCCTTTTGCAGGTCGGCCACGGAAAAATTGGTCCGCTTCATCGCCAGAGGTACCAAAATCCGTTCCCGGACGTTTTCCTCCCAGCTTTTCCCGGTGCTGGTTTCGGTCAGGTATCCGGCAGTCAGAAACATCAGGTTGTTGTACTGAAATTTTTCCCGCAGGTCGGCATTCGGTTCCAGAAAAGCCAGTTTGCGGACCAGGGCTTCCCGGCTGGCATCATAGTTGTTGTACCAGACGCCGTCATGACGCGGCAGCCCGGAACGGTGGGTGACCAGGTCCCGTACCGTCAAATGCTCGGTCAAGTCCCGATTGTACATTTTGAACCAGGGGATGTAGTTCCGTACCGGTTTGTCCCATTCTATCCGGCCCTCATCCACCAGGGTGCCCAGCACAAAAGTGGTAAAGGCTTTGCTGGATGAGCCAATGGGAAAGAGCGTATCCGCCGTGACCGGGGATTTGTGTTCGACGTCCCGCCAGCCGAAGCCCTTGGCAAAAATGATCTCCTTGTTTTTGACAATGGCAATGGCAACCCCCGGAACCTCCAGTTTTTTCATGGCATCCGTGACCAGTTCGTCATACCCCGCCAGAGCCTGTCTGGCACTGGCGGCCGGGTCGGCCTTGCGCTCCAGCAGAAAGGGAAAACTGCCGCCTCCCTGGGTAAACGTGCCTTCGATTTTTTGCCCTTCGGCAGAGAGTTTCCCCCGAAACTTGGGGTCACCGGGCACATTGGGCAGGTCCAGGCTTACTTCGGATCCAGTACAGGAGACATTGGACAAAGGCAAATCCCTGGCTCCCTGCTGGGGAATGCTGATGGTGGCAGTATATTTTCCATCGGTTGCCACCGCAATTTCCACGCTCATGGAAAGCGGACCGGTGGGCAGGGTGATGGCCCCTTCCCAATGGCCATCCAGTTTATTTTGGGGAAGACCGAAGACAGTTGAAGCTGTCAGAAGGATGCCCAGTATGACGGGCACAACCCGAAACACCGTGTGCCGGTGGGGTTTTGAAGCAGTGGGCCGTTGGCGGGTGCTCATGAATTTCGGAGGTTGGTTCGTCCACATTTGGTTTACTCCTCAAGGTTGCAGGTCGTATGGCACGTTTTCCAGGTCGTTGCCTGGGTCTGTTTCAGAATTTGGAAGTGGTGAAAGCTCAGGTACATCCTCTTCCACAGGCATCGGACCACCCGACTGGAAGTATCCCTTGGGGGAATTACACCCAGGTGTGAGGCGAACCTTTGGAGGCTACTTGAGAGGAATCCGGTCTTGGGAAGTGGATGATGGCATCCAAACGGTCCCGCCTGGGAAGTAGGTTCCGTTTTCAAAGTCAACTTTGAAAAGAAAATACAGGAAGGTCCCGGCAGCCTTAAAACCGGAGCAGCGCATCCCGCAATATCCGCGATTGGGACCGGCTGGAATTGAGTTGCTGACCGTTGGTCAGGGTCACCAGATAGGTGCCGCCGGGCATGGGCGTCAGGCTTTGGATGGACGTAATCCGAACCAGTACCCCCCGGCCCAACCGGATAAACCGGGTCGGATCCAAACGGTTTTCCAGGTCCTTGAGGCGATAGGTCAGTTGGTACCGTTCACCTGATTCGAGGGTCAGCCAGAGCAATTCCCCGTCAGCCACCACCGAGGCAATCTGAGCCACCGCCACCAGTCTGATTTCGTCCCGCTGCCGGACGGGAATTCGCTCCACAGGGGTCTGCCGATTTGGTTCGTCGCAAGTCGTCACGGCTGCTTGCAGGCGGGTAAAATGCTCCTGCCGCCACTCGGTATCCTCCAGCCGTTCCTGTGCCCGATTGAGTGTTTCACGCAGTCGGCCCGGTTCCACCGGTTTAAGCAGATAATCAATGGCATTTGCTTCAAAGGCTTTGACGGCAAACTCGTCATACGCGGTCACAAAGGCCACCAGGGGAAGCCGGTTTTTTTTGAGCAGCCGGACCACGGTCAAACCGTCCAAGGCCGGCATCTGCAAATCCAGCAGGGCCAAATCAGGGTTCAGGCGTTCAATCATTTCCAGGGCTTCAGCTCCGTTTTCGGCCTCGCCGATGATGTTCACATCGGGAAACCCGCGCAAAATCGCTGCCAGAAAGGAGCGGGCCGGACGTTCGTCATCGGCAATGACAACCCGTAGTGGAACATTCATGCTGTTTTCCCTTTAGCCGTGGAGAATTCCCGGCCACATTCAACGGCTGTAACCGGAATCCCCAGTGCGACTCTGGTCCCGGCTCCAGGATTGCTTTCAAATTCCAGCACCGCTTCACTGCCAAAGTAGCCCATTAAACGCCGTTCAACATTGGCCAGGCCAAAACCACGTTTGGGCGGGCTGGTCAGGCTGGTGCCCGGAGAACCGATTCCGGTGTCTCTCACCGTCACCCAGAGGCGGGCTTGAGGTCCAGGTGAATCTGTCGAAACAGAGGATTGCAGATGGGCGGAGAGCATCACCTCCCCACCGTTCTGATGTGGAGCGATGCCGTGTTTCACTGCATTTTCCACCAGTGGCTGGATGAGCAAGGCCGGAACCCGCAGATGTCGTAACTCTGCCGGAACCTCAATTGTGACCCGCAGGCGTTCCTCAAACCGGGCCCGTTCAATCATCAGATAGGATTCAATCAGGTCCAGTTCCTCGCCCAGGGTGGAAAATTCTCCGCCGTTTCGTAAGACACCACGTAACAGACTGGTCAATCGGAAGAGCGTATCCAGTGCCCGTTGGGGTGCAGTTTGAATCAGGAATCCAATAGTGGTCAGGGCATTAAAAAGGAAATGTGGATTGATTTGGGCCCGCAAGGTCTGCAACTCGGCTTCGGTGGCCAGCTTACTCAGTTCCTGGGTTCGCATTTCCTGCTGATACCGTTCATGGTTGACCCGCAAGGCATCAATGCGCCGGGCTGCCAGAACTGCAACTGCCTCAAGCATGGCTACATCATCTGAGAGCATCCGGCGACCTCCGGCCAGCCCACCCACCAACAATAAGAAATTAGGAGCCTCCGCTGTGGGTATCAGGACCAGTGCCTGTACGTCAGAGGAGGGCAGCCCAGAATTCGAGTCGATTCCATGTTTGCGGGCCAGACCCGGCAACAAAACGTTGGTGGCAGTGCCTGAAAGTACGAACCGGGGTTTATGTTCCTTGAGGTTGCCTGAACCCAGGTCACCCTGGCGCAACTGAAACCAGTTGGAGGTCAAGGGCTGGTTGGAATCGGATGAAAACTGGCTCGAATCAATCCAAATTACGGTTTGAGCAGTCAAGGCCTGGGTCAGGGTTTCGGCCAGCTTTTGGAACAGGCGGTTGGGGTCAGTTTGACTGTCTGTCATTTCTGCAACTGCTGAAATCACCCTGGCATAATCGGGACGGTGCAAAACCACCCGGTCCACAAACCAGGAGCAACCCCGTTGAATCGCGGGGTAAGCCATACTCGTCGCCATCCAGCAGCCCCACATGACACAGATTTCCAACAGGGTCGGAGGACCAGACCGGCCCGGAGTTCCCCACAGCGGGAAAATCAAAAGCCCTGAAAAAGCTGCGACCATCCCCACTAAAACCACCAGCGTCAAGGCCCGCTTGAGGAAAATATCAGCCAAGGCGAAACGGTAGTCCTCATACAAAATGGCAAAAGCCAAGGGAATCGAGGCATGGTGGCCTTCCAATACCATCCACCAGGTTTCCTGGTCTTGGTCGGATTTCGTGAGATGCAGCGCTGAGACGGCAAAAACAGCCAAGGTTACCGCCCGGACCACTCTGCGGCGGCCTGTTTCCCGCCAGGTTACTGCATAGAGCGCCACCATTAAAATTCCAAATCCGAAGGTCAACACCTGGAGTGCAGCCGGAGCCGGTAACGGTTGACCGAGCAGGTCTGCCTCCACCTGTAAAAAGCCAGCCCCACAACTCAATCCATAAGCGGCCCAGTGAATCCCTTTGGTTCCCGGCCAATTCCATTCCTCATCGGCTGCCAGTGCCGAATGAACCACCACTGCGGGGAGAAACCCCAGGGCGGTAAAGGTGCCAGCCACCAACCAGGCGGGTGGGTGTCCCAGCTCGAAATCCCGCATGGCATGGACCGTCAGCGAACCCAGGTTCCAGGCCAATCCCAGACAGGCGGTCATGAGCGGGAGATAGTCCTGGACCTGATTTTCGTCTGGTTTCCCCATCCTGCCGCCAAACAGGGCCGGGGGCTTGCGCCAGGCCATGAAAAACAACATGGCATAGAGCGAGCTGCCAGTCAGGAATCCGACCAGATTGAAAATCGCGCTGGATGGGGAAGCGGGCATATGGCAAAGCCAAAGTGTAGGAAAATGATGGCCCCCACCTTAAATGGGTTTTTATTCTGGAAGCAACTGTCTGTGGAAGAATTTGGAATAGTGAGGTGTTGGGGAGCTTGCGCAAAATAAAGAACGAAGGACTGTCAAGAATCCCTGGAGGCCCGTCGTTAAAGTTGCCTGGTGAGAAAGTCCTTCGTTGCGGGTAAGTTTTTTATGCGCTCACCGAATGTGCCCTGATTTCACTGCCAACACGAGCATTTTTCAATGAATGGTCGGATTTGACCGGTGAATGGCTGAAAAAAGCCGGTTTTCTGTCAGTTTCGTATCACCCGGAACTGGGAACCGAGGTGAGACAGCTTAGAAGCGAGGGCAGGTTGAGCGGGAACTCCCCCAGGTTCAGGAGTTCCGTTTTAAGGCTGCTCGGTGCGAAAATTGGTTGGACAGAGCTGGCATCTGAATCCACGAAAAAATGGTTCAAACCCGAAACCCCAATGCTTATGCTTTACCAGGTTTGGAACGTCGCAGCATCCAGCCATACAACCAGAGGATGGCTCCCACAAAACCCGCCATGCCAAGCCACGGGGCCGGTCCGAAATGTTCGGAGACCAGGGCAAGCGGGGCGTCTTTCGAAAAGCCGACAATGAGGCTGGCATTGACCACCCCCCACATGCTTTCACCCACAATCAATCCTGAGGCCACCAGGGTACCCAGCCGCTCGGAGCGCTCCGGGTTTGCCGCTTTGCGGGCCTGCTTTTCATACCAGTGACCGACAATGGCTCCGACGACAACGGCAAAAGTGGCTGACATCGGCAGGTAAATGCCGATGCCGACGGCCAGGGGTGGCAGGTTCATTTTTTTCATGGCCCCCAGAACCGTATCCAGTAAAATCAGGCCCACCCCGATAAGTGCCCCAATGCCAATCATTTTCCATTCCAGTGTGCCCCCCACCACCCCTTTGGCCAAGGCGGAAATCAAAGTCGCTTGTGGGGCCGGCAGGGGATTGGGAGCGACCACGCCCAGGTTGGCGGCTCCGGCAAACCCATACGCCTTGGTCAGCAGATTGAGCACCAGCGGAATGACCGAAGCCCCGGCTGCCACGCCGACAATCAGGGCAATCTGCTGTCGCATGGGCGAGGCTCCCACCAGTTGTCCGGTTTTGAGGTCTTGCAGGTTGTCGTTTGAGATGGTGGCACAGGCAAACACAATAGCCGTCACAAAGAGGGCAAAGGCAACCAGCGCCGGGCGGTTCTCCGGGGTGGGAGTCACCGCAAAAATCAGGGCCAGGGCACAGAGCACAATGGAGAGAATCCCAACCCCGGAAATGGGGCTGTTGGAGGCTCCAATCAGTCCGGCCATATAACCACAGATGGCGGCAATCAAAAAACCTCCGACCAGGACAAACGGCACCGCAATCAATGTCAGTTTCACGGCGTTGGAGGAAAGGACCGAAGTCCCGGCAAAGCTGTAGGCCAGTCCGCCGGCAACAATCAAACAGCCAATCGTCAGAATCAGCACCCACATGGGCGACAGGTCGCGGTCCAGGTCATCGCCCGATTCCGTGTTTTTGGCTCCTGAGAGCGTATTAATGAGGCCGCTCACCACGGGTTTGGTCAAGGTTGCCAGCGTGTAAATTGAAGCCACCGCAATAGCCCCAGCACCAATGAAGCGAACCTGGGTGCTCCATAATGTTTGTGCATGGTCGGCCAATGTGACCCCGGCAGCCGGGGCCGACATGGAGGTCAAAATCGGGACGGCAATCCCCCAGGCAATAAATACCCCGCCCAGCATGGCGACCCCGACGGAAAGACCCACCAGATGACCGGCCCCCAGAAGGGCCAGGGACCAGGCAATATTATATCCGCTCGTGGCCGCCCCCATACTAAAGAAACCGGTCACCTCGGCTGCGGCGACTCGGGTGGCCGTCACCACAGCCAAACCGGCTGAAGCAAAGGACCCCAAAACGACGGCCACCAGACCCTCTTTGGCTTCGCCCGTTTCATCCTTGGTTTCACCCCTGGTGCCGGACCCGATTTTCAGAACTTCCGCTGCCGCCACCCCTTCCGGGTAGGGCAGGTTGGAATTGGTCACCAGTGCCCGGCGGAGCGGAATGGTAAAGAGGACGCCCAACACCCCGCCGCTCAGGCAGATGAGAAACGAAGGCCAGAACGGAAAGCCCGTCCACCAGCCGACAATGACGAGGCCGGGCAGCACAAAAATAATGGCGGAAAGGGTACCGGCAGCCGAAGCAACGGTCTGGACAATATTGTTTTCCAGAATGGATGAATTTTTGACGGCGCTCAGGATGGCCATTGAAATCACTGCCGCCGGAATCGAAGAGGCAAACGTCAGTCCCACTTTGAGGCCCAGATAAATATTTGCCGCTGTGAAAATTGAGGTGATAAGAGCGCCCAAAATCAGGCTGCGGAGCGTCAGTTCCTTGGTCTTCATAGTTGTTTTATCCACGGGATTTTGCAAAACGAGAGCACTGCTGATACCCGAAGTCCAAGGATAGTGCAACCACTTTTGGGGAAATACGGCAAGAAACAGCGAGCAGCGGAACTTGAGTGGGGAAAAGAACCGGAGATAAGCAGGGGAAATCGGCCTGGGTACTGCTGTCCCAAATTGAATGAGGGGGGAATTCCGGAGGAAACTGGCCTTTCCTCCGGAATTGTGAAACAGGTGGCTGGGTTAGGGGTTCAGGTCGGAGATCGGGTTCCCATAAAAGGAACCGGCTTTCCAGGCATCCTTGTCCCAGGTGCCATCCTGTTCACCGAGGACAGTGACCGGAATCACCATCCGCCGGGTGCCCAGTTTGTACCGTTCAGCAAAGCCGGTGTTGGCTATGGTGCCATCCGGTTTGACGCTAAATTTTGCCGTGCGAACCAGTTGGCCATTGCGTAACACCTTGATTTCATAGACACCCGGATTTTTGTCCAGGCGAAAGAAATCGGTATGATTGTCGGGATTTTCCCGGTTAAAAACCAAAACCCGGCTAAAAGAAAAACACTTGCGGGTCCACAGGAACGGGGAATCATCAAACGTGGAGTTGTATTCCTCGCCCAACATAGTGCCCTGGGTGGTTGATTTGGTGTTGCAGATTTCCTTTCCCTGGTAAAACAGGTGGGCGGAAATTGAAGTGGAAGAGGGGTCGCCCCGAAACCACATGGCCACATTGAGCGGGGCAGTTTCCTCATAATCACTGCCGCCACTGGCTTGACTGATCGGTTCCGGTGCAAAAACATAGCCGATGGGCAGGTTCCAATCGTGGTCGGCATAAAAATCAAAATAGTTTTTCTCTTCGGGTTTTTTGGACCCGGCATGGACCTTTTTGATGATGGCTGTTCCTTTGAATAATAATTTGTTCGACCCTTCAAGTTCGTTTTTCAGTGAAATCGTAAAATCAACCGGGCCAGTCATGATACTGCCCTCATGTTCAGAAAGGGTTAATCCACCATCGGTGGCATACCATTCATCAGCCCCGATTGCTTCGGTGGGACAATGAAACTTGACCCAAGGTTTCTTTGCGGCGTTGAAAAATTCGACCACTGCAACTGAACCAGAGGAAATTGGGCCATTGATGCGAAATTTAACGCGGGGCGTCCAGCTCCAGGTGCTGTCGTCAGGTTCCTTGTTGGTGCCAAGGTAAGAATTCACCCGCCGGGTTGTGACCTGGACCGAAGTTTGGTCGATGGTGGGTTCGGTCCCGGCCAAAGCCATGTGACTGAAACCCAATGTCCAGCAAAGCAGTAAAAGGGAACTCAGGAAAATAAAGTGACGCATATCTTTTGACCTCGGAAATGGTTTGTATTTCCTGATTGCCAAAAAAAGCCAAAAAGATACGGCTGGACCAAAATTTTTTTTATCCGGTATTTTTCAAAGGAAATCTTAATGTGGCCTATCAATTCATACATCACGGAGCCGATCATGAATCACAACAACCGGTTTACCCGCCCAATCCCGTTCTCCCGCCCCGATGCCCTGGAAATCATTGCCGAAAACCGCCACATGGCGGATATCAACGGAGTATTTCTTACTTTTGTCATGATTCCGGTTGAAGAACGTTTGGGCGAGTGGCGTTTTGCCGGGGTGTGTCCGTCACTCGTGCAGGCGCTTCACCAGCTCAGTTTGTTTGCCAGCGAAGTTGGTCTGACAACGGTGGACGAGGAAATTCCGCTCCAACAATGGGTCCGGAATGAAGCCCTGGAAATTGTGACCAATCCGGCTGAATCTTGGTCCTTTTCAGGGTTGCCTCAACACGAAATTGGTCCTCACCAAACCATTCTGCTGGGTGAAGGCCAGGCTCCCTATGATGATTTTGCCTTTTGCATCCTTGAAATTGAATCCCTGGACGGCCACCCCTTTGCCAACCGGTTCCCTGAAACTCACCAACCGGAGGAATGGTCAGAATAACAGGACCATTTTTCCAATTCTGTTGGTGAATGACTGATTCAACCTGTTTGGTTGAGCGCCTTCTGCGACCTCGTTGCAACGCACCTGTTATGAAAGGTCCAGAACGGTCCGCAGGGTTTGCTGGTCAATGTTGGCTCCCGAAAGGACCACTCCCACCTTTTTACCTGCCAACCGGTGACGGAGTTTGAACAGTCCGGCCAGGCTGGCGGCACCTGCACCTTCCACCAGATTGTGGGTGGTTTTGAGCAAAACCTGCACGGCTCTGGCAATCTCGTCATCGGTCACCGTCACAAAATCGGTAAGTCCGGCTTGCAGGGTCGGAAAGGTCAATTCGTAAACCCCTCTGGTGGCCAGTCCGTCAGCAATGGTCAGGGGAAACCCGGCGGAAACCGGGAAACCGGCGTGCCAGGAATTATGGATGGAGGCGGCACCAGCCGCTTGCACCGCGTAGACCTCCACATCCGGATGGAGTACCTGTGCCACCGTCAGGGCTCCCACTGCGAGCGAACCTCCTCCCACCGGCATGACCATGGCATCCAGCCCGGTTCCGGTTTCGGCCAGCATTTCCAGGGAAACTGTGGCTGCCCCGGCTAAAACCTCCGGATGGTTGGTGGCGTGAACCAATGTGAATCCTTTGGTTTCAACCAGTTCCGAAGCAATTTCAATGGCTTCATCGTAGTCCGCGCCCTGTTCCAGCACGTGAGCACCCAAACCACGCATGGCTTCGTTTTTTTCGGGATTGTTTCCAAGCGGGACGCAAATCGTGACCGGAATTCCCAATTGCTGCCCGGCCCAGGCCAATCCCTGGCCGTGATTGCCACGAGTGGCGGCCACCACGCCGCGCTTCCGGTTTTCGGGAGCCAGCGCGGTCAGGGCCGCCAGTCCGTTTCGGACTTTGAAGGAATTGGTCGGATTGTGGTTTTCGTGTTTGACCAAAACTGAAATCTGCGAGCCAACCAGGGAATTCAAGGAGGTGTATTCCCGCAACGGGGTTGGCTTCAAATAGGGTTTGATGCGCCGTGCAGCCGCCATGACATCGGTAAATTGATATGGACCGGCAGGGAAGGCGACTACGCTGGGTTCAGTTCTGGTCTCTACGGCTGAGGTCAACATGGTTATGGTGTGCTCCTTTTTCAAAAATCCGTTTCCGGAAAGAAAAAAAGCCACCCGCTGGTTGGGCGGGTGGCTGAGGTTCATCTGCTGAAGGAAAAGGTCAGTCGCCCACACCCTGGTTGGAGTGGCGAATAATAATTGAGAATTGAGAATTGAGAATTGAGAATTGAGAATTGAGAATTTGACAGGAATTCAAATGCCTCAAACCTTTTGGTCTCAAACCCGATTCAAGACAGGGGTTTCCGTGGAGTGATTGTATTGCCTGGTCGAACATAGGATTTACCATAATTCTCAATTCTCAATTCTCAATTCTCAATTCTCAATTCTCAATTCTCAATTCAATCGGTTACCGCCCCCAGGCTGCTGGAGGAAACCAGCCGGGCATATTTTGCCAACACGCCACGTGTATAGCGCGGAGCGGGCGGTTGCCACCCGGAACGGCGGCGGGTCAGCTCCTCGTCCGGGACGTTCAAAGTCAGGGCCAGATGGATGGCGTCAATCGTGATGGAATCGCCTTCCTCAACCAGGGCAATGGCTCCACCCACGGCAGCTTCCGGGGCGACATGCCCAACCACCAGGCCGTAGGTGCCACCGGAAAAGCGGCCATCGGTGATGAGTCCCACCGAGTCCCCTAATCCTGCGCCGATGATTGCCGAAGTCGGGGCCAGCATTTCACGCATTCCGGGACCGCCTTTGGGACCTTCGTACCGCACCACCACCACGTCTCCGGCTTTGATGTTTCCGGCCAGAATGGCAGCCAGACAGGTTTCCTCCGAGTCAAAAACCCGTGCCGGTCCGGTAATGGTGGGAGCTTTGACGCCGGTGATTTTGGCAACCGCGCCTTCGGTGGCAAGGTTTCCTTTGAGGATGGCCAGATGGCCAGACTGATACAAAGGTTTTTCAAACGGACGGATGACATCCTGGTTTGAGGCTGGGTTCTCAGGCACCTCGGCCAATGATTCCCCCACGGTCTGGCCGGTGATGGTCAGCGCGTCACTGTGCAGGAGGCCCTTGGCCAACAGCATTTTCATGACTTGCGGCACACCCCCGGCCCGGTGGAAATCGGTGGTCACATATTTTCCCGAAGGTTTCAAATCGCACAGGACCGGAACCCGCCGCCGGATGGTTTCAAAATCTTCCAGACTGAGCGGAACCCCGGCAGCATGGGCAATTGCCAACAGATGGAGGACCGCATTGGTTGAACCGCCGATGGCCATCACGACCGCAATCGCATTTTCAAACGCCGCTCTGGTCAAAATCTGGCGGGGCAGGATTTGATTGCGGATGGCATCGTGCAGGACGCGCGCCGACTGTACGGTGCTGGCGGTTTTTTCAGCATCTTCGGCAGCCATCGTGGAAGAGTAGGGCAGGCTCAGGCCCAACGCCTCAAAGGCCGACGACATGGTGTTGGCCGTAAACATGCCGCCGCAGGAACCGGCTCCGGGGCAGGCCCGCCGTTCGATTTCCATCAGTTCGGATTCGTCAATTTTATGGGCGCAAAACTTTCCGACAGCTTCAAAGGCACTGACCACGGTTAAATCGTTGCCGTTGAAATGGCCGGGTTTGATGGTTCCGCCATAGACAAAAATCGCAGGAATGTTCAGCCGGGCAATGGCAATCAGCGCACCGGGCATGTTTTTGTCACAGCCTCCGATGGCGAGCAGGCCATCCAGACTTTGCCCATTGCAGACGGTTTCAATTGAATCGGCAATCACTTCGCGGGAAACGAGGGAATATTTCATGCCCTCGGTTCCCATCGAAATGCCATCACTGATGGTGATGGTGCCAAACATCTGGGGCATGGCTCCAACGGATTTGAGGGCTTCGTCAGCCGCCGCCGCCAATCCGCCCAGGCCCATGTTGCAGGGCGTAATCGTGCTGTGTCCATTGGCAATTCCCACAATCGGCTTGTGAAAATCGGCATCCTGAAAGCCAACCGCCCGTAACATGGCCCGGTTGGGGGAACGCTCAACGCCCTGCGTGATGGCGGAACTGCGGAGGTTTGATTTAGGTTCACTCATATTTTTTATTCACCGCCTGCGGCGATGAAGGTTTTAGTTTTTGGCTTTATTAACCAGCCGATTGCGTTCAATCCAGGGCATCATGGACCGCAGTTTTGCGCCGACTTCTTCAATTGGATGGTGAGCTTGTTCGGCAGCGATACGTTTGAAATTTGGTTTGCCGGCATTATGTTCGGCAATCCATTCGTCGGCAAAGGAACCGCTTTGGATTTCAGCCAGGATTTCCTTCATTGCCGTGCGGGTCTGGTCGGTGACAATCCGTTTGCCCCGGGTCATGTCGCCGTATTCCGCCGTATTGCTGATGGAATAACGCATGTTGGCAATGCCGCCTTCGTAAATCAAATCCACAATCAGCTTCATTTCATGGAGGCATTCAAAATAGGCCATTTCGGGTGCATAGCCAGCTTCGGTCAGGGTTTCAAAGCCTGCCCGGATGAGTTCCGTCACGCCGCCGCAGAGAACGGACTGCTCGCCAAAGAGGTCGGTTTCGACTTCTTCGCGGAAACTGGTTTCCAGAATTCCCGCCCGCCCGGAGCCAAGCGCAGTGGCATAGGCCAGGGCAATTTCCTTGGTGTTTCCCGCCGGGTCCTGCTGAACGGCAATCAGTGACGGCACGCCGCCCCCGTTGGCAAATTCCTTGCGGACCAAGTGGCCGGGTGATTTGGGCGCAACCAGAAACACGTTGGTTTCAGCAGGTGGCACAATTTTTTTGAAATGAATCGCAAACCCATGCCCAAACGCCAGATATTTGGTTTTGCCTTCTTTGGCTGCCGTTTCAAAGACCGAGGCCAGTTCCTGCCGATAGATTTCCGGCTGCAATTCGTCGGGCGTGAGCATCATGACAATATCGGCCCATTCGGCTGCCGTTGTCGTGTCATAGACCTTGAACCCGGCGCTTTCGGCCTTGGGTTGCGAACCACTGCCCCGGCGCAACCCAACCACCACGTCAAATCCGTTATCGCGGAGGTTCTGAGCATGGGCATGGCCTTGGCTGCCGTATCCCAAAATCGCAATTTTCTTCCCCTTGAGCAAGGCAAGGTTCGCATCCTGTTCGTAATAAACCTTCATGTTTTCCTCCGGAAAGTGTTGAGTTCCGCCTTCAGGCGGCAGTTTCGAGTTCCGCCTTCAGGCGGCAGTTTTGCGTTCCGCCCTCAGGCGGCCAGAAAAAAGCTGAAAGCTAAAAAGATGATTGCTGTGTGTTTTTTTTTCCTTGAAAGAGGCCGCCTTCAGGCGGAACGCAGAACCAGTTTTCACACGCCCCACAAATACTGGTCGGCTTCATCCTCCCACTCGCTCCGGGGCGGGGTGAACACTTCGATGGCAACGGAGTTTTCGAGTGCCATCGCGCTGTGTTCCCAACCTGCCGGAATATGAACCACATCTCCTGCTTTGGCCGTGAATTCCCGTCCAGCCACGTTGAAAAGCCACGAGCCGCTTTGCACCATCGTGATTTGCTCGCTTTCGTGACAATGGGTCGGAACACTGAAACCAGGGGTGGCTTCGGTGAAAACAATCATCACGTTTTCGCCGTCAATCCGTTTGCCGGTGAACCGCTCGTTAAACTTGACGGGGGGCAGCTCCTGCCAGTGGATGTGTGGGTTCCAAGTGTTTGAAGTGGTGCCGGTACATACAGATACATCAGTTTGTGAGTGCATAGGTGAAAACTCCTTATGAAAGGGCCTAGCCCCTGGACCCCAGACCCTGAACCCTGAACCCTGGCTTTTCCGCATATGCCAGCCATTCAGGATGATGCGGGTCCTGGCCCCGGACTGCCGCCTGGTAAGCCTGTTGCAGTTCACGGGTGACCGGGCGCTGCCCGGTGCCGATTGTTTGTCCGTCTATTTCACAGAGCGGAACGATTTCCGCTGCGGTGCCGGTGACGAAGGCTTCGTCAGCCGTAAATAAATCCAGTTTGGAAATGGAACGGGTTACGATGGGGAGTGAACGGTCACGGGCGAGTTGCAGCACGCTGTCACGGGTTATGCCAAGCAGCACATCATCCGCCTGACCGTTGGTGACCAAGGTTCCGTTTTTGACCAGAAAGACATTTTCTCCTGCGCCCTCGGCCAGATTACCGCTGGAGTTGAGCAGCAGGGCTTCATGAAAGCCCCGGGCGCGAGCCTCGCGGGTGGCCAGCACGGAATTCAGATATTGCCCGCAGGCTTTGGCCGTGGCGGGCATGGCATTGGAATCAAACTTTTGCCAGGAGGAAATCGTGGCCCGAATGCCTTTTTCAGCACTTTCCGCACCCAGGAGCAAATCCCACTCCCAGGCCAGAATGGCTACTTCCGTCGGGCAATTGAGCGGCAGGAGGCCCAACGACTCGCTCCCGAAAAAGACAATTGGGCGCAGGTAAGCCGACTGCAGTCCATTGGCGCGCAGGGTTTCCAGAACCGCTTCTTCCAGCGTTTCCTGACTGTAGGGAATCTCTATCGAATGAATCCGGGCCGAGGCAAAAAGCCGCTGGATATGTTCTTGCAGCCGGAAGACAGCCGGTCCCCGTTCGGTCTCGTAGGCCCGGATTCCCTCGAACACCCCGGTTCCATAATGCAGGCCATGCACCGAGACGTGAAACGTCGCTTCCGTCCAGGGGAGGAGCGTGCCGTTTTTCCAAACCATCGTGGCATTCTTAAAACTCATACTGGGCAGCCCTCCCGGCCAGATTTTCACGGTAGGATGTCGTTTCAAAAGAAGCATCCTCCAAGGCCGTTTCCGGTGTGTCGTGCAGTGCAATCACATCCATCAGGCGGGCAATCTGCGGGCGTACCCGATGCTCAATCCGTTCAGAACAGGCCAGGGTCAGGTTGAGTGTTCCCCCTGCCCGTGGGAGCAGGGTGCCCTGCATATCAATGCAATCCGCGCCGAGCCGCTCCAGGAGCAAAAACAGTTTCGGCAAGACCCGTGAATGGCGCACAACCAGTGAAAGTTTCAATTCCTGCATTGGGTTTCTCCTCCTCGGGATTTTCACCGCAGAGGCGCAGAGGTTGCGCGGAGGTTGCGCAGAGATTTGTTGCTCTCTGATGTTCTCGGCGTAAACTCTGCGTTTTCTCCGCGTCTCTGCGGTGAGAGTTTTTTAGGCTTTGACGGCAGGAGCCGCCTCCATCATTTCATCAATCGCCGCCCCGGCGGGAATCATCGGGAAGACGTTCTCGGCAATGTGGCATTCGCAATGGAGCAGGGCCGGTCCAGGATGAGTCAGCCAGTTGACCAGGGTTTCATGAATATGTTCCCGCTGGTTGAGTGTGGCCGAATGAATTCCGTAGGCTGCCGCAATGGCTGCAAAATCCGGGTTGTCCCGCAAATCCACGGCGGAATAACGGCCCTGGTAAAAGAGTTCCTGCCACTGGCGGACCATTCCGAGGTATTTGTTATCCATCACCAGAATTTTGATTGGCAGTTGATGCCGTTTGAGGGTTGCCAGCTCCGCGATGGACATCTGAAATCCACCATCTCCCACAACGGCCACAACCAGTTTGTCAGGGCAGGCAAACTGCGCTCCGATGGCGGAAGGCAGCCCAAATCCCATGGTTCCCAATCCTCCGGAAGTGATGAACCAATGAGGGTCGGCAGGTCTGGCCCGCTGGGCCGCCCACATCTGGTGCTGGCCGACATCGGTCGTCACCACGGCGGTGGAGGGCACCACCTCAAAAAAAGCATCCAGTAAATCAGTCGGCGGAATCACGCTCCGGTTGAGCAGTTCCGGCAGCTTCAACCCGTCTCCAGGGGCAAAAGCCTCTGCCTGCCATTCCTGGGAAACAGTGAATGGAGCCGTTTCAAATTCATCCAACCAAGTTTCCAGCACTTCGCCCAGGTCACCGGCAATGCCCAATTCAACCGGAATCAGTTTGTTGATTTCAGCCGGGTCAATATCCACATGCAGGATGCGGGCCTGTTTGGCAAATTTATCCGGTGCTCCGGTCACCCGGTCGTCAAACCGCATTCCGAGTGCCACCAGCACATCACATTTCCCAACCGCTTTGTTGGCCCGTTTCAGCCCGTGCATTCCCAGCAGTCCCAAATGGAAGGGATAATCCGGCCCGGTGGAGCCCAATCCATGCAACGTGGAGGTCACCGGAATCCCTGTTTGGGCGCAGAATTTCCGGAAGAGTTCCACGGTCTTCATCCCCGACATCTTGCACCCGCCACCAATGATGATGAGCGGCTTTTTGGCATTGCGAATGATGTCGAGGGCACGACTGACATCATGCCAATTCGGTGAAGGATGGGGTTTGTAGCCTGGAATGACCGGCGTTTCCGCGTGCGAAAGCCCCCGTTCCGTGGCCTTGATGAGCACATCCTTGGGAATGTCAACAATCACCGGACCCGGACGCCCGCTGCGCGCAATGTAGAAGGCTTCATCCAGGCATTCAATCAGTTCCTCAGTCGTCCGAGGCTGAAAAGTCTGCTTGGTAACGGCGGTTGAAACTCCGACCACATTCGCTTCCTGAAAGGCGTCGGTTCCAATCAAATGAGTGGCGACCTGCCCGGTGATGGCGACAATCGGGGTCGAATCCATCCAGGCATCGGCCAAACCGGTAACCAGATTGGTTGCGCCCGGTCCGGAAGTGGCGATGCAGACACCGACTTTGCCGGATACGCGGGCATAGCCTTCTGCCGCATGGACGGCCATTTGCTCATGGCGCGTCAGAATGTGGGTGATGGGCGCGTCGTACAACGCGTCATAGAGTGGCATGATTGCACCGCCCGGATAGCCGAACACTGTGTCGACACCATTCCTGAGCAGTGCTTGAATTACAAGGTCAGCACCGGTATGCTTGGTCATATTGTTTACGGTCTTTCAAATACGTGACGGGTGACAGGTGACAGGTGACAGGAAAGAAAACCTGGCGTTATCAAACCAGCTTCTTTTCCTGTCACTTGTCACTGTTTACGTGTCACTGCTTTTTGACTCATCTCCGGATAAGCGTTTTACGCGGCTGGTACCCGCGTAAAATCACCGTAAAACACGAAAGCCACCCATTCGCCTTGGCGGTGGGTGGCTTCGTAATTTCAGCTCAAAACTCTGGTTACGTCGCCACCGTTCCTACTTCGCGTACAATGCTAATAATGCCGATAATCGAAAGAATTACCGACAAAATTCGTACAGCGACGACCGAAGAAATAAGACCAAATCCAAGGTGCAAACCAAAACCGGAAAGCCGCGCGTCATATTCACGCTTGAGCAGGCTGGCAGTTCGGTTGAAGCGGTTGGCGTCCATTGTGTTTGATTTGGCTTGATTTTCCAGGGTGAAATGTAGGTTCGATGGATGACGTGATTCGAAAGAAACTCGAATCTTTTGTGCAACTCCACCGCCACTGTACTGGAAACATTGAGGTTTGTAAAGAACTAAATTCCATTTGTTTGGAAAAAGTGTGCAAAGAAATTCGGTTATTTCACACAAACAAAATATGTTTTGCCGCTTGTTGTTTGAGCGACTGGCAGACTTGTTCGGTAAATTCATCCAGCCCAACCGGCTGTCTGAAACCGGCTATGTCACGGGTTCTGAACCCTTGGGCCAGGGTTTCGGCCACCGCCTGCTCAACGCTCAGCGCTTCGGTATTCAGCCCAAAGGAGTGCCGCAAACACAGCGCCAGCGAAAGCATGGTGCCAACCGGATTCGCTTGGTTTTTCCCCGCCAAATCAGGGGCCGAACCGTGAATTGGTTCATAAAGCCCCAGCCCGTCACCCAGGCTGGCCGAAGGCAGCAGGCCCAATGAACCTGCCAGAACGGCGGCCTCGTCGCTCAAAATATCGCCAAACATATTGTCGGTCAGGATGACATCAAACTGTTCGGGCCGTAAAACAAGCTGCATGGCGCAGTTATCAACGTACTGGTGTTCAAGCTGGATTTCGGGATAGTGGGTGCGGCCAATTTCGGTCACGATTTCCCGCCAGACCTGGGAGGTTTCCAGCACATTGGCCTTGTCCACCGAGGTCACTTTCCCGCGCCGGTGGTGTGCCATTTGAAACGCAACCTGGGCAATGCGGGCAATTTCATGCTCGGAATACATCAGGGTATTCACCCCGTAGCGTTCACCAATGGCTGAGGTTTTGCGATACCGGGGTTCGCCAAAATAGATGCCTCCGGTCAATTCACGCACCACCACCAGGTCAATGGGAGCTTTGAGCCTGACCGGTGACCGGCCCATCAAGGCCGGAAAAGTTTGGACGGGGCGGATGTTGGCATAAACCTGTAAAGCCTGGCGAAGCTGGAGCAACCCCGCTTCGGGCCGTTCTGCCGGTGGCAAATGGTCAAATTCAGGGCTTCCGACGGCCCCCAGTAAAACCGCATCGCTGGCCAGAATTTTTTCCATTGTTGATGGCGGCAGCGGTGAATCGTATTCCCGGATGGCCGCTCCACCAATCGGCAGCTCCTGAATGTCAAAATCGTGGTCAAATAATTCTGCCACCTGCCAGAGCACCACCAAGGCGGCGGTTGTGATTTCAGGGCCAATCCCATCACCGGGTAACACCGAAATGGTCTTTTTGTTTGGCGTCCCGCCTTCAGGCGGAACCTTTGTCTTTCTTTGAGCAGCAGGGTTCGATTGTGAGGAAACCATGATGTTTGAACAACCAAGAGGCCGCCCGGAGGCGGGAAATTAAACAGCCGCCTGAAGGCGGGACTCTGAACGTGGTTCTGCGCTTTTCATGCGGGCCACCACGAACGGCAGCAACCCACCTGCCGCCAACAGGTTTTGGGCGAAATCCGAGAGCGGAACAAAGGTATGTTCCTGGTTCCGGGTGAGATTGCGGAGCGTCCCGGCGGTGGGATTGATTTCAAAGCAGTCACCAGTTGCGGCGGTTTCAGTGAGATTGCATTCAATAATCAGAAAACCGTTGTTGATGGCGTTGCGATAAAAAATCCGGGCAAAACTGGGTGCAATCACCGCTTTCACACCGGCTCCGCGCAAGGCCCACACCGCATGTTCGCGGGAGGAGCCGCACCCGAAATTTTCGCCTCCGATGAGGATATCACCGGGTTGGACCCGTCCGGCAAACGTTGGGTCCAGGTCTTCCAGGGCATGGTGGGCGAGTTCGGCCTCATCACTGGTGTTGAGGTAACGGGCCGGAATGATTTCGTCCGTGTTGATATGGTCCCGTTTGAAAACATGAGCTGTGGCAATAAGTGTCATAAAAAAATCCGGGGGTCGGTGATTCGTCCAGTAATGGCGGAAGCTGCCACGGTCGCCGGGCTGGCCAGATAGACTTCACTTTTCGGGCTTCCCATGCGTCCGACGAAATTACGATTGGTGCTGGAAATGCAGGTTTCCCCGTCACCAAGGACGCCCATGTGCCCACCCAGGCAGGCTCCGCAGGTGGCGGTGGAAACGACGCAACCGGCTTCGGCAAAAATTTCCAACAGACCTTCGCGGAGTGCCTGTTTCCAGATGTTGGAGGTTGCCGGAACCACCATCGCCCTGGTTCCTTTGGCAACTTTGCGGCCTTTGAAAATATTGGCGGCAATGCGTAAATCCTCAATCCGGGCATTGGTGCAGGAACCAATGTACGCCTGGTCCACGTGGATTCCCATGGGTTCCACTTCACCGATGAACCGCCCGTTACTGGGCAGGTGCGGCAGGGCCACAATCGGCTCCAAGGTTTCGGCATTGATGGAAACCGTTTGCATATAGTGCGCTTCCGGGTCGGATTCGTACGTGGTGAAATCCTGTTTACCGCGCAGTTCCAGATAGGCACGGGTGGTCTGGTCCGCCGCCACGATGCCCGATTTCCCGCCGGCCTCGATGGCCATATTGCACAGGGTCATACGCCCTTCCATCGAGAGTGCATCAATTGTGCTGCCGGTAAACTCCAGCGCCGCATAGCGTGCCCCATCCACCCCGATTTGCGAAATCAGATAGAGCATCAAATCCTTGGCATAGACGCCTTCACCGACTGCACCGGAAATCTCAACTTTGATGGATTCCGGAACCCGAAACCACAATTCCCCGGCGGCCAAAACTGCGGCCAAATCAGTGCTGCCGATGCCGGTGGCAAAGGCTCCGAAGGCACCCAGCGTGGTTGTATGCGAATCGGCACAGACGGCGGTCATCCCCGGCAGGATATGACCGTTTTCCGGTATGAGCGCGTGACAGATGCCGTGGTTACCCAGTTCATAATAGTTTTCGATGCCTTGTTCCGTAGCCCATTCCCGCAATTCCTTGGTCAGCATGGCGGTTTGAATGTCTTTGTTGGGCACGAAATGGTCCGGGGTGACCACAATTTTTGCCGGGTCAAAGACTTTGGTGAGGCCCAATTTTTTGAGCATCCGGATGGCGGGTGGCGTGGTGACTTCGTGAGCCACGACCAAATCAATCGCCGCATTGACGATTTCTCCCGGCATGACCCTTTCCCGACCGGAATGGGCGGCCAGCAGTTTTTCCGTAATGGTTTGAGGCTGAGTTGGCATTTTTTACTTTTGTTCACCGCCGCAGGCGCAGAGATTACGCAGAGACTACGCTGAGGATTGCTTTGTTTTCTCTGCGAAAACTCTGCGAAGCCTCTGCGCCTCTGCGGTGAAGAGGCTTTAAGCTGAAAGTTTGGTTTGCTGGTGAAATTCCTGGACCAGCGCAATCAAATCAGCATCGGTGATTTCTTTTTTGACATCCGCCAGGTCGGTAAACTTCCGATACAGCCGGTCGGTTTCAAAGGTGGAAAACTGGTATCCCAACCGCTCGAAATGGGAGCGGAGCGCGTGCCTGCCGGAATGTTTCCCCAGCACCAGTTTGGTTTCCGGGACTCCGACCGATTCCGGGGTCATGATTTCGTAGGTCAACCGGTTTTTCAGCATGCCGTCCTGGTGAATGCCGGCTTCGTGCGCAAAGGCATTGCGCCCGACAATGGCTTTGTTGGGCTGAACCTGAATTCCGGTGATTTCGGTCAAAAGCTGGCTGGTCGGAAACAAATGGGTGGAATTGATGTTGGTGGTAAAGGGCAGGGCATCCTGCCGGACCCTGAGTGCCATCACCATTTCTTCCAGCGAGGCATTGCCTGCTCGTTCACCGATTCCGTTGATGGTACACTCCACCTGGCGCGCCCCGGCTTCAATGGCCGCAATGGAGTTGGCGACCGCCAATCCCAGGTCATTGTGACAATGCACGCTGATGGTGGCCTCGCCAATATTGTCAACCTTTTCAAAAAGACGACTGACCAGCCGGTGCATTTCAGTGGGTATGGTATAGCCAACCGTATCGGGAATGTTTACCACCGTGGCACCGGCGGCGATAATTTCCCGCACGACCTGACACAAAAAATCAGGGTCGGTTCGGGTGGCGTCTTCGGGGGAAAACTCGACTTCGTCAGCCAGGGTGCGGGCGAATTCGACGGCCAGACAGGCTTGTTCCAGCACTTCCTCGCGGGAGCGGCGCAACTTGAACTGCAAGTGAATGTCCGACGTGGCAATAAAGGTGTGAATCCGCGAACGGCGGGCCGGTTCAAGTGACACACCCGCCCGGCGAATATCCTCGCAATTGGCACGGGCCAGGGCGGCAATCACCGGACGGCTGCAATTGGCTGCGATAGCCTGAACCGCTTTGGCATCTCCTTCGGAGGCAGCGGGGAAACCGGCTTCGATAATATCCACTCCCAGCCGGTCAAGCTGTTGTGCCAGTCGTACTTTTTCGTGAATGGTCATGCTGCAACCGGGCGATTGTTCGCCGTCGCGCAACGTTGTGTCGAAAATCCGAATGGTGTGTTGTGACATGGGAAGACTCCGCGCTGAACGTGATTCCGGAAGGTGAATCACCAGGACGTGCCAGACGGTACGGACACCTCTAGTAAAAGTCAAATTTATTATTTTTGTAAAAAGATAAGAAATTATGATAAGATAAGCGACCTGAACTCAATTGGTTCAAATTTTCTAATCTTTCACTGGTTTCAGGCAGGTCATGGATATTGCTCAATTGGAAGTGTTTTTAGCCGTAGCGGAAGAGAAAAGTTTCTCCCGTGCCGCGCAACGGATGTACCGGACCCAAGCAGCGGTCAGCCAGTCCATTCGCAAGCTGGAGGATGATGTTGGGGAAGTGCTTTTTGACCGTTCATTCAAGGATGGCAGGCTGACGGATGCCGGGCAGGTGTTGCTGGAATACGCCCAGGAAATGCTCAATCTGCGCAAGGAAGCATTCAACGCATTGAAGGAATTGCGGAGTCTCCATCAGGGAAAACTGGTGATTGGGGCCAACGAATACACGGTGATGTATGTCCTTCCGTTGTTGACCGATTTCCGGGCGCAGTATCCGCGCATCAAAATCGAGGTCACCCGCTGCCGGGCCAGTGAAATTCCAACGAAGCTGGTCCACCACGAAGTGGATTTGGGGTTGCTCACCTTTCAACCGCACGAACCCGCCTTGCAATCAGTGGATGTGGCCACTGATTCACTGGCTTTGGTGGTCTCGCCGACCCACAGTCTGGCGGAAAAAAGCATGGTTTCCATTCGGGAACTGGAAATGGAATCCTTTGCCGCCCACAACGTGGTGTCGCCCTATCGGCAAAAGGTGATGGAAACCTTTCAAAAGCACAATACCCCGCTCAATATCAACCTGGAACTGCCTTCCCTGGATGCGATCAAACGGTTTATCCAGATGGGCGGAGGGATTGGGATTTTGCCTTTGCTGGCAGTGAAAAACGAGCTGGCTCACGGGCTGCTGACAGCCATTCCCATCAAGGAAATGCAGGTCAAGCGGAAAATTTACCTCTGCCATCGCCGTAAATCGGGGCTTTCCCACGCCGGACAGGCATTTATGAAGCTGGCCATTGGGAGTCATCCGGTCACGTAGCGTGACAAGTGACAGGTGACAAGTGACAAGTGACAAGTTCGTGGTCAGGTTTTCATTCAGGCTACAACAACGCTCTGCCTGAAATGAAAACAAACTCGGTTTTCAGCCGTCCGCAGTCGAATTTTTACCCAATCTTGGATGCCTCCAATCCCAATTTCTGTTCACCTGTCACTTGTCACTTGTCACCTGTCCCGGGTTTTTTAGTGATATTCGCCCTGGATGGTAAAGGCAGCCCAGAAAAAGGGATGGTGCCAGCGGGATTGTTTGCGCATTTGAAGCTGTGCCGCCCGGAGCGCCGCCGCCGGGGCCATCCGTTTGGGGCCAAGATGGTAATCATAGAAATACTTCATCAGTTCGGCGGTGGCCTGGTCGTTGACGCTCCACAGGCTGGCGACCACGCGGGGGGTACCGGCATACATAAAACCACGGGTCAGGCCGACCAGCCCTTCACCGGCCACTGTCTGACCCAGACCTGACTGGCAGGAACTGAGGACCACCATCTCCGCTTGCAGTTTGAGTTTGAAAATTTCGGGCAGGCCCAGAAACCCGTTTTGTTTGGTTCCGTCAGGTTTGACGAGCGAGAGGAGGACTCCCGACAGGGCGGGTTGTTTGCGGTTGAAGAGGCCGTGGGTGGCGAAATGGAGAATTCGGAACTGGCTCAAATCGGCCTGGGTGACCTGCTCCAGGCTGGCGTCAAAATCAAGCGCCTGTTTGACCTGTGTCTGGGATGCCAGACTTTTGGCAATTTCCTGGGCTTCGGTGCGGGTGAAGCGCAGGCGTGGGATGACGGCTCCTTTGGCCTCCGACCCCAGCACGACATCCCGCAAAGGGTCAGGCTGGAAGAGGTCGGTTTCCACCGGAGGGGCGACCGCCACCTGGGTTTCCGGCAGGGCCGGACGGGAACGGACCCGTTCATCGGTCGGTTCAAACACCGGGTCGGCAAAGACGGCCAGGGTTTTGCTTTCGGTCAGGGCGGGTTTGGTTTCCTGGCTGCGGAGCAGGGCCAGGGTGGAGGCCGAGGGGAGATTGACGATTTCGTGGTTTTCCAAGAGCAACTTTCCAGTCAATGGTTGACTGGGGGCTTTGCCCGGCAGCGGCTCCGGCAGGATGGCGAAAGGAAGCGCCTGCAAGTCTCCGTCAGCAGCAATCAGGAGGCGTTTGGCCCCCAGTTTTCCAGCCACCGGGCCAAGCAGCAGGCGACTCAAAGCAGCGGCGGCAGTTTGGGATTTTCCCCCTGGTGCGGAAGGGCGTGTCAGGGTTTGATAGACTTCCTGGACGAGCGGTTCAATGTCGGAGCGTTTGGGCAAGGTGACATACTCAATGGCAGTGGAGGAAACCAGCCAGAGGTGGCTGCGTTCGGGTCCCAGGAAGAACTCCAGCAACAGGGTGTCGGCATCCAACACCTGTTCCTGGACGGCTTTGAGGCCGAGCGGCTGGGGCTGGGTGAGGCTGGCATAGACCGGGCTTTGGGCGCGGATTTTGGCCGTCACGGTTTCATAGTCAGCCGTCAGTTGCTCAATTTCCTTTTCCAACGATGCAATCAGGGTTTGGGATTTGCCTTCCTGATAAAGTGTCAGCACGGCTGCGGTTTTGTCCCGCAACCGCTGGCTAAGGTCATCCTGGGATTCGGTCAGTTCTTTGGGAACGCCTTTGCGGATGTCAATCCGGGATTCGGTCAGAAGGTCAAGCAGGGAACGGGCGCGGGCCTGTTCACTGGCCTGAAAAGCCTGAGTGTCATAACCTGCGGTTGGGTTCTTCTGGTGCAACTCCAGCAACAGGTCAATGTAAAACTCGTAATATTGATGTATTGAAGAAAAAAACAAAGTACGAAAATCATAGATACTGATTGAAGTTCTGAGATTTTCCAATAATCGTAAAGATTCCGTGATTTTCTTAAGGGCTTCATCTAAATGCCCCAGGTCTTTTTCCAATCGGGCATATTCAAACAGAAAACGCGTTTTTCTGAAACTGCCGTTTTGATAAGTGAATAAGGTCTGGGCTTTCTCAAATGCCTCAAGGGCTTTTGAATAGTTACCCAAAACTCTATAAGTGCTTCCTAATTCAGTGTAGGTAAAGGCTGCTGCTTGCAAATTCTGAATTGTTTGAAGAATTTCAATTGCTTGATAATAAAAGTTGATCGCTTTTTCTTTTTCTCCCAAAGCTTGGAATGAGTTGCCTAACCCTCTATAAATACTGGCTTTTAAATTGATTGAATTCGCATTTTGAGGAATTTCATCTAATGCTTTATTAAAATACTCAATTGATTTTGGAATGTTTCCTTCATCCCTATACAAATTTCCTATTGAGATTAGCGCTTGTGTTTCAAGAATTTTGAGTTTTGCTTGGCGAGCGATCCCTAAACATTTTTGAAAATATTCAAACTGCTTTTCAGTATTTTTCAGAAATCTATGGGCACGGCCAAACTTCAACCAGGATTCTGCTTGCTGCCTGGGCTGGGTTTTTATGCGCTCTTCAATTGAAATCGCCTGTTGGAGTGCATTTGCTGCCTTTTGATAAAGGCCAAGGGAAAAATAGGAGCTGGCCAATTCGTTTTGTAGCTGTGCTTCAAACTCAGGGTAATCTTCTTTTTGGATGTAACTTAAAGCTGGTAAAAAACTGTCAACTGCTTTTTGGCTTTCACCGATAACCCGGTAATACCAACCCAATCTCGCTTGGGTCCATAACTGCATTGGAAGATTATTCAATTGTTGCCAGATCGCTAGAGCCATTAGACCTGTTTCATGGGCTTTCGGCCAATCACTGGTTACGAAATAAAGGTCTGTCAGACCGTCAAGAACTTCTCCCACGCCAAACAGATATTTAGCCTGTCTCCAATGCTTGAGGGCTTCTTCGAGTTTCTGCAAAATAGCTTTGGGGTCTCTTCTCAGGTTGCCTATTGAAACAGCAGCCAAAAAAGCTTGTTCTCCCTGAAATTTAAGACTGTCTGATTCATCTGGCTTTCCCAAAGCTTTGACTGAAATTTGGTAACTGTTTGGTTTGTTTGGGTTATAATTTTGGTTCGGTTGGATTTTCAAGAAATAGTTACCAGGTTTATCAGCTATGTAAAAAATGTCTTTTTTTTCAATAAAGTCACGATAACTTAATTTTTCAAAAAGCAGAATTTTTTCGGTGTTAAAAAATTGTATCTTAGGATTGATTTTTTCTTGTTTAATTTCAATATGCAAGAACTGTCCTGTCTCTAAACCAACTTGATAAATATGTTCTTCATTCATCCTGATGGACTGCTCAACTGTTTCGTGCAAGCGCAAAGGTTGAGCATGATTAAAATCCTGGGCCTGGAGCGTTGCAACCCCCCCTCCCATCAAAAGTAACAATCCAATCAAAAGCCCTTTCGTCAAAAGAACCATACCAACCTTCCTGCTTTTACGGTGAATTTTGGATTCCAACAGAATTTCGGTAAATGTATTTAATTTATTACCCTTTTGTAAGCGAAAAGCCCACAGCGGAACCCCAAAGGTTGTATTTCCCTGCAAAAATCGGCATCATACGCGCTTCCAAATCAATTCGTCAGTTCTTTCTTTGCTTGACGAACTCGCACTGTGACCAATCCACTCGTTTCGCCTCCGCTTTCCGGCGGTAAATCCCGGTTGCACGGTTTTTTCTGAAACGAACGTTTTGAGGTGGTGTCCGGGGACGCCAAGCGGAGTATTACGCTTGTATGGCAGAAGGATTCTCGGCAGCCCCAATTCGATTTGAATCAGAGGTTTCTGTTGCTCAAATCGCTGATTTGACCGTTGGCCTGACGGCAGGTCATGGTGTTTTCCCAGTCGCAGCCGCACTTGAAATGGCGGTGGCTGCCGGTTTTGAAACCTTGGGACAAAATGGATTATTCCTTTCAGATCTGACTTTTGGCTGTGTCCCTGCTTTGCCACCGCCCGAAACCACCCTGTTTCTGACCGCCATCATACAGGCTGAAACCTCTGAAACTCAAAGATTTGAAATCACTTTACGGGAAACATCCGGTTTTGTGGCACAGGTTGTCACCGGACGGTTCAAGGCACTGCCAGAGGGTGTTGATGCACCTGATTTAAGCTGCCTCCGGGGGCGCTGCTGCTGCGCTCCAACTCCGCCCCAGGCTGTAGTTCTCCGGGAAACACTTGAGTTGGTTGCCGACCCCCACGTTCCAATGTTGACCTCTTTCCGGTTGGGAATCGGCGAGGCGCTGGCTGAATTGGCCTTGCCGGTCCAGTCCGAATCTGAACCAACCCCGTTCTGGATTCATCCGCTCCTATTGGATTTTTGTTTGAAACTGGCAGTGATGGAGTTGCCTGCCCTACCACAACCTGGGGAAAAGGTGTGGATACCGGGTTCCATCAGGCACATAAAGGTGTTTCGCCGGTTACAGGCACCAGTCAAAGCTTTTCTTAAATGGGACAAAACCAATCCTGACGCAGTTGTGGTTGACCTGCTGTTGTTTGACGATGCGGAAAGTCCAGCCGTGGAAATCAAAGGATTGCAGTTTGCCGCCCAACCGATGGTTTCATTACAGGATACGGTGGCAGATTGGCTGTATGAAATGGTCTGGCAGCCGCAACCGACTGCCTGGGATGGTAATCCTCAGTTCTCGGCTCTCAGTCCTCAGTCCTCAGTCCTCAGTCCTGATTCCTGGTTGATTCTTTCCGAGCCACATCCATTTTGCGATTTGCTCCAGGCAGAGCTACAGCGACAGGGAATTCCCTTTAAGGTTTTTTGGTCTGCTGCAAATAACCAAACAGTGACTTCAAATGAATATCTGGTAAACCTGCAATCAGTTGAGTCCGTTGCTGCCACTCTTGCCCAACTGCCTGGAAAATGCAGCACAATTGTCTCCTTGTTGGGAATGTCACCTCCAGACGGGAAGGACCCACAAGCGCAAGCCGTAGCCGTTTCGTATGCGACGGCAGTTCTGTTTCAAAGCTTCCTCACCCAAAGCGGGGCTTCCCGCCCTCGATTGTGGGTGGTAACCGAGGATTCCCAAAAGGTGACGGCCACGGATGAGGTCAGAAATTTGGCCGGAGCCACCCTCTGGGGATTGATCCGTGTCGCAATAGTTGAAATTCCTGGCTCAGTGGGTGGCCTGGTGGATGTGGAACCAGCCGCCCAACTTCCTGCCGTCCGGCAGGTGGTCAACGAAATCCTGCACCCCGACGGTGAGCGGTTACTGGCCTTTCGGGAGGGAACACGTTTTGTTTCCCGGTTGTGCCGAACCCGTCCTACACGTATACATCCCCAAACAAAGTTTCAAGCAGACGCCACCTATCTGGTGACTGGCGGCTTTGGCGGAATTGGTCAAACGGTGATTCACTGGCTGGCGGCCAATGGGGCCAGGAATGTGGCAGTTCTGTCTCGAAATCCAGGGGAAACGGCTTTGGAACTGGCCAACAGCCTGCCCGTCGGTACCAACGTGCGCCCATTTGCAGTGGATGTGGCGGATGTGGATGCCCTGACCCAAACTCTGACCCTAATTCAGGCTGAAATGCCTCCGGTCAAAGGCATTTTTCATGCCGCCGGGGTGCTGGATGACGGCAGCCTGATTCGTTTGAGTCGGGAATCATTGGAACGTGTGTTCCGTCCCAAACTTGGCGGGGCCTGGAATCTCCATTGGGCCTCCCAAAATCTGCCGCTTGATTTTTTTGTACTGTTTGCCTCTGTGACACCGGTTTTTGGAACTCCCGGTCAGGCCAATTATGCCGCCGCCAACGCCGCCTTGGATGCTTTGGCTGCATTCCGCCGACAGCAGGGGCAGCCTGCCATCTGTCTTGATTTCGGACCCTGGGCAGAGGTTGGAATGGCTGCTCAGACCCGTTCCCGACGCTCACTGGATCAGGTGGTGCCTTTTTCTCCGGCTGAGGGAATTGCCGTGCTGGACCGGGTTTTGTCCGCCAAGGCACAGGCCGCAACTGTCGCTGTAAAGGTTGATTGGAATCAGGTCGCAGCCAGTTTTGGACAGCATCCGTTGGCAAATTTCTTTTCCGAATTGGTTCTCCCGCAGCATTTGGCAGGCTCCGAAGCACCTGTACCCAAGGCTTCTTCTGAAGGTGATCCGATTCGGTTGGAGGCCGAAAGATGCCTGCTTGATTTGGCTGCCTTGACCGCATCGGGTCACCCTGCCCGGTTGCGCCAATGGTTGCAAATGCTGGTTGGGCGAACCCTGGAATTTGCTTCCGGAACCGCACCGGATTGCGACACACCGTTGCAAACGTTGGGATTTGACTCCCTGCTTGCGGTTGAGTTGAAGGAAACCCTGAGCGAGGCTTTTAATTTTCCTTTTTCAGCCACGCTGGTTTTTGATTATCCCACCATCAATGCGCTGGCTGGGTTTTTAAGTGAGCATATTGCGGCCCATCCACCCAAGGTTGCGGTTTCCGGGACCCAGGCTCCCCAACCATGTCTAGAAAAAGCGGGTTCGTTGCCAACTGAACTAAGGTCAGTGAGCCAGGAATCGGATGCAGAAAACCTGGTATTCAAAACGAACACCACCACCTTTGAAACGGCCATCGCCATTGTAGGAATTGGCTGCCGGTTTCCTGGCGGGGTTAACTCAGCCAAAGACTTTTGGGAATTCCTCAGAAATGGGACCGATGCCATTTCGGAAATCCCAGCCGAACGTTGGGATGTTGACGCACTCTTTGACCCTGAGCCGGGGAAACCTGGCAAGATATACACCAAGTGCGGAGGCTTTTTATCAGAGATTGACCGGTTTGACCCGTATTTCTTTCGGATTTCACCCCGCGAAGCCGTTGTGATGGATCCGCAACATCGGCTGTTGCTGGAAACAGCCTGGGAAGCGTTGGAAAACGCGGGAATTGCCCCAGCCGATCTTTCCGGCTCTCCAACGGGGGTTTTTGTTGGGATTTCAGGCAACGATTATCTGTTTTACGGTAGGGATTTCCTTGAGCTTGACCAAGTGGATGTGCATTCAGCCACGGCTGGTGATTTATGTATTGCTGCCAACCGGCTTTCCTACTTCTTCAATTTTCTGGGACCAAGTTTTGCGGTTGATACGGCCTGTTCATCATCTCTGGTGGCCGTGCACCAGGCATGTCAAAGTCTGAAAACCGGTGAATCCACCCTGGCTTTGGCCGCAGGTGTCAATATCATCCTGATTCCGGATGTCTCGATTGCCTTTTCGCAAACCAAGTCTTTAGCCCCTGACGGTCGTTGTAAATCCTTTTCCGCAAATGCCAACGGCTATGTTCGCAGTGAAGGCTGCGGAGTTGTGGTCCTCAAACGGTTGGATGATGCCCTCCGTGACTGCAATCCGATTTATGGTGTGATTCAGGGTTCTGCCATCAATCAAAATGGTCGCAGTAACGGAATGACCACTCCCAATGGTCAAGCGCAACTTGCCTGCATTCGGCAAGCAATGGCTGAAGCAAAGGTTTTGCCCAGTGAAATTGGTTATGTTGAAGGTCATGGTACCGGCACTATTTTGGGGGATTCCATCGAGTTGAATGCTTTGGGAATGGTTTTTTCTGAAATTACCCCGACACCCTGGGTCGGTTCGGTAAAATCAAATCTGGGTCACCTTGAATCCGCTTCCGGGGTTGCCAGTCTGATCAAAACAGTGCTTTTGCTGCAAAAGGGAGAGATAGTTCCGAGTCTCCATTTTGACCTGCTTAATCCTCACGTTTCACAGGAAGCTTCCAGGCTGAGGGTTCCAGTTCAGGTTGAATCCTGGCCTCAGTCGCTTCACAGAAAGGTTGCCGGTGTCAGTTCCTTTGGTTGGGGTGGCACGAATGTCCACTTGGTGGTCGAAGCTCTTGACGGGTTTGCGCCAACTTTGGGGAAAGCCCCACCTCCCCCATATTTGTGGGTGCTTTCCGCTCAAAGTCAGGGCGCGTTGAAACAACTGGCAAACCTTCATCTTGCCAATTTGGCGGATTTTTCAGAGCTGGATTTGTATCATGCCTGTGCAACTCTGGCTCGTGGCAGGAGCCACTTCGCCTACCGTCTGGCCATTGTGTGTCAGAGTAGAGTGGATATTTCAACAGGATTGCAGGCTTTTTTGCAAAATCAGAAACACCCAGTGGTTTTTACCGGAAAAACTGGAACTGGTCTTTCAACTCTGCCCCAGAATTCATTGACTAACCTGGCTGAAGATTATGTATTGGGACGAGACTGTGACTGGACTCGGTTGTATCCCGATGGAAGTTTCCGACTTTTGTCATTGCCCACCTATCCATTTGAACGAGAACGATATTGGCTGGAACCGCCTGCTGGAAGCGCCCTTCCGGGAACAAACTGGGAAATGGTCCGACAGGTCGTGTTGAAAACCGATGAGGAACGGTTGCCGGTCAGCACGACTGCCGATGTGGTGTTGCTTGATGCTGAAGGCCGGGAACTGGCACATTTGCCTCAGCTTCAGGTTGATTATCGCCAACGCCCGGCACTTTCAGGTCAGGAACCCTGGTTTTATCAAATTGCCTGGGAAGCACAACCTCGTCCGAAAACGACCGGGGTTCAGTCAAAACCGGGCCAGTGGCTGGTTCTGACCGGTTCCACCAAAATCGGAAAAGCCGTGGCTGCTCTGTTGGAGGCTGGCGGGGAAACCTGTTTGACGGTGAAACCAGGGAATGCGTTTGAGGTTGTTGATGAGACAACCTTGCGGGTAAATCCACGTTTACCGGATGACTTCGCTAAAATCCCTGCTTACTTGGACCAAAATCTGCCGTTGCGTGGCATCGTGTTTTTGTGGCCGCTTGACGAAGTGGCGGGAGGCAGTGTTCACGTCAGCGAAACAGTCCTTCCCTGGTGTCTGACGTTAGCCTCGCTGACACGTATTTTCGGGCAAACCCGGATTCAATCCGAAGCTCCCAGATTGTGGGTCGTTACGCGCGGAGCACAAACCTGTCGGGAGGAATCCGAAGCTTCATTGGCTGGAGCTGCGGTTTGGGGGATGGGCCGTTCCATTGCCTGGGAACACCCTTCTCTGTGGGGTGGCCTAATTGACCTTGACCCGGCCAAACCAATGGGCGAGGCGGCCTTCGTAGTGGAGGAAATCTGGTCCCCAACGGCTGAAACCCAGATTGCCTGGCGCACTGGGGAGCGGTTGGTGGCTCGTCTGGCGGAGCAGTTCCCTGACCATGGCTATCAACCCCCGACCCAATCGCTGATTTCTCCAGACGGGACCTATTTGATAACCGGGGGAACCGGCGGCTTGGGGTTGGCTGTGACAGACTGGCTCATAAAACAGGGAGCCACCCAGGTGGTTTTAGTGGGCCGAAAGGTCCAATCGGAATTGGCGTCCCGGTTTGCCCAAACCTCGGCCACAGTCAGGTTTGAAGCGGCGGATGTTTCCGACCGGAACCAACTGGCGAAGGTATTTGAGCGAATCAATCAGGAACTGCCTCCGCTCAAAGGTGTTTTTCACCTTGCCGGAGTTTCAGCTCCGGAAGCTGTCATTGCAGTAACAGAAGAAAACACAGAGGCCGTGTTTGCCGGAAAAGTCGAAGGTGCAATCTGGCTTGATGAGCTTACTCAGGAGCTGAACCTGGACCACTTTGTTTTATTTGGCTCGGTTGCCGCGGTTTGGGGGTCCAGTCAGTTGGCTGCTTATGCAGCAGCCAATGAAATACTCAATCAATTGGCAGCCAGGCGGCGGCACCAAGGCAAACCAGGCATGTGCATCCATTTCGGACCTTGGGCCGAGGTTGGCATGGCGGCGGCCCACAGTTCCCAAGCCGAGGGAATTGGTTTGGTGCCATTGACACCCCGGCAAACCCTGGAAGGTTTGGGCTTTTTACTCTCAGCAAATCCGGTGCAATCCATTTTGGCCCGGTTTGATTGGCCAATGTTTGAATCCATTGTAACGAGTTCGCTTGAAACCCAGTTTTTTTCCAACCTGGGAAAACCCAAAGAAACCATTTCACTGGTCGCTGCCAAACTTTCCAAAGTCAAGGAAAATCCGGCTGAGGAAGCTAACTTCCGGGAACAACTGTTGAATGCTCCTATTGTTGAACGGGAGAGGTTACTGGTGAGTTACCTCCAAGCGAGCCTGGGGCGTTCGCTTAATATCCCAGTGGAGAAAATTTCATCCACTAGAAATTTGACTGAATTCGGTCTGGATTCAATTCTGGCGACTGATTTGGTCATGGAATTCAAGGAAAAACTGAAACTTCCGGTTTATCTGGCAGAAATTCTGGGGCAACCTTCACTTGAAGCACTGGCTGGATATCTTGCGAAAGAGTTGGTTCGAGGTGATTTGCGGAGTAAGTGTTCAGGTGATACTCATGCGGAACCATTAAAAATCGAAACCCGAACCGAAACCGTTCCAGCGAACTCAGGGCTTCGCTCCATCGCATTGGGAACACCGAAGTCCAGCTTCAGCATCACTCCCTCTGAAAAAAAACCCAAACGGGCATTGTTTGTACTTTCCAGCCCTCGCTCCGGTTCAACCCTATTTCGGGTCATGTTAGCTGGACATCCAGAATTGTTTTCCCCGCCTGAATTGCATCTTTTGTCCTATAACACAATGGGAGAACGGTGTCAGGCTTTGGGTGTGACGGGGATGGGTTCAGGTTTGCAACGTTCGTTTATGGAGCTTTTAGAGCTTTCAATCGAGGAGGGAAGGAATTTTATTGAGGACCTGACCCGCCGTGACCTACCGGTGAGAGATGTCTATCAGGCTTTGTGCGATTTGGCTGTTCCCCGACTACTCGTGGATAAAACTCCGATGAACGCCGCATCAATGGAGGGGTTGCTACATGCTGAAGCCTTATTTGAAGCACCACTGTATGTCCATTTGATACGCCATCCTTATTCTGTGGTTGAGTCTTATGTGCGTAACCGATTCGATAAAATATTTGGGGGAGCGGAGGGTGACCCAGCCCGCATTGGGGAACAGGTATGGGAGGTTTCAAACTCCAACATTACAAAATTCTTCCAGAGTATTTCGCCAAACCGGGGGCTGGTCGTTCGGTATGAGGATTTAGTGGCGAATCCGGAACGTGAAATGCGGCGGGTTTGTGAATTTTTAAGCATCCCGTTCCATGCGGCACTGCTTCAACCCTACGAAGGGGACCGGATGACCCAAGGATTGCATATCAAATCCAAAGGAATTGGGGACCCAAATTTTCATAACCATCAGACAATTGAAGCCGAACTGGGGGAAGTGTGGCGTTCCATTCAACTTCCGCACAACCTTAAGGCCGCGACTGCGGTTCTGGCCCGGTCGTTCGGCTATGAATTGCCGCATGAAGCCAAAGAGGAAGCCCCGAATCACCAGCTTGAAAAGCTAAAACCGGCAGTTTCCGAAGCACCGCAAACTCCAGAAAACACAGATTCAGATCCTTTGACGTATCCTCTTTCCTTTGCCCAGCAGCGAATCTGGTTGATTGAACATTTGCGGGTTGCTGAGAGTCAGGAATTTATGCCAGCGGCTGTTCCTTTGGTGTTACACCTGAGTGGCCCGCTCAACCTCTCCGCTTTGCAATGCAGCTTGAATACTTTAGTCCAGCGCCATGCCATTTTGCGGACCACCTTTACCCTTGAGGCTGGGAATCCGGTTCAAAGAATTGGCTCGGTTGATGAAATTCCTCTGCCGGTTTTTGTGCCTGAGAAAACAGGACTAAACGTGGCAGAGATAAAACCCCTGGTGGACCGGTTTTTGCGTCAACCGTTTCATTTAGAACAGGGTCCATTATTCCGGGCTGGCCTTTTCCAATTAGCTGAAACCGACCACATTCTGGCACTTGGATTCCACCACATCATAACGGATGGCTGGTCAACCGGTATTGTCAATCGGGAATTGACAGAACTCTACAATAGTTGTTCGGCTGGGCATCGGCCAAACCTTCCTCCTTTGACGCTGCAATACGCAGATTACGCACAGGAACAGCAGAGCCGGTTGTGTGGGGCTGGCTTGGAACATCAACTGTCATATTGGAAGCAAAAACTTGATGACGGACCACGCAGAACGTCCCTTCCAACTGATTTTCCGCGTTCGAAAATTCAAATATTTCGGGGAACTCGGGAACGAATTCACCTTCCCGCAAAAATTGCCTATAGATTGAGGGAAGTGGCCCGAAACAATCAAGCCACCTTGTTTATGACGTTGCTGGCAGCGTTCAAAACGCTGTTGGCTCGCTATACCGAACAGTCTGATTTATGTGTGGGGACGGTTATTACAAACCGTGACCGGGTTGAGTTAAAGCCATTAATTGGCTTTTTTATGAATACTTTGGCGTTACGCACCCGGATCCCGGTTTCCGGAACGTTCCAGGAAGTTTTGGCGGCTGTCCGGGAAACTGCCCTTGGAGCTTACGCCCATCAAGAAATCCCGTTTGAAAAAGTTTTGGAAACAGTTGGAAGCGAAAGAGATTTAAGCCAGTCTCCTTTGTTCCAGACCATGCTGGTTCTGCAAAATTTTCCGAAACAGGCTCCTGAGTTTGCAGGGTTACAAACCGAGCGGATCCACCTCCAGAACCGCAGTACCAAATGTGACTTAACACTGTGGGTGAATAACGCTCCCGATGGCGGCCTGAACTGCAAATTTGAATACGACACGGAATTGTTTGAGCCGGCCACCATCCGCCGGATGAGCCGCCATTTTGCCAATCTTGTGGCGGCCATTGTGGCAAATCCCCAGACTCCGATTGACCGGCTTTCCCTGATGGATGAGGCGGAGCAGGAGGAACTGGCATCCTGGAGTATTGGCCCGGAACTGGTTTCAGAGCCGGGAAGTACGGTTCTGGCGCGGTTTGTAAATCATGTCCAAACCCATCCGGAAGCCTGTGCGGTGGTGAGCGACGGGAAGCAGGTAACCTACCGCGAATTGTTTGGGCGGGCTGCCGCCATTGCCGAGGCACTCAGGGCGCAAGGGATGCAACCGGGTGACATGGTAGGAATTCTGCTGGAACGGAGTATTGAGGCAGTGGCTGCGCTGTTAGGAATCTGGTTGGCGGAAGGTGCTTTTGTCCCGCTTGACCCGGACCATCCTGCGGCCAAACTGGCTGCTGTTTTTGAAGTGGTCAAGCCCGTTGCGGTGGTGACGTTTTCCCAATATGAAAAGTGCCTGCCCCCAACCATGAGGCAGGTTTGGCTGGACCAGCTCAACCCACTGTCCTCAACCTCCGAACCTGGAATTTGCTCATTGTCCGAGACAGCGATTTCCTATGTCATCACGACTTCAGGTTCAACCGGTTTACCCAAAGCGGTCGCAGTGACCCAGGCCAATCTGTTTCATGCCTTTAGAGGTTGGGAAATCTCGTATGAATTGATTGGGCAGGACCGCCACCTGCAAACCGCCGGTTTCACCTTTGACGTGTTTGTCGGCGATGTGGTACGGGCGCTTGGTTCCGGAGGGGCTTTGGTGCTTTGCCCGGCGGATGTGCGGCTCGACCCGCCCCTGTTGGTTGAGCTTATGGAAACGCAAGGGGTGACCTGTGGGGAAATGGTTCCGGCCCTGATGCGGCCATTGGTGCGTTACTTGAAACATACCAAGCGGAAACTTGCCTTGCGTTGGCTGGCCATCGGCTCCGACCGCTGGACCCGCACGGAAGCCCTGACATTGCAGGAACACTTCCCTGGTACCCGGATTATCAACTCGTATGGTGTCACCGAAGCCACGATTGACAGTACCTTTTACGACCTGCCCAAGGCTGGAACTGACCAGCCGGGCGATGTTCCCATGGGCCGACCGTTTCCCGGCACAACCGTGCTGGTTCTGGACGGAACCGGAAACCCGGCTCCGGTTGGCGTTCCCGGAGAACTCTGGATTGGCGGTGGCGGGGTGGCTGCCGGTTACCTGAACCAGCCGGAATTGACAGTAGAGCGCTTCGCGCAGGGTCTGGGGTCTGGGGTCTGGGGTCTGAGTGAAGCTACGAAAGAATCTGACTCAATCCTCAGTCCCCGGTCCTCAGTCCTCCCTTGGTATCGCACCGGAGACATGGTTCGCTGGAATCACGACGGGCAGCTCATCTTTGTGGGAAGGCGGGATGAACAAGTCAAACTGCGCGGGATTCGGGTTGAATTGGGTGAAATCGAAGCCGCTTTGCTGCGCCATCCCCAGGTGGCTGAGGCGGTTGTCGTTTTGCGCGAAGATACTCCCGGTGACCAAAGGCTGGTGGCCTACATTACAACCAGGACTGAGGTGAAAGGACTGAGGACTGAGGCAGAAACCGAATCCACAGACCTCAATGCTGGCTCAGTCCTCAGTCCTCAGTCCTCAGCACTTGTCCCACAGTCTTTTTCCGACTGGCTGCCGGCCTCAATTCTGCCCAACGTGGTGGTTGAAATGGAGCGGTTGCCACGTTTGGGAAACGGCAAAATTGACCGGCGGGCTTTGCCCAAGCCAGAGCTTGCCGGACTTGCCCAGCCGGAGCCGGAATGGCCCCGCACGCAGGTGGAAAAAGATATTGCCACGATCTGGCAGCAGGCTTTAGGGGGGAACGCTGTAAGTTTACAGGACAACTTTTTTGCTTTGGGCGGGCATTCTCTGTTAGCGGCCCAAGTGGCAGCGGAAATGTCAGAGCAGTTGCGATTGCAAGTCCCGGTGCGCAAATTGTTTGAAAAACCAACCCTGGCAACCTTGGCAGGGTGGATTACGCAACAATTGAGCACGATGAACCCGGAACATCAGGTGTCCGAACAGTTCCCGCTGGCACCGGTGAGCCGAACCGCAATGCTGCCCCTGTCTTTTGCTCAACAACGGTTGTGGATGCTTGAACAGGTTCGGAAAAACGCTCCGGAACACAGCCGCATTATGGGGATTCCACTGGTCTTTTCCATTCAGGGGCAAGTGCGGGTGAACACGTTGGAAACTGCCTTGGAGCGGCTGGTGGCCCGTCACGAAAGCCTGCGCACGACGTTTCCCGTCCAGGCTGGGCAACCGGTTCAAATTATCCACCCAGCGGGCAAAGTGAAGCTGGAAGTTTTCAACTTCTCCGGCCAGGAGGAAACCCTCCAAGCCAAAATCCGGCAGTTTTTGACGCATCCGTTTGATTTGGAACATGGACCATTGCTCCGCCTGGGGCTGTTCCTCATCGCTCCGGACCGATATATTTTTGCGGCGGTTTTCCACCACATCATCACGGATGGTTGGTCCATGCGGGTTTTTACCCGCGAATTGACGGAAACCTATCGTTCGTTGGCAAGTGGAAAAGAAGCTCACCTGGAGCCATTGCCAGTGCAATTTGCCGATTTTGCCCTCAACCAACGATCTTGGGCGGAACAGGGGTTGTTTGAACCGCAATTAAATTTCTGGCTGCGGCAGTTGACCGCTTTCCCGGAATATTCCGGATTTCCTTCCGACCGGCCTCGACCGGCCCTGCAATCATTTCGCGGCGCACGGGAACCGTTCCACCTGACCCCAAGCCTGACGGGCAAACTCCATCACCTTGGTCAAACTCAGGGTGTTACGTTGTTTATGACTCTGGTCACGGCCTTTGACATCTTGTTGTATCGTTGGAGTGGTGTTCCCGATGTGGTGGTCGGTACTTTTGTAGCGAATCGCACCTCGGCCAAAACCCGGAATTTGATAGGATTCTTTATCAATTCAGTCGCCCTGCGAGTGGTTCTGACCGAAGGCATGTCGTTTACGGCAGCTTTGGCACAGGTACGGGAAACAGTTTTGGATGCGTTCGCTAACCAGGAAGTTCCATTCGAAAAGGTTTTGGAAACGCTCCAAGTGCGGCGCTCGCTCGAACGTTCTCCTCTCTTCCAGACGGCCATTGTTTTGCAAAACACGCCCCGGCGGCAGACCTCGCTGGGGGACTTCGAGGTTTCTTCCCTCACCACTTCGTATGTCAACCGGAAAAAAACCACCCCGTTTGATGTCAGTTTGTGGCTCCGGGAATCCTCCGAGGGGTTGGAAGGGGCCTGGGAGTACAACACTGATTTGTTTGAGCCTGTGACCATCAAGCGCCTTGTGGCTGATCTCATCAAAGTTTTGGAACAAGCCGTTCTCAATCCTGAACAGGCGGTTGAAACCATGCTGACGGTTGAGTTGCCGCCGCCTCACCACAACGGTCCGGTTGTGATGGAGCCAACTGCATTTGTTTCCCCCCGGACTCCGGTGGAGGAACTGGTGGCTGAGATTTGGAACAAGGTTCTCAAAATTCCTGCCGTGGGTGTGTTTGACAATTTCTTCGCCATTGGCGGACATTCCCTGCTGGCCGCTCAGGTCCTGGCGGAAATTCGTGAAACCTTTGGTGTGACGGTGACCATTCGGGCGTTTTTTGGCAACCCGACCGTTTCCGGTTTGGCTGCCATTATTGCCGAATCTCAAACCGAACTGGTTGCCTGTGAAGATATGGAGCAGGTCTTGGCTGAATTGGAAAATCTCTCCGACGAAGAGGCCCGCGCCCTGCTGGAAGGTGAGCTTTCGCTCTCACGTGAGGAAGAAAACAACTAACAAAGGACTGAGGACTGAGGACCGAAGTTTTGTTTTTTCTGCAAGAGGTTGGATGGAAGCGGATTTTCAGCTCCCAATGGCCAAGGGGCGATGATGAACGGCACAAGACATGAGTGATTTTTCCGAACGAATCCGCAATTTATCACCGGAAAAACAGGCGTTGTTGGCCTTGCGGATGCAGAAAAAAGGAATTCCGGGGCAAGTCCAGGCACCCATCCAGCGGCGGGAGCGATTCAGTCCCTGCCCACTTTCCCTGGCGCAACAGCGGCTCTGGTTTTTGAACCGACTGGAGCCCAACAGTCCTTTTTACAACATGTCCACCGCTTTCCAGTTGACCGGTCAAGCGGATGTGGCAGCTTTTAAGCAGGCGTTTGACTGGTTGGTTGAGCGGCATGAAAGCCTGCGCACGACTTTTGGGATGGCAGACGGAGAGCCGGTTCAAATCATTTCTCAAACTTTGTCCTGGTCGCTTGCTGAAGAAGACCTGACCGGTTCCCAAACTGACCCTGAGTCGTTCGCAGAACTTGAAACCCGTATCCGGGCGGAGACCAGCCGGCCTTTTGATTTGGAGCAAGGTCCGCTGTTTCGATTCAAAATCTATCGGTTGGGACCAGGAGAGCTGGTCGCCGTGTTGGTGCTGCACCACATTATTTCAGACGGCTGGTCGATCAATGTCATGGTGCGGGAGTTGGTACAGGTTTACCAAGCCATAGTTCAGGGAAAGCCAATTCCATTGGAACCTTTGGCGGTTCAGTATGCCGATTTTTCGGTTTGGCAGCGGGAATGGCTCAAGGGCGACCGGTTTGATCGTCAGCTTGATTATTGGAAACATCAGTTGACGGGCATACCAACGCTGTTGGAACTCCCAACCGATTTTCCCCGTCCAGCCATCAAGACGTATCGTGGTGCAAAGGAAAAACGACGCCTTGCTCCTGGACTAAGTGACCGGTTGCGTCAATTTTGCACTACCCACGACGCCAGCCTGTTTATGACCACTTTGGCTGCATTCCAGGTGTTGTTGTATCGCTACAGCGGACAAACCGATATTTGCACCGGTACCCCGATTGCCAACCGGCCTCGCCCTGAAACCGAACTCATCATTGGATTTTTTGCCAACACACTGGTCATCCGAACGCAAATTGGCCCACAGGCAACCTTTGCCGAGGTCCTCCGGCAAGTTCGGGAAACCACTCTGCAAGCCTATGCCAACCAGGATATTCCCTTTGAAAAACTGGTCGAGGTTTTGCAGCCGGAACGTCATCTGAGTTTCACACCGCTTTTTCAAACCGTTTTTTCCCTGCAAAATGCAGCACGGGAGTCACACCGGTCGTCCCACGTGACCCTGCAATCGCTCAAACCAGAGAGCGAAGCGGCCAAATTTGATCTCCAACTGACATTGATTGAGAATCGGAATGGTTTAACGGCAACCTGCGAGTACAGCACGGATTTGTTTCTTCCTATCACTATTCAGTATTTCTTACGCCACTTTGAGGTGTTGCTGGAGGACATCTGCGCCAATCCGGAAAGGCCGGTTTCCGCTTTAAGAATTTTACATACAGATGATTGGACGGAGCTTCAAAATTTGATCAGCATCCGGAATTTTCCAGTTGTCGAAAGTTTAGGCGGCTGGTTTGAGCGGACCGCAGCGGAATATGCCGAGGCTGTGGCAATCAGTTATGAACCGGAAGCGGGGAAGCGGGAGGAACTCAGCTACAGGGAATTGAACCAACAGGCCAACGGGATAGCGGTCTGGCTGCAGGAGCAGGGAGTGACCTCTGGTTCACGGGTGGTGGTCTATCTGGAGCGTTCGGTGGAACTGGTGGCGGCGATTGTGGGGGTGGTCAAAGCCGGAGGGGTCTATGTGCCGGTGGACCCGGCGACCCCGGCGGAACGGCTGGCTTTCATTGTGGCGGATGCCGCAGGGGCGGCCATCCTGACCCACACCTCATTACTGCACCGGTTGCCCGAAACGACCGTCCCGCTTCATTGTGCCGAACATTGGCTCAGTCCTCAGTCCTCAGTGCTCAGTCCTCAGTGCTCAGTCCTCAGTCCTGAAGCAGTGGCGTATGTGATTTATACGTCGGGGACGACGGGGCAGCCGAAAGGGGTGGAGGTCAAGCACGCGAACGTGGTGCGGTTGTTCCAGGCAACGGCAGGGTGGTTCCATTTCACGGAGCGGGACGTGTGGACGCTGTTTCATTCGGCGGCGTTTGATTTCTCGGTGTGGGAAATGTGGGGCGCGTTGCTGTATGGGGGGCGGCTGGTGGTGGTGGACTACTGGACCTCGCGCTCTCCGGAAGCCTTTCGTGAATTGGTCGAACGGGAGCAGGTGACCATGCTCAACAAGACCCCAACGGCGTTTTACGGCTTGCAACGGGCCCTGGTGGAGAAACCACGGAAGC
>JAIBAN010000154.1 GCA_019695185.1 Blastocatellia bacterium | reverse complement strand
CGGCGCGACGTATCGCGGCAGCCCTGGCCACCGCCCGCCGGGGCGGGGAACAACCGACCCCGGCGGAATTCCGGGCGGCGTTGCGCGACACCATCCGGGAATGTATCTACGGCGTGGACCTCAATCCGCTGGCGGTGGAACTGTGCAAAGTCGCGCTCTGGCTCGAAGCCCAATCTCCCGGCGAACCGCTCAACTTTCTGGACCACCATATCAAATGCGGCAACGCGATTGTCGGCTTTTTGCGGCGCGAGGATTTGGAACGCGGCATTCCGGACGAAGCCTTTGCCAAACAGCCCGGCGAAGAGACGGAAATGATGACCGCCCTCCGCAAACGCAACAAAAAGGAACGGACCGATTACGCCAAAGGAGCCGGAACCCTCAACTTTTCGGTGGAACTGGCGGACCATTTCCGCACCATCCTGGCCCGCTGGCGGGAGCTTTCGGCCTTGCCGGAAACCTCGCCACTGGAAGTCGAGGCGAAAAAGAGCCGCTACGAGGAATTCACCCAAAGCGCCGACGCCTGGCTGCTCCACCAAATCGCCTGCCTGCCCATCGCGCAGTTTTACCTGCCGCGCACGGCTGAAAACCGTGACCGTTTCATCACCGATGCGGAATACCGGGATTTTCTGGGCGGTTTCCGCCAGCCGTTGGGCCAGGGAACCGCTGCCGCCCTGGCCATTGGCGAACAGAAACGGTTTTTCCATTGGTTTTTGGAATTTCCCGATATTATCGAGCGGGGCGGCTTTGATTGCATTCTGGGCAATCCGCCCTATCTGGGCGGGTCACTTTTGAGTGGAAACTATGGCTATTCGTTCTGCCGTTACGTGACATGGGAATTTTCCCCAACGGGTTTAAGCGATTTGGTGGTTTTTTTCGTGCGGAGGATTTTCTCCCTTTTACGACCACAGGGTTTTACCGCCTTCATTACCACCAACTCCATCAAAGACGGCGATATACGGAAAGACGGTTTGGAACAAATTGTTGCTGCTGGAGGTGTTATCAATTTCGCTTTACGAGGGATTAAATGGCCAGGGCATGCAAACCTTGTTGTTTCGCTCGTAGGACTTCATAACGGGAACTGGAAAGGAAATTTCATCCTTGATGGTAAAGCGGTTGGTTATATCAATGTTTATTTTGAGGATACCCAGGAATTAGGAAAACCAGTCTCATTATTTGAAAACAAAGAGTGGCTTTTTGAAGGTTCAAAGCTCACAGGTGACGGTTTTTTGATGTCTTGTAAAGAACGGGAAATCCTAATTTGCGATGATGATGTAAGTTCGTCAGTTATCTTACCAATCCTTAACGGTGATGAATTGAATAATTCCCCAAACCAAAAACCAGACCGGTGGGCTGTTTTTTTTGCAAATTGGTCTTTTGAGACATCTGAGTATTACAAATCAGCATTTGAATGGGTAAAAGACCATGTAAAACCTTACCGTGATGGTCATTCAGTGGAAACCCTTCGAAAGAAATGGTGGCTCTTTGAACGCCCCAGACATGAAATATACAATCGAATTAAACAAAAAGAGATTTGCTTCGTTGCGGCTACAACAACAAAATTCCTTAACTTTTCAGCACTTCAATCCAGTCTGCTTTTTACCCATGCCCTAAAGATTTTTGCAACTGACCGGTGGGACTTATACACCATCGTCCAATCAACCATTCACGAAGTTTGGGCTCGCAAATACAGTGGCTCCTTGGAAACTCGACTCCGTTATTCACCAACAGATTGCTTTGAAACTTTCCCGTTTCCCAAAGGATTGTGGACCACTCCAAACCCAACCTTGGCCACAATTGGCGAACGCTATCACGAGCACCGGCGGGAACTAATGCTCCGGCTTTGGTTGGGACTGACGGACATTTACAACCTGTTTCACAACCCGGACCTGACACCCGAAAAAATCGCCAAGGTGAGCGGCAAACCAGAGGAAGCGGAAACCGGAATGCTGGGGATTTTGCGGTTACGGGACCTCCACCGCGAACTGGATGAAGCGGTGCTGGCGGCCTACGGCTGGAGCATGAGGCTGGAACATGGGTTCCACGAAGTCGAGACGCTGCCGGAAAACGACCGGGTGCGCTACACCATCAGCCCGGCGGCGCGCAAGGAAATCCTCAGTCGGTTGCTCGCGTTCAACCACGAGCGCCACGCCGAGGAGCTTGAGGCCGCTGCCCAAACCCCATCATCCGCCAAAGGCAAAAAAGCCAAACCGGCGGCGCAGTTGCCGCTGTTGGGAGGGATTGAATGAACGGCCCGATTGCCACCCTGCTGGAAATGGCGGCGCTGAATAACGGGTTCGATTGTGAATTGCCTCCGCTGGCAGGCTGGCTGGGGTACGGCTCCAGCCACGCGCCGCTCAAGGTCTGGCTGCGCGGCGAGCCTGACGGCACCCTCACGGCGGCCCTCTCCATGCACAACGTTGCGCAGGCCCTCGGCGGCCCGTTCCGGGAAATTCCGCTCCCGCCGGAAGCGCGGGCAGCCCTCGCGGTGGCAGGCTTTCCGGCGCTCCATGACCTCTTGCGGAGAGCCTTTCAACTGGCCCGGACGCTGCCGGATGAACTCTGGCAGGTCTATCAGAAGAAAACCCGCACCCTGCCGCGCACGACTGAAGCGGAACGGTTGGTGGTCCAGCGGGTGGGGCAGGATATTTTCCGCGCCGGGCTGCTGGAATATTGGGAAGGGAAATGCTGTGTCACAGGATTGGCCGTGCCGGAACTGCTGCGGGCCAGCCACATCAAACCCTGGGCGGATTGTGCCAGCGACAGCGAGCGGTTGGACGTTTTCAACGGGTTGCTGCTGGCTCCCAATCTGGACGCAGCCTTTGACCGGGGATTCATCACCTTTGCAGACAACGGCGGCATGGTTGTTTCCAACCGGCTGGCCCCATCCGACCGGGAGCTTTTGGGGCTGAATCTGGAACAACAGATTGGCAAATTGACGGAAAAACACCGCCAGTACCTGGTCTGGCACCGGCAGCAGGTTTTTCGATAGTCGGTTTCACTCGGCCTCCGGAGAAATCCGCTGCTGGCAAACCAGCTACAGGACAAACATTGCAAAAAACCAAGCATACGATAGCCCTCTCAAAGGAAACGGAGCAAATTGCGGCTGCCGCCCCGCAGAATATTCCCATTTCAACCTATTTGAGCCAATTTCTGGAAAATGCCTTGGGGTCCAACCAAACCTGAAGCCAGGTAAAACCGACTCGAAGCCATAACGAGTTAACTTGGGGAGTTGAAGATATGAACGAAAAAAATTGTTTCCTGGCGGCGGTCATAAAAGGAAAACGGCCGTTCTGGCGGAAATGGTTTGCCGTTGTTACATGGAGGTCTTCCTTTGAGAAACAAAAGCCTGACCAGCCGGTGGAGAAATTACCCTATCGGAAAACCCTCAATCACCTCCAAAAATCAATCATCGTGGTCGAAGGACAGGTGACCGAAATGAACTCGAAGGGACATGGGTTGATTCGTATCAATGGGGTGGACCTGCCATGTCGGGTGGTGAGTAAGTCGCTCCGAACCAGACTGATGGAAAGATTGTCATCCACCGCAGGGTTTATGGTCTTTCCGGTTTGGGAAGAATCCCTGAAACTCGATTCCCCAAACGCTTTGGCCCCACCAGTTTTGATACTTTCCCATTTTTGCGCTCCGGGAGACTCCACCCTGATTGAGATCATCGGACTCCTCAAGGAGGTCGGGAAGGAAAGATTTCTGATCACCTTCTGGTCTCATGCAACCAAACAGTTTGTGGATGTGGTGATATGGGGATTCACCGAAGTGGCGGTGGGGGAATTCATTCGGGTACTGGGCCATTTTGATGCGGCGCAAGCAATCATCCAGGCCTCGGAAACCCAAAAAGTCGAGGTCATTGACCCTGACCTGGAGTATCGGCAAAAGGCCGCCGCACAACGACGGGTGCGTGATCTTGAAAAGGCCACAATTGCCAACCGTGAAGTCAGGTTCCCTTCTGGCAAAATGGGAATTGGCATTGCGAAAAAGCACACTTCGGAAGAGAAGTTCCCACCATCTTCAGTGACTCTTCCAAAGATTGAACCCGTGCGGCCGGTATCACCAAAAGTTCAACTTCCTCAACCGCTCCGTGAAAAGCCTGGGGTCCGCCTTATCAAAACTCGACCAAAATCCAACGGTTGATCGACTGAGAAGCACCAACAGCCTTATGCAATTGAGTTAAGGTACTGGTCCCAGTCGGTTGAACCGTTTGGTTTTGGGAGTCTTCCACCATTTTGAACGATCACGGTTACCACTGTTAAAGCCGAAGTGCCTGAAATCCAACCCTTTTGAACAGAAGTATTCAACAAACCTACGGTCCCGGTATATTTTACGTTGATGGTTTCAGCTTGCTGGCGGGCGGGTTTGTCATCCAGAACGGCCGTCCCGTCTTTGGCCAAGGCCAAGGCGAAAACAGCCAACTCAGCCCCCATCCTCCTGGATAAATGCAAAAAAGTCTGTTGATGAACTGGGGGAATGGTTCCGGAGCAAACCGTGAAATACTGGTCAATAAATGGTTTGTAAGGAAAGTGTGGCAGGGGTTTGACCAATGCTTCTTGTTCAACTTCGGGTGGAATAAGCAAATCACATTCGCTTTGCAATTGTTTGAGGACAATTTCGGTTTCACCGCAGCCAAGACTGCGGTGGCCAAAATTGAAAACAGCGGAAGTGTCGAAAATCAATGATCCGAACACTGAGAGGTGCTCCTTTCCGGTGATGGTTAGTTTTCCAAAACGGTGCTGTAGTCTTCGCGGCGCTCACTTTCACTTAAAAACTCCTCGACATCCAGCCGCGAAGTTCCAAACCATTCGGCTAGTTTGCTTTCCGAAATTTCACCTTGATCGTAGAGGGATAAGGCAAGTTTTAAAAACGGGGCTGCGACCTGTTGGTTGAGTTGGGTGACTCGCGGAACTGGTTTCCATTTCTTGGGTGTGAAGCCATCAAAATATTTCCCCCGCTCGTTCCACTCGAAGAACCCCATGCTGGCCAATCGATAAAACAGGGCATCGCGCGATACATTGAAATGGCGGGCGACTGCATCCAGCATGACTTTCGATTTCAGGCGGGACCCAAGGTCTTCAATAAAGGCTGCAATCTTATCGGTCGGCATCAACAGTTCGGCTGTAACCTGATTCGCTTCTCGCTCCTGGGGGTTGCGATTTGAGGCAATGGAAACAACCGATTGCCCTTCCTTGTCTCCGGACGAATGAAGGTGGCAAAGCACATGGATGCATTCATGTGAGAGCGTGAACAAACGCCGTTCTTCGGTTTGCTCCTGGTTGATAAAAATCACCGTGAAATTGCCGCGATAGCTCAAACCGGAAATTTGCTGAGGCATGTTCCAGGCGAAAATAAAAATATTTCGTTCGGTGAGAGCTTGGCGGAGTTCTTCAAACGTTACAGAATCATTGAGCATCAGCAGTGAACGGATCTGCTTGGCTGCCTCTACGATTTGCTGCCCGTTGAGACTGAGGTTGAGTAAGAATGGTTTTGGTTTTTTCCCAGCCATTTGAAAGGCAGCATCCAGAAAACAGATTTGTTGTTCAGCATCAAGCAGAACCTGCTGGATGTTTTGTTTCTCTTCGGTTGTGAGCGTTGCGACAGCCCGAAATTTGAAATTCGCTTTTAAATCTCCGTGGACAAGGTAATCAAAGGTGACGCCAAAGAGGCGAGCCAAGTGCATGCCTTGCTCGATTGAGGGTTCGCGCTCACCTTTCTCCCACCTGGAAACCAAACTTGTGTCAACGCCCATCTGCAATGCCAATTGGCTTTGACTCAATCCAACCCGTTTTCGAATCTCCTGCAGTTTGGGAATGATCATGGAACTCCTCCAAAAAACCTGGTGCGGTCAATTTTTGTCATCGTATGGCAGCAGCACGAGGAAAAGACAGGAAAACAAGCGCCAGGAAAAACAAATCCGCTGCTTTCGATGAAAGGAATGTCAAGATTATTGGTTTTTTCAGTATCATTTTCGCCTTTTATTATGTCATTCTTTTGAAAATTTGACAAATGGAAAGCGTAATGGCAGAGTTATGGGGTCAATACCAGGTGGTATGGCGAATTCAAGCAGAGGAGCGAACTCGCCCAATGGAATTTACCGGTTCAAATTACGCAACCTGCATTAATCCGATAGTGGTGCGAAATGAAGCTGTAGAAGTTGCGGCACCACTTTCAGATGGTTCAGGTTGGACCTGGGAACAGGCTGCGGCCTTGTTTGATTACGTGAAGAAAAAGGTGAAGTACGTCCCTGACCCGAGGGGAGTTAATTATGTCACCCGGCCGGATATCACCTTGAAATTTGGTGGCGGCGATTGTGATGACCAAGCGGTTTTATTGGCTTCCTTGTGCGAAGCGATCGGTATGCAGACCCGATTGGTCTTGTGTGAAAACTCTTCAGGCGAGTCGCATTTGTTGACCGAGGTATGTTTGGGGTGCTCAAGTCCGGAGGAGGTGTCCCGCCGACTCAGAAATTTTTATGGGAATGACACTTTGAAAATGGGATGGGAACGGGATTGCCTGGGCAGGTTATGGGTGCCAGGGGACACGGCAATGTGCCGCTTTTTTGGCGAAAATGACCCTTGGGAAAGAAATGGATACATCGAATTTAATGAAGACAGAACGAGTTGGGTTTGGACTCATCCGGTGAAGTATTTCGACCGGTTGGATTTTGGAATCCAAGAGCTAAAATTCTATGAGGGACCGTTTGATACACCACCAGTAGACGAACGAGTCTATAAAAGGTATTTTTGGAAGGATGACACCCGGTATATTTGTTGGGAAGTGAATTTCAAACACCTCGAAACTTCAACCCCAATCGAGTTTGGGTATTCGGCATTTTGGGAATTCGAGAATGGAAAAATTGAGGTCCACCAAAAAGGAAAGGTTGAAATCCAGGCTGGTTGGCAAAATAGCAAGTCCTTTAATGGATGGGGTAGGGCAGAACCCGGAAGCTGGAAGCCGGGTAAGTATACAGTAAGTATTTATTTTGATTCAGATTTGCTCATTGATAAGGCCGTCGGTGAATTCACGGTAATGGGTTAAGGAACCAGGCCCATACCGATTTTCCTCATTTTCTGTCAGAGAAAAGCCATGGCCCATATCACCCAGGTTGTGAAAAGGCAGCGAGCGTCTGGGCTGCGCCCAAACAGCCAACGGTTCTCTTTGGGCTTCATTTAGGGTGGGTTTTCTCAATGATTTGAACGTGGGCATCGTTTAATACAATGCCATTTTCGGTGAGTTGGGTCAGTTTCCCGCTAATGAGGGCCACCCAGCCCTCCCTGAGCGTTACAGCCGCTTCCTCAATCTTTTCAAACATCTGCGGCTTGAGTGTGATATCGGCAGTGATTCCGTGGTTGTAGACCAGAAATCTAACCCCCTCTCTGGTAATTTCATGGCTTGGAATGGCGCTGATTCTGATACTGATGTCAATTCGGCCCGGATTCGGCATAAGCGGTCTTCCCGGAGCAATTCCGGCTTTGATAAGGGTGATGGGTTTTTCCTCGCCGGCAGCGGGTTTTATTCGTTTCTTGACACTGGCGGCCAGGGGGAGATCAGGGTCACGTTCGTTGTTTTCATAGGGGTTGGTAACCTGGATGAGCTGGGTGGTTTCAATCACCAGCAACCCGTCAACCGGTTGGTAGCGGGCCAGCACCCGGACGTAGTTGCGATGTTTTATCGAGCCACATGGTCCGGTTAAAACCGCATAAAAATAACGTTTCCAGGACTTGCTCCAATAGGCCACGACCATTCCGTCGGAAAAAACTCTCCGCACCCGTCCCATGACCTCAACCAGACATTGTGAGCCTAGCGCGGTTGGACGAATCAAAGTGATGGGCCGCAAGGACCGGATGCCATCGGTTAAGGTAGAGGGGCAAAAGCTCCACCTCGGACCGAATTGAAACCAGTGCTCCTGGTGCAGTAAATCTTTCCACTTGTTTTTCCAACGGTCAGGCAGGTAGGCCTTGAATTCCACTTCGTGATTGTCAATCAGAATGGTCCCACCGGTACGGTCGCCATGAAGTGCGATAATTGTGCCCTGAACGGTTCCCAATCCACCCTGGATGGCATCCAGTGGATACACTCCGCGTTGTGTTTCGGGTGTTGACCAGGCCGGAAGTCGAATTAAGGTGCTTTCCCAATCGACTTGTGCCGTCAAATGCAGCCAGCGGGGAGGGGCTCCATCCGGGTGTTTGGTTGGATTGGTTTGTTCGTCAGTGATTTTGAGCAGTTTGTGAGCCATTTCAGCATGCCCTTTGGTGAGAATTTCAAAACCATTTTGAGGTTTAATAGATGGCCACAACAATTCAGTAAACCCAACTCTTGACGGGTTCCGAATCACAACAGATCGAAAGAAAATTCAACTTTTCCCCGCCATGGGACGGGTTTTCCGTTTTGGACAGCAGGACGAAACCGCGTCAGACGGGCAGCTTCGACGGCCTTTTCATCCAGGCCAAAACCAAGCCCCCGGATAACCCGGATATCGCCCACGGTTCCGTCGGCCCGAAACTCGACCGACAGCACAACCGTCCCTTGAATTTTGTTCTCTCGGGCTTCAACCGTATATTTGGGCTTCACTTGGGAAATGATTTTTGGCGGCAGGATGACAGGTACTCTCAAATTTTCCACTCCGCTCCCGGGGCCAATGGATGTGAGCAATGACCGCTCCCGTTCGGATGGCATCGTTGGGTCTTTTGCGATGGCGGAAACCTCGTTTGAGGCAGGACGCTGAAGCGTTATTTGGTGGTCCAGGCCGCGAAAAAACGAATCCCAGGTGACTGGAGCAGGGAACACCCAGGCCCCTTTTTTCCGCATCAGGTCGCGCTCCAGCACCGCCCCATCTTTCCATTCCGTCCAGCCGTAGTCCCGAAACCAAAAGCGGTGGGCCGCCCACTTGCACTGGACATACCCTTTCCAATCAATTCCATTGAGTTGATCCGCCCGGGTAAGGGTTCCGAATTTGTATGCGGTGATTTCCAAATCGATGATTTGAATGAAATTTTTGCCATCCTGGGATTTGGCAACAAGCGAATCCTGAACGCGAAGCCAGTCGGCCTCAAAAAGTTTTTGGGCTTCCTTGCAAATGACAGGGTCAGTTGCCAGAGGACTTACCTCCGTTTGCGAGCCGGCAGCTCCCATTTCACCAGGAATAAGCATGAAAACAAGCAACCAGGAAGAAATACAAACAATTATTTTCATAGTGTTCCGCACGCATCCAGTGACAACCTTGGATAGCATGTGTGACCAACCGAAACCAGATTCAAGGAAAAGGAACGACTGAGTTTCCAACCTAAAAAAGTTGCTGCCCGGAAAAGCATGCTCAGGGTTTGGGTTGGGCTTTCCTGATTTCCCGGAGCGTGGCTTTCCAGACTGCGGCAGTTTCGGGCAGGGGATAGCTGCCCACCAGCGCCCGCAACTCGTCGCGGGCTCCCGGTTGGAGATCACAGCGACTGCGGAAACCGAGCAGGAGAATGGCCCGGTTGAGTTCCTTGGCGGTTTGCGGCACCCGAGGTGGACAGGCCGGGACAGGTTTCCTGGATGGAGTGGTGGCTGCCGGTTCCTGGGGCAGCCGGGTGGAACCAGGGCGGCTGCTGCCAACCCCGGCCATGGGCAGGAGCAGTTGCTGGGAAGGCTGCTGGTTCCTCATAGGCGTCCCTCTTTCCCCTGAGCTGTGGTTTCCTTGTTTTTCCGTCCGGGCCGCCGCAGCTTGCCTTCCCGCCAGAGTTCCGCATGACGCTGCGACACCATGGTTTCTTTTGCCCAGTGATGGGACCAGAGGACCCGGTCAGCCACCAACACTTCCACTTCAGCGGTGGTGAGGCCCAGAAAATCGGCACATTGGGGGATTGTGAGAAAATCGACTGGGGGCATCTCAAACCTCCGGAAGCTGTGGTGTGTTGGTTACCGGCCACCCGGGCCGCCCCTGGAACGTTCGTCGTCCGCCACAGGATACCAGTCTGCCCGGACAAAAAACAGGGCCGGGTTCATGCTTGCCGGGACTTGGTGACGTGAGCCGGGAAAAATGTGGATTTCCGGGAAAAACTGATGGATTGCGTAAATTCCGGGAATTCTGGAACAGGTCTTGCAGAAGAATCCTGAACCCGAAATTCAACTGGAGGCACCGTATGACGACACAGGAATCCGCAATGAATTCAACCACTTACCCGTCCGCATCCGAGTCCGGCCCGGAAACCCTGGCCGCCACCGGGCCGGTTTTGCCTGAAACGCCCTTCAAACCAACCGAAGTTTTTGAAGAAATTCCCGGTCCCCATCCCAATGCCGAAACCGCTGACCCACACCGCACCGGGTTGGGACCGGCAGGGGTGATTGTCGAGGAAATGGAGCCGGAGGAGGAGCCATCCCGCTGGGGCGGAAAAAAACTGCTGCTGGCTGCCACGGTGGCCCTGGCGCTGCTGGGTGGCGGGGTAGGCCTCTGGTCGGCCATGGAACCGGCCAGCCGGACCACCTCCGTCGCGGCACCCAAAAAGGCGACCAATCTGGCCGATGACGAAGCCAAATACAAAGGAGCTGAACACCAGCTCGACGACTCCTTTA
>JAIBAN010000153.1 GCA_019695185.1 Blastocatellia bacterium | reverse complement strand
TCCGGTGGCTTCCACTTCGGGAAAAACCATCACCATCACCGGAACCGGGTTTGTGGCAGGCTCAACTCAGGTTTTCTTTGGCGATGACCGGTTGATACCGGCAACGGTTACAAATGTCACTCCGACCACCATCAGTGTGACGGTTCCAGCCTCTTCATCCGGGACCGGTAACATCAATGGGTATTTGACCATTCGAGTCAATGCAATTGACGTTACCACTCAGAACCTGCCGCAAAACGCCTCCAATCCCGGCGACCCGGCGGCAGTCTTTCCGGAATTTGTGCTGTGGGGTGACAACACCAGAGACGGCACCTTCCAGGCCAATGATGTGGCATTGGCACGGGCTTTCATTTTGTTCCAGGCTACCCCATCCGCCCGCCAACTGCTTGCCAGTGACGTGATCCCAGCGAACGTCAATGGGAGCCGGGGCAACGGCGGAGCCCTGACCACCACTGACTTTTCCTTCCTCCGGGCAGTTTCATTTGGCCAGGCAAGTTTTTAGGGTTCAGGGTTCAGGGTCCAGGGTTCAGGATTCAGGGTTTTCGAATATCAGGAGATTTGAAGTTCTGGATGGGTTTTAATTCTCAATTCTCAATTCTCAATTAAAAAGACCCTGAACCCTGAACCCCACTCCGCCATTTACCATTTCCTTTTTTCGGGTCAAAATCGGCCCCATGACCAAACCCAACATCAATCAACTGCTTGCATCCCTGGCCCAAAAGGAACAGGAGTTTGCGGCAGCTACATTTGTCGCTCCCTGTTTGCGTCAGGGCCGGATCCAAACCCGGATTGCGGGGCTGGTGCGCACCCTTCAGCCCCAACCCGCCCATTTTGAAGGCTGGGGGCTGTTTCGGGTCATTTCGGAAAAAAATGCCCAACTGGTTGAGGAAGCCCCCCTCCATCTGGTGGAACAATATCTGAAACTCTTTGAACCGCTTCGGGTTCTGCTGGTGCGGAGGCTGCGGCGTCAGTCCTGGCTGGCTTATCCGGTCAACGACTCGGATGCCAAACAACGATTCGGTACCGCCCAACCAATTTTGGTGCATTTGGTGGCAGAGGGAGATCGGTTTGAGACAGCTCTGGTACGCGGAGCCGGGCAAGCTTGGTGGTTTGAGACGCTGGACCGCAAAGCCGACCCTGTGATTGCCGCGCAACTGCGGGAAAGTCTCGCAGCCGAGCTTTTTCCCAACCAATTGCGTGTTCCAGGCTTGACCCCTGAAATGCGGATTGCCTATGACATTGCCCTCAAGCAGCACCTGGATTCACTGAAAGGAAAACGGGGGAATCGGGATGAAATCCGACTTCGGCGTGCCCTTGAAGTGGGTGGCGGCCAACTGGCAGGCTATCAGGACAAGGAAGACCACTGGCTGGTCGAATGGACCACCAGCACCGGCGAACAACATACCTCAGCCATTTCCAAACAGGATTTAAGCGTCATGAGTTCGGGCATTTGCCTGAGTGGCCGGGATCATGATTTTGACCTGCAATCTTTGGTTAAGGTGATTGAGCAACGGGATTAACACTGAGGACTGAGGACTGAGGACTGAGTTTTTATTGTTGGAAACCGTTGAGAGTTCCAATTGAGAAGACAAGTCCTCAGTCCTCAGTCCTCAGTCCTCAGTCCTTAAAAAACTTATGAATGCTTTTCTTTTGCACGAACGACTGTACCGTCAGGATGCCGTCCTGGAAAAAATTCGCACCCTCCCGGTAACCATTTGTGGTTGCGGCGCATTAGGTGCCAACTTGGTTGAAAGTCTGGCCCGTTCCGGGTTTGGAAAACTCAAGGTCATTGATTTTGACCGGATTGAAGAACGAAATCTTTCCACCCAGCCTTTTTACAAATCCGATATTGGGGGCTTCAAAGCCAAAATTTGCAGTAATGCCATTTACCGGGCAGTGGGGGTTCAGGTTGAGGCTGTCACCGAACGGCTGACCGAAGCCAACGCTCTCAAACTGCTGAAAGGCAGCGGTGTGGTGGTGGATGCCTTTGACAACAGCGGTTCACGCAAAATTGTGACTGAAACCTGTTTGCGGGAAACGCTTCCCTGCCTCCACGCCGGAATGGCTGACGGTTATGCAGAGGTAATTTGGAACGAGTCCTACCGGGTCCCATCGGATGCCAATGACGATGTGTGTGACTATCCTCTGGCCCGGAACCTGGTTTTGCTGACGGTTGCCGTGACCTGTGAAACCCTCATCCAGTTTGCCGCCACCGGTGCCCGTAACAGTTTTACCTGCACGTTGAAAGACCTTGCCATCCAGCCGTTTGCCTAACTTGAAGTGAAATTGTCCGAGCTCGGACAAAACAACTTATCCTTATGAGATTGAATAATTTACAGACGCCAAGCCTGATTCTTGAGAAAGCCCGTGTGCAACAGAATGCAGACCTCATGCACCAACGGGCGCAAACCCTGGGCGTGCGGTTGCGCCCTCATATCAAAACCCATAAATGTGTGGAAATCGCCCGGCTTCAAACTGCAGGACAGTTTGGCGGCATCACGGTTTCAACTCTGGCCGAAGCTGAAGCCATGCTCGCCGGCGGCTTTTCAGACATTACCTATGCAGTTCCGGTTGAACCTGGCAAGTTCCGGCGGGTGTGTGAACTGGCTCGCCGGAGCGACGTGTTCACAGTGATTACTGATTCAAGGGAAATTCCCGAAGCGCTTCATCGTGCAGCTCAGGAGGCCGGTGTCAGGATTCGGGTGCAACTGGAAATTGATACGGGTGATAACCGCTGTGGGCTGGATTGGGAATCTGCTGAAATCGTGGAATTGGCCAACCTCGTCAACCGGTTTCCCAGCCTCGAATTTGGCGGGATTTTGACCCACGCCGGACATACCTACACGAGTGCCGCCGGAAATGAACGGCTCCGGATTGCCGCTGAGGAGCGGGACCGCATGGGCGAAATTGCCCACCGGATTCGGTTGAGCGGAGTTGCGGTCCCAACGGTGAGTGTCGGTTCAACTCCCGGAATGATGGCGATTGACCATTTGGAAGGCGTTACCGAAGCACGTCCGGGAAATTATATCTTTTTTGATGCGTTTCAAACGGACATGGGAAACTGCCCGGCGGAATCCTGTGCTTTAACGGTTTTGGCAGCCGTCATTCACCAGAACGGCAATGCCCAAAAAGTTGTGATTGATGCGGGCGCAATTGCCCTTTCCAAAGACCGGGGAGCCTGTGCCGTTCGCCCGGATTGCGGGTATGGACGGGTTCTGGACCTGGAAGGTAACGATTTGGGACTGACCGTGGCTGCGGTTTCGCAGGAACATGGCCAGATTCAAGTTTCCAACCCTGAACTTTTTGAAAAACTGACGGTCGGAACCAGGGTCCGGATTTTAACCAATCATTCCTGCCTGACCGCCGCTCAATATGACCATTATAACGTCCTTGAAAGCGGGCAGATTGTGGACCAGTGGAAAATCCACCGGGGCTGGTAACGGTTCAGAGTTCCGCCTTCAGGCGGCTGTTTGGAGTTCCGCGTTTACGCGGCCCCAAAAGACAGCCGCCTGAAGGCGGAACTCTGAACCAAGGCGGACCTTCGAATCCTTAACTTTCCTTGAGTTTTTCCTCCAACAATCCGGCGGTGACATTCATAAAGTCGCGTTCCGTGACGACCCCGACCAATCGGCCATCCCGGACCACCGGCAGGCAACTGATGCGGTGTTTGCGCATGAGTTCAATGGCATCCATGGTCATGGTTTCCGGGGTCACCGTCACCAGATTTTTGTTCATGATTTCGGAAACCGGCAGCATTTCACCGTCAGCCGTTCGCCAGCCGCGTGCCATCAAACGGAGCAACGCCCGGTAGGAAACCAACCCGACCAGGCGGCTTTCCTGGTCTTCAACCGGAACGTGGCGAATCCGTGCCCAATCCATCAGGCTGGCGACCATATCCACCAGTTCATCCTCCTGAACAGTAAACAAATCGGTGGTCATATACTGTTCAACCCGAAGGTAGTTGTGTTTCTCCCTCCCGGCTTCCTCCAACCGTACTGGTTCCCATTCAGCCACAGGTTTGTTCTCCTTTTGCCGGGCGATGATACCGGCGGTCAGGGCATTCAGTTTTTCCCCCATCGAGCTGCGATGTCGCATGGCGGCCATTGAGGTCAGCATCCATTCCGAGCCGTTCTGCCCGGTTCGGACCCGTTTATCAATGACGCCGAGATAAAGGTCAATATCCTCCTGTCGGACCCCGACTTTTTGCAGCCCTTCCTCGGCAATGGGCAGCAGCGTATCGCAAATCAGCGTTTGGGCGGGAACCCGTTTATGTTCCAGCCAGGAAAACTGGGCATACAGGCCCAACCGGGCAGCAGAATAGAAATTTGTGGTGGCGTCTTCAAAGCTCATCCGGCGGGTGATGTCCTCGTTGCGCAAAGCCAAGCCTTTGACCAGTCCCAGCCAGAACGTGGCGTTGGCGATTTCATCGCGCGGGGTTGGACCGGATGGCAAGACCCGGTTTTCAATCCGCAAATGAGGAATGCCATTGGTGATGCCATAACAGGCCCGGTTCCAGCGGTACACGGTTCCATTGTGAAGTTTCAGTGCGTACAACTGTGGCATTTCCCCTTTTTCCAACAATTCAAAGGGGTTTTCCTGCAACTCGCTGTCAAGCAGCGAACGGAACCGGGCAATGTCTTCGAAATACAGTTCCAGCACGGAGTTTTTGACCCATTGCGTGCCAAAGGTGACCCTGGGGCTTCGTTCGCGCAGGTTGTGACTGGAAACACGGGTGTCAATGGCCTGTTGAAACAGGGCAATCCGGGTTTCATGCCACAGGCGGCGACCCAGCAGTAAGGGCGAATTGGTGGCGGCGGCCAAAACCGGAGCGGTGGCAATCTGGGCAATGTTGTAATACCTGGCAAAATCCTCCGGGGCCACCTGCATGTGAACCTGGAAACTGGTGTTGCAGGCTTCCACCATCATTGAATCATGGCGCAGGCTCAATTCATCCAGACCACGAATGTAAAAATCATAATCCCCGCCCCGCATCTGGCTCAAAACCCGGTTGAGGGCAAAATAGCGGGGTTTGGGAGTTAAATTGTCGAGTCCCAGGTCACCTTTGCGGATGGTGGGCAGAATGCCGGTCAAAATGACTTCCACATCCAGTTCCGCTGCTGTTTTGCGGGCCTTTTCGACCAGTTCCAGTAACTGTTTTTCCATGACACTCAAGCAGTCACCGGTGAATTCGTAGGGGTCGAGATTGGCTTCCAGGTTAAACAGCGCCAACTCGGTCGTGAAATGCGGGTCGTTGATGCGGTCGAGGATTTCCACGGCTTTGGTTGAAGGCCACCAACCGCGCTCAACGATAAACATTTCCTGTTCTGCCCCAATCCGGGTGATGCCTTTTTCAAAAACGCCCTGCCGTATCATCTGGTCCAGGGCACGAAGGTCCGTCAGCAACCGTTTGGTGAAAAATCGTCGTGTTTCTCCGTCCAGTTCGTATTTAATGTTTTGTTCGCCCATGTGAGGACACCTTCTTTTAGGGTTCAGGGTTCAGGGTTCAGGGTTCAGGGTTCAGGGGTTGGGGGTTCACCGGTTTTGATTTCATTTGTGAATCGAGTTTTGAAATGAGCATTTTTTCAACCAGCCTCGATTGCCAGACCTCAAACTCCAAACCCTAGACCCTAAACCCTAGCCCCTAAGCCCTGTTTTTGCGCCACTCCGCCATAACCAAGCATCAGCGAAGGGGTAAAAACAAAAGTGAAACCGGTTGAAACGGTTCCCGTCATCAGCATCTTCCAGAAAGCCGAACGCAGAAAATCGGGTCGGATGCCCGTCATTTCCAACATCGCAAGGCTCTCATTGCCGCACATTGAAACCAGTTCAGCCGGTGGGATAAACAGTTCAAGCACATGCATGTCTTTCGGAGTGTTTTTGACAAACCACTCAACGCCCTTGATGACCACCAGCCACGCCAGCCAATTCCGATTGAACGTGTTGAAAAAGAAAAGACCACCTTCCCTGAGCAGGCGGGAAACCTCGGCCACGACCCGTTCGGGGTGGTCCACATGTTCCAGGAAATCCATGGCGCATACAACGTCAAACATTCCGTTTTCAAAGGGAATGTCATAGGCGTTGGCCTGGTGGTACTGCACCCGCCGGGTTGCATCGTGCCGACCCGCTACCTCCAGGCTTTCCCGCGAAAGGTCAATCCCCGTCACCGTATGACCGGCCTCTGAAAGCGGATTTGAAACCAGTCCGGCTCCGCATCCCACATCCAGAATCCGGCATGGCCGATGGGAAAAATGCTGGGCCACTTTGTTTTGAAGCCAGGGAACCACCAGCCGTCGTTCGGCCCGCAGGAGCGCCACCGGGTCGTCCTCCGCCTCATACCAACGTTCTCCCAGCCGGTTATACAAATCGTTGTCTATTCGGGTTTGGGAGGTGAAGTCACGGGTGGCTTCCATACAAAATTCCAATAACCGATTTGATAACAAAGTGCTGCCACCGTCAGGCCGCATTGTCCGGCAAAAAACGGACGGAAGACAGCAAGAGACGATGACCAGGAACCGTCAAAGAGTCGTGCAAATTGGGTACATTCAGAGGGAAAAGCCGATGCCAGCCAGAACAGTCCGACAAGAATCAAAAGGACCGGATGCACTATAAACAAGACCGCGTGAACCCACAACTCCCCCGGTAAACATTCTTTGGCATGGATGGCCTCGTCTTTGGTCACCAGCAATGAGGAACCCACGGCACAGGCGCAATAAAGCAGAATGGTTTCAGACCTGACCGGCAGCAGCCAGGGAAAGCTGTAACAGACCAGCACCGAACATGTGTCCACCGGATGCCCGATTCTTTCCCAACGGCCCAGTCCGCGCCGCCGGTGGTAATGAAGCTCATCCACGACCATGGCCAGAGCCTGCACCAGAAAAATACCGATTGCCAAATACCACATGGGTCAGCCTCCGCTTGGCTTGGAAAAAAATGGCAGGGTGCGGGTTTTTCCACAAGAAAATAGGGTGAAGGGGAAATTTAGCTATGGATTCCTCCCCAGTTTTGCCGAGGAAACGGTTTTTGATTTGCCACATAAAATGGAAATCAGTCGAGGGCCAGTGCCGGGAATGGCGTAACCCTGCCAGAACTGGACAATTGGCAATCCAACTGAACTTTTTTGCAACCACCCAAGTTCCCCCGTTTTTCCAACCTTCCGGGCTTTGCAAACTGTGGCACCAGACTTGCACTTGGAAACAGCAGGTGCAGGTTGCACCGAAAGGAGCCGTTATGAAATTGCAACTGCCATTGTATTATGAAGTCGAAGTATCATGGACTGAAAGCCAGGTCGGCAAGGTTGTGACCGACCATGCGCCTGCCGTGGTTGTGGCACCGCCACCGGATTTTGGCGGTCCTGAGGGGGTTTGGTCCCCGGAGCAGTTGTTTGTAGCAGCCATTAATTCCTGCTTTATGGCGACCTTTTTGAACCTTGCAACTCATGGCAAGCTGAATTTTGTCAGTTTTACCTGCAAGGCAGCCGGAAAACTTGACCGGGTGGAAAGCGGTGGCCTGCAAATTACCAACGTGGCGCTCAACCCGGTGCTGGTGATTGCCGCCGATGCCGACCTGGAGCAGGCCCGGCGGATTTTGGAAAAAGCCAAACACCACTGCCTGATTACCAATTCGGTGAAATCAAACGTCAAACTGGACATGGAAGTGATGTATGAGTGAGGAACCCACCAAACAAGGCAAGCCGCCAGCCATGATCGAGTTTCGCCACGTGTCATTGAGCTTTGGCGAAAAGGATGTCCTCAATGACATCAGTTTCCGGGTGGAAGAAGGCGGCTTGTTGATTATTACCGGCGTTTCCGGCTGTGGGAAAACAGTCATCCTGCATTTGGCCATGGGATTGATTGCGCCGGATGAAGGTGAAATTTATGTGGGTGGTCACCCCATCCATCTTCTAGCGGAGGAAACGCTCCTCAAAGTCCGCAGTGATTTAATGGGGCTGGTCTTTCAGGAATGTTCCCTCTTCACCAGTCTGAATGCGTTTGACAATACCGCTTATCGGCTGGAGGAACATAACTGGGATGAAGCAACCGTGGCTCCGGCGGTCATGGAAATTCTCGGATTGGTGGGGCTGGAAAAAGACGCCCTGAAAATTCCGGAAGAACTTTCAATTGGCATGCGCCGCCGCCTGGAAATTGCGCGCGCGCTGGCCGGTTGGCCCCAAATCCTGTTTTTTGACGAACCGACCTCCGGCCTGGACCCGGTCAACGCCAAACTCATGATGGATTTGCTTTTGCGGGCCCGCGACCTGCATCAGGCAACCTGTTTGTATGTCACCAAGGAACTCCATGAAATTCCGTATTTAACCAATCATATCGCCTGCCGCAATGCCGATGGAGCCGTCACCATCGTCAAGGAGCGGCGGGCCGATTATAGCGCTATTCAGGTTTTGGTAGTGGACCAGGGAAAAATCGTTTTTCTGGGCACTCCTGATGATTTTATTTCTTGTTCGGTTCCAGCGGTCAGCTATTTGGTCCATCCCGAAACCAGCCCCATCGTGAAGAGTTTTCATCACATCGCCCCTCTTCATGATGCCTTCCTGCCGTCCCTGCCCTCAAAATGACCGATTCCGGGAGATTCCACGAGTGCATGTGGACTGCAATCCGCCGGGTTTGAATGGGGATTTGCCTGTCCCGCCAACGGCTTTCCCGGCCAGGGTGGCCGCAGGTCTTCCTCCGTCTTTTGAGCGGGCAAGAAATGAAACGGGTAGTTATGCCTGCGACCGAAACTGATTTGACCGACCTCATAAAACGGGAAGAAGCGGCCATTTTCAAAACCTCAACCGGTGAAATTTTCAAACGGATTGGGGATTTGCTCATCGAAGCCGGGATGCTGTCCCGCTCCGAATGTGAGGATGCTTCACACCAAGCCCAGCAAAATCATCGCCGGATTGGTGAAACCCTGGTTGAAATGGAGCTGATTACCGAACGCACACTGTATCGGTATCTTGCCCTCCAACGCGGCGTTCAATTTGCTGAAGAAGAGGAATTGGTGGCCAAGGCGGACCCCTCCATCACCGGCGTCGTCGCACCCAAGTTTCTGGAACGGCACAAAATTTTGCCCATCCTGCGCGAAGGCAAACGGATACTGGTTGCCAGCAGTCAACTTGAACCCACAGTGCCCGAACTGGCGCAGGTGTTTAATGCCGAGGAAGTGGCATACTGCCTGGTCACTCCCACCGATTTTCGGCGGCTGCAAATGGCTTTTGATTTGAGTAGGCCAGGGGCTGGGGTTAAAACTCCAACCAGCAGTACCAACCGGGGTGCGCGGGACCTTTTGAAAACCAGTGAGCACCAGGAAGCCCTGGGCATCACTCTGTTTCAGGCCATTCTGCTGGAGGCCATCGCCCACCGGGCAAGCGATATTCACCTTGAACGCTACGGCGAGCGGGTCCGGCTGCGACTGCGAGTGGATGGCGACCTGCACGACATCTCCAAAATAGCCATTACTCCGGAACAATATCTGGTCATCATCAATATCATCAAAATCCAGGCCAATATGGATATTGCCGAGCACCGCCTCCCCCAGGGCGGGCGTTTCAGTGTGCTGGCGGGCGGGCATTCCTATGACTTGCGGGTGCAGACCCAACCTTCCCTGCACGGGGAACACGTGGTGGTGCGGTTGCTGTCCAAAGAAGTGAAACTGCTTTCCATCGAACAACTCGGCTTTCCTCAACGACTGGCCAATATTTACCGGCGGCTGCTGCAAAGCCCTTCGGGATTGCTCCTGATTGTGGGAGCCACAGGCAGTGGCAAAACCACTTCACTCTATGCCGGGTTGAACATTCTGGCCCTTGACGCCACCCGTAAAGTCATCACCATCGAAGACCCGATTGAATATGGAATAGACAACATCCAACAAACCCAGGTGCGGCCTGAAATCGGGTTTTCCTTTGCCGACGCCATGCGGTCCTTTGTCCGGCAGGACCCGGATTCAATTTTGGTGGGTGAAATCCGCGACCCCGAAACCGCGTTGGAAGCCATCCGGGCTTCCCAAACCGGCCACTTGGTTCTTTCCACCCTGCATTGCAACGACTGTGTTGACGCAGTTCAACGCCTGTTTGACCTGCATGTCCATCCAAATTCCGTGGCCAGCGAACTCCTGGGCGTCTTTGCCCAGCGTCTGGCCAAGCGCATTTGCCCTTATTGCCGTCAGCCGATAGAAATGAAACCTGACATCGCAAAGGAAATCTTTCCCAGAGGGGTTCCACCGGGATTTCAATGCTTTGAAGGAAAAGGCTGTCCGCAATGTGACGGGTTCGGCAGCTTTGGCCGGATTGCCATTGTGGAATTTCTGCCCACCAACCGGGAAATCCGCAAAGCGATTTCATTGCAGCCGCCTTTGGATGAATTGCGTGGAATTGCCTTTCAGGAAGGCTGGGTGCCCATGCGGGAACATGCTCTGGAACTGGTCCAGGAAGGCTATATTGCTTTGGATGAATTACCCGCTCTCTTCCAGCCTGAGCAGTTGCGCCCCTATGAAATGCCGGTCTAAACTGGAACCAGGGTTCAGGGTTCAGGGTTCAGGGTTCAGGGTTTTTTGAATGGATAATTGACAATGGGCAATTGACAATGAAAGCCCCATCCAGAGCTTCAAATCTGCTGATATTCGAAAACCCT
>JAIBAN010000152.1 GCA_019695185.1 Blastocatellia bacterium | reverse complement strand
GAAACCCGCAATGGGCGGTCGCCGCTCGCGCTGGCTGGTGTTGAAACCAATCACTGGGATTGGTTGGATTTTGGGATCAGTCCCAACAATTAATGCATCAGTGCCGAGAATTGAGAATTGAGAATTGAGAATTGAGAATTGAGAATTGAGAATTGAGAATTGAAAGCCAATTCAAAGCCTCGGTTTTTCTGGTATTCGAAAACCCAAACCCTGAACCCTGAACCCTGAACCCTGAACCCTGGTGTTTTATATGACACTTGAACGCTGGCTTTTGCTTTTTCTGGTATCGTTTGGAACGGGCTGCGGTCTGACGGCTCTGGCAGTGCTGGTCCGGGTTTACGCACGCAATGCAGCTACTCATCTGGACCAGGTGGTGGCCGAACATTCCGGTGTAAAACAGTTTTTCCTGGGGTTGCTCAACTTCATTCCGTTGTTTTTAATTGGAGTGGTTTTATGCCAGCTTGAACCGCTGCGGATTTTTGGCCTTCTGGTGTTTACCGGGATTTTGACCTTGGCGTTTTTGGGATTGGTCGGATGGGCGCGCGCCGTCGGACGGGATGTCCTGTTTCGGATGGGGGTGCAGCGTTTTACCGAAATTCATGAAATCCTGGTTGGAAATCTGGTTCTGGTGGGATGCTCGCTGATTCCGTTGTTTGGATTGATTTTTTGGACCGGCTTTGGATTTCAATGTCTGGGAACCGGATTGCTGTGGCTGTTCCGGCGCTATAACCGATTGGACGAATCGGATGTAACCGAGCCGATTCGTTTGTAAGGCTCACCCTTTGTTTTTCACCACCCTCAGTCCTCAGTCCTCAGTCCTGCTTCAGGTTCAGGGAACCAGCCCTAAACCGGGGTAGCGTTTCAACTCCTCAGTCCAGTTGAGAATCAGGTTGAGTTGTCTGGGCAGCGTCCCGCTTTCGTTGGTTACCAGCAGGAACCGACCGCCTTTGGGTTCGACATCAAAGCCGATTTGGTATTTGCCTTCGAATAAGACCTGCGGGGGCAAAACCGACATTTCCGGTCCCGGATTCAGGGTGACACTCATCAGTTTGCCTTCCTGCCAGAAAAACAGTTCCTGCCCGTCTCCGGACCAGACCGGGTAAATCGCCCTTCCGGCTGAAACCGGAACCATTGGCCCCGGCCCCGGATAGGGACAAATATGAATTCTCATCTGTTCCGGCAGGGACATTGAAAAATAGGCCAGATACTTCCCGTTCGGGGTAAATCGCGGGGTGTCTTCGAGAAAAGGCCGGTGAAACAAAGGCAGCAGGGTTTTGGTTTCGCAGGAAAAAAGTTCAACATCGTTGTTGGTGGCGGTGCGAATGGTGGTCAGGGCCAGGGTCTTTCCATCGGGGTGCCAGGAAATGGGCAACCGGCGCAGGTTGCCGGTGAAGAGTTTTTCCACTTTCCCCACATCATCCAGGGACAGGCGACAGAGGTTCCAGGCTTGGTTGATGTAGGAAGCGAAAATAATCTGTTTCCCGTCCGGTGACCAAACCGGGGAGTAATTTTCCCCTTCCAGGGTCAAGCGCAATCCCTTGCCGGATTCGGTTTCATAGACCCAGATATCCTTGTCGAGTTGAACGGCAATCTTTTTTCCATCCGGTGAAAATTTCGGGGTCCGGAAATTTCCCTGGAGGTTAAAAAAGGGTGTGACCTGTCCCTTGCGGTCAACCCAGACCAGTTTTTTGTTTTTGGACACTGGCTGAGGGCGATACATGAGGGTGCCGTTTTGCGAGACGGTAAAGGTGTCGTCCGGAAAAACATTGTCGAGCACCGCCACGGGCGTCCCCGTCATTTTAAGTTCGGTGAGCGAAAAAGGAACCGCCCACAATTGGCCGGAGCGGGAGAAGACAAGCACACCCGAAGGAAGATACTGGGCGAAATCCGCATCTCCGATTTCGGTCAGGGGCCGAACCTGTTTGGCGCTCCGCGAGTAAACGGCGCAATGCCGCCCGTGGCTGGTGGCAATCGTAAAGAGCACATCGCCGGTGGGCAGCCAATGCGGCGAACGGTGGGAAACTTCGCCCTTGGTCGAATCAATTTGGGTGATGGGTTCGGGCTGACCTCCCAGTTCGGAAATGAAATAGAGCCCGGTCTTGCCGGAACTGACAATCATCCCGTTTGTGTTCCATTCCGTTTCCAGAAAGGTATCGCAGTTTTCGCAAAGCGTGAGCGGGGTCCCACCCTGAACCGGTATCTTTTTCATTTTTGAGTCGCTGGTGAAAAAGCCGACCCATTGGCTGTCCGGCGAGAAAAAAGGCGCGTCTCCGGTTTCCGTGCCGGGTATCGGTTTGGATTCAAACTGGTCCAGGGAACGCAGGTAAAGCTGGGATTGATGATTGATTTCCGAATTGAAAACCAACAACTGGCCATTGGGGGAAAGTTTGGCCAAACCAAAAATAATCGGGTTTGATTCCGTTGGATTAATCGCAAAATGCACCACCGCCGGTTTGACCGGGACGGTTCGGGAAGTGCGAAAGATTCCCCATCCGGCAAGGCACACAAGTCCCAGCACCACAATCATGGCGGCCCGGAAAAATGGTCGGGTGGTTTCTGCCCAAAAGCTGCCCGTTGTGGTTGAGACGGCGCGCGCGGCGGAATTGCTCAGGCTGGCTGTCCGGACTTCTTTGAGTTGGCTGACCACTTCCTGCATGGACTGAAAGCGCTGGTCCGGGTTTTTACTGAGGCAGCGGGAAATAACGGCTTCCAGTTGCGGCGGAATCTGCGGATTGCGGGAGGTCAGCGGAAGCGGATTTTCTTTCAAAAGCTCACCTACGAACGAGACAAAATCGCTCCCCGAAAAAGGTCGCTCTCCGGTCAGCGCCTCATACATGACCACACCCAAACTGAAAATGTCGGTTCGGTGGTCGGCCCGTTTGCCTCTGACCTGTTCGGGTGACATGTATCCAGGGGAACCCATCACCATGCCTTCGGAGGTCAGGGTGGAGAACATTTCGATGGGGGCTCCTCCGGTTTCCGGATTAAGCCGGGCCAGCCCGAAATCCAGGATTTTGACCGTCCCGTTTTCATCCAGCATGAGATTGCCGGGTTTGAGGTCGCGGTGAATAACGCCTTTGGCATGGGCATGGCTGAGGGCTTCACCAAGGGGTAAAAACCAATCAAAAAAGGTGGCCAGGTCAATGGCTGACTGTTTGAAAAGCTGGCTCAGGGTTTTTCCCCGAACGAACTCCATGATGATGAACCAGCCGTCGGCATACTGCTCGACACTATGGACGGTGGCAATATTTGGATGATTCAGCGAACCGGCGGCCATGGCTTCGAGCTGAAACCGTTTGAGCCGTTGATTGTCGTGGGCAAAGGCGGTGGGCAGGGTTTTGACGGCGACCTGCCGGCCCAGTTGGGTGTCTTCAGCCAGATACACCTCACCCATGCCACCAGCTCCCAGGGGCGAGAGAATGGTATAGCGGCCAATCTTGAGGCCGGCGGCCAAAATCGTCGGCTGCGGCACCTGCCGGTCGGCTACTTTGAGAATCGGGGTTTCAATAAAGCTTTCGGCCTGCGTCCGGTAGGTCAGCAGCAGTTCCACTTCCTTGAGCAATGCTTGGTCGCTGCCACAGGCTTTCCGCAGGAATCCAGCCCGCTGGTCAGCCGGAATTTCCAGCGCCGCCAGAAAAATTTGACCGATTTGTTCATGTTGTTCCGGCGTCATGATGTTTTTGATGGGTAAGCTCTTTCAACAGCCAGACTTTGGCAAAGCTCCAGTCATTGCGCACCGTGCGGGGCGCAACGTTCAGATAGGTGGCGATTTCCTCTTCACTGAGACCTCCGAAAAACCGCAACTCGACCACCTGACTTTGCCGGGGATTAAGCTTGGCCAAACGGTTGAGTGCTTCGTTGAGTTCCAGGTAATCAACCTCTTTGGTTTGGAACAATCCGAGTGCTTCATCCAATGAAACCATTTGAAATTCCCCGCCACGTTTCAACTGGTCGCGGCGGCGGGCCATGTCAACCAGAACCTGTCGCATCACTTTGGCGGCCACGGCAAAAAAGTGGGACCGGTTTTGCCAATCCACCCGTTGGGCATCAATCAGGCGCACATAGGCTTCATGCACCAGCGCCGTCGCCTGCAAGGTCTGCCCCGGACGCTCGTGGTTGACAAACCTCCGGGCAGACCGGTGTAAATCCTTATAAACCAGTGAAATCAAACGGTTGAGGGCTGATTCCTGACCATTTTTCCAATCCAGCAGCAATTGCGTGATGTCGTTTGAAGCTTCCATGAATCAAACCTCTCAGGTGAAAACAGGACTGAGGACTGAGCTGATTTTCATCCGTCGTCGGGTGCCGTTCCCGGCACCTGCAAACTGCGGTGAAAATAAACAGCACCAAAAAAATCACAGGTTAAAAAATTTTCAAAATTCTTTTGCCGGTTTCAAGCAGGGAATCCGCATAGAGTGAATGTGGGGAATTCAAGTGGTTGTTGCGCTTCGCGGGAAGTTGAACAGCCACTTGAAACCCAACCATAACCTTTATTTGAACCGGAGAAAAAAATGACTGAAACTGCATATTCATATCGTGATGTTCTGGCCGTCTCGCAAAATATTCGTTGGGTGGTTGATGATTTGATTGGAAATGGCAAACATTTGGATTTTACCCTTCCTTTTATGCCGGAATCGCTGGCCTGGACCCACATGCTCCCGTTCCTGAATGAAGGTGAACGGGTGACGTTAAATCAAATCCGAGGCAACACCTATCTGTGCCTGTTCGGAGTGGTTGAGGAATTCATTCTGCCTTTTGTGATGGACCATGTCCGGTCACTTTTGAATCAGGACAATTACCAGATTCAGGCCCTCCTGCATTTTGCTGCTGAGGAAGCTAAACATATCCATTTATTCAAAAAATTCAAACAGGATTTTGAGCGCGGTTTTGGAATGAATTGTTCCATCATCGGCCCGCCCGATGCGATTGCCAAAGAGATTCTGGCCCATCACCCGCTGGCGGTAGCCCTGGTGATTCTGCAAACCGAATGGGTGACGCAATTGCATTACACTGAAAGCATTCACGACAACGACCGCCTTGACCCGCAGTTTTCCAGCCTGCTCAAGCATCATTGGATGGAAGAAGCCCAACACGCCAAACTGGACACGCTGATGGTCGAAGCCCTGGCGGCTGAATGCTCGCCGGAGGAAATTGTCCGTGCATTTGAGGAATATGTGGAAATCGGGAACTTTTTGGATGCCGGTCTGAAACAGCAGACGGAATTTGATTTGGCCAGCTTTGAACAGGCGACAGGCCGGATTTTGACCAGCGCGGAGCGGGAACAATTTCTGAAAGTGCAGCATCAAGCCAACCGCTGGACCTATTTGGGGTCCGGTATGCGGCACCCGAATTTCCTCAAAACCCTGGATAAAATCAGCCCGGCTTCCGGGCGGCAGGTGCGGGAACTGGCGGTCCTGTTCAGTTAAGCTGAATTGGGTATCGGGCTTTGAGAGTTGTGAGTTTTGAATAAGGTCCGATACCCGACTTTTCTTTCCTAACAGAGCCACAGAGCACACGGAGGCTGACAGTGTTTCTTCTTGATTTGTTCTGTCCAATCTCCGTGTGCTGTGTGCCTCTGTCGTGAAAGAAACGGCTTCCAACCTGGGGCCATGCGGGTGTTGGTTCTGAGACTTTTGCAAAACACCGGAGTTATGCGACAATTCAGGTCGCTCGCTCCGGTGTATTTTTTTGCTTTCCGTTCCTTTTCACGTTTCACCTGAACCCCCCAACAGGAAAATCATGACACAGACTGATGCTCAGGCAGGCAAAAAGAAGTTCCATATTTTGGCAATTGACGGAGGTGGCATCAGGGGCATCATTCCAGCCACCGTTTTGGTTCGTTTGGAAAAACTTCTGGGTGAGGAACTGGGCGACCCGGAACTCAAACTGGGCGAATATTTTGATTTGGTTTCCGGCACCAGTACCGGCGGCGTGATTTCCTGCCTGATGGTGACACCGGACCCGGCCCGGCCCGGTCGGGCCAAATACAGTGTGCAGGACGCCCTGAATCTTTACCTCGCAAATGGTGCGGCCATTTTCAACAAACACAATCTGCATACCGTCCTTTCGTTGGACGGCTACCGCGACGAGCGGTATCCGGCAGGCCCCATCGAGGCGGTTTTCCAGAAATATTTTGGTGATGCCCAGCTCAAAGACCTGATTCGCCCGACGCTGATTCCGGCCTTTGAAACCAAAGAGTATCGTCCGTTTTTCTTCACGCAGCACGACGCCAACCGACCGGAATACAATTTTCTGGTCCGGACCGTGACCCGCTCGACGACTGCCGCTCCCACTTACTTTGAAATGGCCCAGGCTCCGGATATGGCGCACCCACCGACCATCCATCCGATGGTTGACGGCGGGGTTTTTGCCAACAATCCGGCGATGTGTGCCTATGTCGAAGCCTATGCCCAGAAATGGATTGCTTCTCCGGCTGACTGCATATTGCTTTCGGTTGGGACCGGCATTACCACGCAGGGCGTCAACAATGAAGGCATTTCCTATGACGAGGCCAAAAGCTGGGGCAACATCGCCTGGACCGGCCCGTTGATTGATATTTTGTACGAAGGAGCTTCCCAAACGATTGATTACCAACTGGCTCATTTGTTCAAGGCGGCTGGCCATCCTCATTGCTACACCCGCATCAATGGGGCAATTCCCAAAGGAATCAGCCAGAGCCTGGACGCCGCCGATGAAGAAAACATGAGGAAGTTGCAGGAATTTGGGGAAAACCTGGCTGACCAGTACGAAGCAACCCTGTGCCGGATGGCCCATGACATTGCCGTGTCGCATGGAAAAATAGGCTGAAGCCTGATTTCAGGACTGAGGACTGAGGACTGAGCCGTAAACGGTTGCCTGATATTTGTGTAAGCACATGGACACCTGGAACCTAAAAGCCGAATTTATCCGGGACTCCAAAGGACGGTTGGTGGGCATTCGTGAAATTGACATCATTCATTATTATGTTCGGCTGTCGGTGGTGAATCCTCCGGCCCAAACGCAAAAAGTGGTGTATGAACTGCACGAATCCTATGGCCAAGCCAAAATCGAGGTAAAAGCCGGCACCCCTGGTTTTACCACTGAAATCACGACGTATGGGGATTATGAGGTGAAAGTACAGCTTCAGCTTCAGGAGCAGGTTGAAACCAGGGTGGTTGAGCTTTCCCAAGCATTGACGGAAAGCACCGCCGGAGATGATGCGCCGGAAATCCGAACCGCATTGGAGCAAATCCGCCGTTTGTAAACGCACAAAATGAAGCATGGAAAAATTTGCTGCCCTTGACCTGAATGGAAAAGATTTGGCCGTTGGAGATTGGGTTCGTGTGGTTCAGGCCCCTGTTTCCATTGGTTCATTTCCGGAGGAAACCAAAACCGCTTTTTCCAATGCAATTGGGCGTACCTTCCGGATTCAAAGTTTTAATGAGATTGGTTGGATTGAACTCTGGTTTCATGACAACCCTTGTTTGGATTCAATTTGGATTGAGCCATTTCTGGTTCGGCGATTCCGCCGTTATAAACTTCTCAAACCGACACAAAACCCTGAACCCTGAACTCTGAACCCTGAACCCTAGACCCTAAATCCCGTGACTCCCAAACGAAGCTCGCAGATTTTCCTGATTGTGATTACCGCCGCCGCCGTGCTGTTGTGTGGCTATATCTTCCTTCCATTTTTGGAACCCATTTTATGGGCAACCATGTTGGCAGTGGTCTTTTTTCCGGTTCATGCCCGGCTGCAAAAAAGAATTAAAAGTCCAAATCTGGCAGCACTGGCTTCGATTGGCTGTGTTTTGCTGACGGTTATCATCCCGGCCACTGTGGTTGGCATTCTCATCACCAGCGAATTGACCGACTTTTATCATTGGCTTTCGGCCCAGAGTGCCCAGGATGGCGGCTGGGGAGCCTATGTCCTGCACCAGTTGGAAAAGCCGATGCAGTTTGCCAGCCGGTTTGTGGATGTTTCAAAGCTTGATGTCAAGGCTTCGGTGCTGACCCGGTTGCAGCAGGTGAGCGGTTTTTTACTGGGGAAAATCGGCGGTATCTTTGGAAATGCAGCCTCGATTTTGATTACTGCGGCGTTCACCATTTTCATTATGTTCTTTTTGTTTCGGGAGGGCCGCCACATTCGCCGCCGGTTGGCTGTGGTTCTGCCGCTCCAGGCCGAACAGACCGAGAAATTGTTTACCCGCATTGGTGACACCATTACCGCCACGATGTATGGCGGCATTGCCGTAGCCTTGGCACAGGGAACCCTGACCGGGATTAGTTTCTGGTTTTTAGGACTGCCGTCTCCGATTTTGTGGGGGGTGGTGGCCGCCGTGGTTTCGCTGGTGCCACTGGTTGGGTCGGGGCTGGTGTGGGTTCCGGCGGCTTTGGTTTTGCTCCTCAGTGGGCATTGGATTAAGGGCCTGATTTTGCTGGGCTGGGGAATCGGTGTGGTCAGTTCGGTGGATAACATCATCCGCCCCTGGATTATTCAGGATAAAGTCCAATTGCACACATTGCTCATCTTTTTTGCCTTGTTGGGAGGCGTGCAGGCTTTTGGTATGCTGGGCCTGTTCATTGGTCCGGTGATTGTCTCGATTGCCCAGGTGCTGCTGGGCTTCATGCGGGAAGAGAGTGCCAACTGGAACCAGCCGGAACGACCAGCCGAGGAGCCGCCTTCAGAACATGCAAATCCACCTTCCTTTGAATAAAACCAAATTTAAGGCACGGGCACTGTTTGTCGGTGAACGGATTGACGTGCGGGCGCTGGAAAACGCCGAAAGGCTGGCCATCACGCCCCTCATGATTTCGACCGGAGTGCAGGGGATTGCCGTGATTCTCCGTTATGGAGTGGTGGTTCTCTTTAATCTCGACCCCTTGGAAGAAGTTTCGTTTTTGAACCACATCAAGCCGCTGGTGACGGAACCTTTTTCCAAACCGGAAATTGAGGAGGCTGCCATTTCGATTGAACCGGGAAGGGAAGAGACTGCGGGCAGTTTTGGACTGATTCTTTCGGAACCGACAGGGGAACGCCTGCAACTGGTTGCTGAAATTTTAGGGAAAAGCGTCGTCCTGGCCCATTATGAAGCCAGTGTCGCGGAGGTCTTTGACCTGATTGAACCGTTGGCAGTGGAACTGCAACACAAAATCAAAGTTGGTTCCAAAGGGAAGGACTTAATGCGCCACATCGGCCGGACCCTGCTCATTCACCACAAAATGGTGGGCCGGGTTGAAGTGGACGAAAAGCCGGATTTGCTCTGGGACCATCAGGAACTGGAGCGGCTTTACCTGCGGCTGGAGGATGAATACGAACTGAAAGAACGCCACATTGCGCTGGAGCGCAAACTGGAACTGATTTTCCGGACGGTGGAAACCCTCAACGACCTTCATCACAGCACCTTGACGCTACGACTGGAATGGTACGTCGTTTTTCTGATTGTTTTTGAAATTCTGCTGAGTCTCTTTGAGATGTTCGTTCACCGAAAATGAAGACATGGGCAGGTGAGATTTTCAAACCGCAAAACACGCGAAACACGCGAAAAAAGAAAGGAAAAATGCCTTTATTTTCGTGTATTTCGCGTGTTTCGCAGTTAAAAAATGTCCGAAATTCAGGAGAGATTGTCCTTTACGAACTTATCACCAATTGAAAGCAACTCCTCCATTTTTTCGCGGCTGGTGGCTTCGCTGTAAACCCGCAGCATCGGCTCCGTGCCCGAACCCCGGAAGAGCAGCCAGCTCTCGTCCTCCAGTATCATTTTCACGCCGTCGAGCAGTTTGACTTCGGTCACAGGGTAGGGGCCCAGCTCCTTGGGCGGGCTCTTTTTCAGCAGGGCCAGAATGTTGTGCGCCTGTTCAATCCGGTCCACTTTGACATCAATCCGTTCGTATTCAAAGGCCCCAAATTCAGCCTGGATGTCGGCAATCAGTTCCGACGGCTTTTTGCCAAAGGCAAGCACGGCTTCAAGGAAAAAGAGGCAGTTGAAAATGCCGTCCCGTTCCGGAATGTGAAGTTTGCACCCAAGGCCGTTGGATTCCTCGCCGCCACAGAGAATATCCTCTTTGAGCATCAGTTCGGCCACATGTTTGAAGCCGACCGGCACTTCATAGAGCGGTAATCCGTAGCTTTCCGCAATCCGTTTGACCATCACGCTTTGCGAAATGGTTCGCACCACACCACCCGTCAGGCCCCGCTTGCGCACCAGATAGAGGGTCAAAATGGCGAGCATTTTGTGGGTGTTGATATACCGGCCCAAATCATCCACGGCCCCCACCCGGTCGGCGTCGCCGTCGGTGGAAAGCCCCAGGAAGGCACCACGTGAAACCACTTCGTCGCAGAGGGGTTGCAGTTGGGGCATCATCGGTTCCGGGTGGAGTCCGCCAAAATAGACATCCCGGTGACCGTGCATGGTGCTCACCTTCAGGTTCCCGCCATGCAGAATGTTTTCCACGTAAAAGCCGCCGGTCCCAAACATTGAATCCACCAGGACTTCAAGGTTTTGGTCCTTCAGGTGGCCGATGTTGACCACTTCTTTCAAACGCTCCACATAGGCCGCCGAAATTGGCACATATTCCACCCGGCCATCAGCCAGGGCGGTTTTGAGCGGAACTTTTTGAACCGGATTTTTCCCCAGCCGGGCTTCAACCTGATTGGTGTAAGAAGGTGGAGCAGAACAGCCAAACGGCAGTTTAATCCTGAAGCCCGCAAACTGCGG
>JAIBAN010000063.1 GCA_019695185.1 Blastocatellia bacterium | reverse complement strand
AGGACTGAGTGATAACACTTTGCAGAGAACAGGTAAAACCAAATAACCGCATTGGAAAAACTCAGTCCTCAGTCCTCAGTCCTCAGTCCTTTTTTATGAAGAGGTCCATCCGGCTTCAACGTTGGTGGCGCAGCGCCCGCAAATTGTGGGGTAGCGGGCATCGCTTCCCACATTGGTTTCATAATGCCAGCAACGTTCGCATTTTTCACCTTCAGCACGCGAAACTTTGACAGAAAGTTCGCCTTCGGTGGCAACCAGGGTAACCTTTGAGGCGATGAAAAGGAAACTCAGGTTTTCTTCACCGTAGGCTGCCAGATGTTGATAGGCTTCCCCTCCGGCATTGATGGTGACGTGAGCTTCCAGTGCAGCTCCGATTTGCCCGGCGATGCGGGTTTCCTCCAACGCTTTGAGCACAGTGGTGCGCACTTCCAGCAGCGCATCCCAGCGGGTTGTCAATGCCTCGTCAATCAGATTCTCGTCGTAGGTCGGAAATTCGGTTGTGTGAACTGAAACTGCCCGTTCACCAACGGCTGGGAGTTTTTCCCAGATTTCATCCGCCGTGAAAACGGCAAACGGAGCCAGCAACCGGGTCAGGCGTTGCGCCACTTCATAGAGTCCAGTCTGAGCCGAACGTCGTTCGAAAGATTTTGGCGCATAGGTGTAGAGCCGGTCCTTGAGCACGTCAAAGTAAACACTGGAAAGCTCCGTGGTGCAGAACCCATAGAGCGCAAAATATGCGCCCTGGAAATCATAGGCTTCGTAGCACTCACGCACTTTTTTGACCAGCGCGTTGACTTTGACCAGCGCCCACCGGTCAATTTCCATCATTTCGGCAAACGGAACCGCATCGGTGGCCAAGTTGAAATCATAAAGATTATTGACCAGATAACAGGCCGTATTGCGGATTTTGCGGTAGGCATCGCTGATCCGGGCCAGAATTTCATCCGAAATCCGCACGTCTCCCGTGTAGTCCAGGCTTGCCACCCACAAACGCAGAATGTCAGCCCCGCTCTTGTTGATAAGGTCCTGCGGCTCAATCACATTGCCGATACTCTTGGACATTTTTTCCTTGTCCACCAGCACATAACCATGGGTGATGACAGCCTTGTATGGAGCATGATTCCGCAGGCCCAGTGCCACTACCAGTGATGAATTGAACCAGCCACGATACTGGTCCGAGCCTTCCAGGTAGACATCCGATGCATATTCCTCCGGTTTGCAGAGGCCCGCCCGCTCCATTACCTGCCAGCTTGTGCCGGAATCAAGCCACACGTCGAGAATGTCGGTTTCCTTCTCGAAATTCGTCGAACCGCAACCCGGACAGGCAAAGTCCGCTTCCAGGAAATCCTTGAGGTCACGGGCATACCACGAGTCCGCCCCCTGTTTTTCAAACACATCGGCCACACGGTTCATGAATTCCGGATTGACATGCTCATAACCGCAATCGGTACAGCGGAAGGCCGCAATCGGCACACCCCAGGCGCGCTGGCGCGAAATGCACCAGTCGCCCCGGTCCTTGAACATATTCGTCATCCGTTCGTCGCCCCATTTGGGCAGCCATTCAATGGTTTTGATGGCTTCCAGGGCTTTTTGCCGTAAATTAACGCCATCCATCGAGATAAACCATTGCGGGGTGGCGCGGAAAATAGTTGGAGTCTTGGTCCGCCAGCAATGTGGATAGCTGTGCAGGAACTCTTCCACATGCAGTAACTTGCCGGTTTCCTTGAGAAACGCAACGATTTTCGGGTTGGCTTCAAAAACCTGCATTCCGGCAAAATGCTCCACGTCGTCAGTCAGGCGTCCGCTGCCATCCACCGGACAATAGGCTTCCAGACCGTATTCCTTGCCGATGAAAAAGTCTTCCGCGCCATGGCCGGGGGCCGTATGAACACAGCCGGTTCCGGCTTCGAGCGTCACATGGTCGCCCACCATGAGGAGCGAATCACGGTCAATCCACGGATGCCGGGCGACTTTCCGGTCAAAGATATTTCCCTTGAACCTGGCCAGCACGGTGGTGTTGATCCAGCCAACTTTTTGGGAAACAGCCTCCAGCAGAGCTTCAGCCACAACGTAGACTGCGGAGCCGACTTCCACGGCCACATAATCGAACTCAGGCCCAAAAGAGATGCCAAGGTTCGCCGGAAGCGTCCAGGGCGTGGTGGTCCAGATCACGATGCTGACGGATTTTCCTGCCAGGGCGGGGTCAAGTTCCGCCGGGTCGGTTTTGAGCGGAAACGCCACATAAACCGACGGGTCGGTTTTATCCTTGTATTCCAGTTCGGCTTCGGCCAGGGCCGATTGCGCTCCGATGGACCAATGCACCGGGCGCAACCCGCGATAGACGCTTCCCATTTTCACAAACTCGGCCAGCGACCGTAAAATGGCGGCCTGATAGTCAAAGCTCATGGTCTGATAGGATTTTGACCATTCACCAAAGACGCCCAACCGCTGAAAGTCCACGTTCATCTGCTTGATATGCTTTTCAGCAAACTTGCGGGCCGCCCGGCGGATTTCAAGTGCCGAAAGCTCAAAGCGGTTTTTCCCCAGTTCGTCTTCGACTTTCTTTTCAATAGGCAGCCCGTGACAGTCGTAGCCTGGAATATAGGGCACGTCATAACCCAACATCACTCGTGATTTGAGCAGGAAATCCTTCAAAATCTTGTTAAATGCCGTCCCCATGTGAATCTTGCCGTTGGCGTAGGGCGGTCCGTCATGCAACAGAAATTTGTCCCGGCCTGCGCGGGCTTTGCGAATTTCGTTGTAGAGGTTCACTTCAGCCCAGCGCTTCAGGCGGGCGGGTTCGGCTTGAGTCAAATTGCCCTTCATCGGCAAATCCTTGGAGGGCAAATTGACGGTTTTTTTCAAATCAAGAGAAGCTTGCGTGGTCATTTGTGCTTTTGATTCTCCTCGGTCCGTCATCGGAAAGTATGTTTGTCGCAACGAGCCTGCAAAAAAGAGTCCGTCATTATGGCGGAAAGTGTTGTGATGCGTCTAGGGGCCAGGGTTCAGGGTTTCGGAGGATTGTTTAGGAATCAAACTACATCTCAAGTTTTCGGTATTTGAAAACCCTGAACCCTGAACCCTACTCCAGTGACTTCGCCTTTTGCCAAAGGGCTTCCATTTCGTCGAGGTGGCTGTCTTTGAGTGATTTCCCGGTTTCGCCCAGGGAATCCTCAATAAAACCAAAGCGGCGGCGAAATTTGCGGTTGGCATTTTTGAGCGCACTGTCCGGGTCAACTTTGAGGAGCCGGGCAATATTGACAGCGACGAACAGCAGGTCCCCGACCTCATCTGCCAGCCGTTGGTGGGTTGTTTCCGCATCGTCAAGTTCGGCTTTGAGTTCGGCAGCCTCTTCAAAGAGTTTATCAATGCAATCCTGGGGTTTTTCCCAGTCGAACCCAACATAGGCCGCCCGTTCAGTCAGTTGGCGGGCTTCAACCAAAGGTGGCATTTTGCTGGAGACGCTATCCAAAAACCGTTTTTTTTCTTCTTTTCCGGCACTGGCTTTTTCCTGGGCTTTGATGGCTCCCCAGTTTTGCAGGACTTCCTGGGTTCCGTTGACTTCCAGATTGGCAAAAACATGCGGATGCCGCCGGATGAGTTTGTCGTGCAGTTCCTCAACCACGTCAAGCACATCAAACCGCTCGGTTTCGCTGGCAATTTGGGAATGGAACAGGACCTGCAACAAAACATCGCCTAACTCTTTTTTGAGTTCGGTGTCGTCCTGTTCGTCAATTGCAGTGAGGACTTCGTAGGATTCCTCAATCAAATAGGGTTTCAGGGTTTCGTGGGTCTGCTCGCGGTCCCAGGGACAGCCGTTCGGTGCCCGCAACCGGGCCATCACATCGACAAGGTCGGTAAATGAAGGTTTGGACATAAAATGTAAGATAGTCTTGGGAGTCTTGGGAGTCTTGGGAGTCTTGGAAGTCTTGGGAGTCAAGATCTCTTCATCACCCTGTCACCTTGTCACTTTGTCAGGGTTTAGACTCCGAGACCCCCAAGACTCCCAAGACTTATAAAGTGGCTGCCAACTGTCCGCATGCTGCCGTAATATCACGACCGCGCGGGCGTCGTACAAAGGTCGGCAGGCGTTTTCCTTTCAAAATGTTCTGGAACGACTGAATCCGGTCTTCAACCGAAGGCTGGAAAGGCAGGCCCGGTGCCGGATTGTGCGGGATGAGATTGATTTTGACGGCGTCCCGTGCCCGCAACGGTGCTGTCAGTTTCAAAATCTGATGGGCATGTTCGTCCCGGTCATTGACTCCGTCGAGCAGGACATATTCAAAGGTAATCCGTTCACTGGCAGCCAAAGGAAAATCAAGGCATGCCTGTATCAGTTCAGCCAAGGGCCAACGGCGGTTGATGGGCATCAGGCGGTCCCGCAGCTCATCGTTGGGAGCCGAAAGCGAAACGGCCAGATGCGGACGGATGGCTTCTTTTCCCAGGTCGTAGATGCGGGGCACAACTCCGGCGGTTGAAAGGGTGACATGGCGGGGGCGAATATCCAAACCTTCCGGGTCGGCAATCAACCGAATGGCTTTCATCACGTAATTGAAGTTCAGCAGCGGTTCACCCATGCCCATCAAAACCAGGTTGATGGAGGGCAAAGCCGGATTGAGTTCACCCTCCAACCGCTGCCGGTCACGCTCATCGCGGAGCACCGTCACAATCTGACCTACAATCTCACCGGGGGTCAGGTTTCGTTTGAGCCCAAGTTGAGCCGTTAAACAAAATTCACAACCAAGCGGACAGCCTGCCTGGGAGGAAATGCAAATCGTCGAGCGTTCGGGTTCGGGAATCCAGACCGCTTCGACCGCTTCGCCCGACTTGAGTTTGAATAAATAGCGGCGGGTGCCATCAGTGGATTCAAAGATTTGGGTCAGGCTCAGGTTATCCACACAGGCGGTTTCGGAAATGACCGAGCGGAGCGTTTTCGGCAATTCGTGAATTTCGTCCAGCGTGCGTACCTGCCGTTTATAACAAGCCCGAAAGACCTGTTTGGCCCGAAACGCCGGTTCCTGATACTGGGCCAGAAAGGCGGCCATTTCGGTGCGGTCCAGCCCCAGCAGTTCAGTATTCAGAATCGGTGTTTCTTCGCATTCAAATCCAACCGGTAGCACAGGCACACTCCCAAAATTCGGCGTTCCAAATAAAACAGCGAATGGTAACCGGGAATTGACTGTTTGCCAACCAATTGCCGGAGTCCATTCGCTACAATCCCGAAACGTGGTTGTCGTTCAAAAGGACTGAAGGCTGATTTGGTTTTTCTCAGTCCTCAGTCCTCAGTCCTCAGTCCTTTTTTAGTAGTTGTTTGTGTTCAACCGGTACGATTCAGCCAATTGGCGCAACAACCGGTCGAGTTCATCGAAATCACGCCGGAGTGCATCGGCTGACCGCCCGGCATCCTGGACCGACCGGCTGACCCGGCGGCCACTCCGCACCAGAACCTCGACTGCGCCGCGCTGGGCTGCATCAGAAGCACGGGCATCCACCAATTCCGCATAAAACTGGGCGGCACCAAGCAGGCTGGCCATATTGGCATAAAGATTCGCTTCGGCTTCATTCGCCTGCCAATTGACCGTGGGCGGGGAATTGCGATAGGTGGACCGTTCCGTGCGCAATTGCGTCCGCAGGGACGAGACGATTCGTTCTGCCTGGGCCTTGATGGCTTTTCCGCCTCCGGTTTGGGCCGTGGTGGCATCTTCCACTTTCAAGGTCAAGTCTTTGGAGTCAGTGTGAACCACCACTGTATCAATCTTGGAAACATCCTCACGCGGAATCACCGTGACGGTTTTGCGGGTGACTACGGTGGTGGCAACGCCACGGGGAGGAACTCCGCGTGCCCAGACATCAAGCTGGGTGGGGCGAATTTCATAATCGGCATAAACATCCCAGCCGCCTGAATTGACTTCGGTCGCCAGTTCAATCTTGAGGCTGCGGTCGGATTGTCGGATGGCACGTGCCTCGGTCACTGCGACCAACCGGATTTCGTTCCCATTGCGGTCCACCAGTCCCAATGCCTGGGCGGTACGCAAGTCAAGGCGTCCGGTTTCTTCCAGGCGCTGGTTCCGCTGAAAGTTCCGCAGCCCGGCTCGCATTCGGGGCGACAGGTTGCCATCGGGCGGGGCATTGTAAAATCCTTTGTCCCGCAATTGCAGTTGGGCTCGTTTCACAAAGTCAAAATCGGTATATTCCTCATCGGGACGGCGGTCCACTCCACCTGGCTGGCGGTCACGATACCGGTCATCCTGCGGGTCGCGCCGGTCCCGATTGTCGTTGTAGCGATCATCCCGTGGGTCGCGTTGGTCCCGATTGTCGTTGTAGCGGTCATCTCGGGAAGCACTCAAGTCATCATCAGAAACCCGAATGGCCCGGTCCAGTTCCAGTCCGAACGTCTGACCGGTTTTGACTTCAGCTTCATAACCCTTGGTGAGCAATGCGCCCAAAATCCCGGCAGCCGCTCCCACGCCACTCCCAATGGCGGCACCCTTGCCTCCTCCGGCAATGGCCCCGATAGCGGCTCCGACCCCGGCACCTCCACCGATGAAAATCACGTTTCGTTTGGTGGTGGAACCGCCGGAAGCTCGTCCTTCATCGTCGATTTGCTGTTTTTCACGCGGGTCAAGGCTGGTCAGGTGACCGTCCACCTCAAGACTGCGATTATTGGCAAAAACCAGACGTTCGAAATCAACTGCAATCATGCCGGATTTTCCCCGCTGGGCGGGTTCGACACTGGCAACTCGGCCTTCAACACGGGTTCCCTGTGGAATGACGGTATTGGAACCGACAATCACAGATTCAAAGACTGTGGCTGTAAAACTGTCGCCAACGCGGGCTGAAGCCGAACTGAGGGCCCGGTCCATGCGAAGTTTCAGCACGGTTCCGGCTGGCACTTCATAGCCCCGTTGACGGGAATAAGTATTTCGGTCCTGGGCAAATCCCGCGCCATAAACAAGCGGGGCTGCCCCTCCTGAAGTTGCGAGCAGGGCCAGACTCAGACCGGCTCCAAGCAGGTAGCGGAAGCTTGGGCGGGTATGACCGTCGGGTTGATTCGTGGAAAAAGACATCTCTCCATCCCTCCTTCAAAAGTTTTTCTGATTTTTCTGGTGCAATGACTGAACAACAGTATGAGCCTATCACAAGCAGCGATGCGATGCCGGTTTATGAGGATGCTTTCCGGAAAAAGTACTGGTTGATTGAAGGAAATTCCAAAAAAATGAATTATTCTTCGTTTTGATAAAATGTTTTTCAAGGAAAATAATTTCGGAAATTTTTTATTTTTTCTCGAAACTTATTTGTTTTTAGTTCCGTTTGGCGATGTGCTGGTGAGTTGGAAACACCAACTTGAAAATATACAAAACACACAAACTGAGGAGACAAAACATGAAAAACCTGATGACCCGTACCCTGATCGCATTGGCTACCTTGACTCTGACTGGCTCGATGGCTTTCGCCGCTGGCGCTGGCGACATCAAAGAAGAACTCACTTTTACCAAAGACATGACCATTAACGGCGTGCTCGTCAAGAAAGGCACCTACAATGTGCGTTTCAACGAAAAAACCGGTGAAGTGGCCATTTTGCAAGGAAAAAATGAAGTCGTTCGGACTTCCGCCCGGTTGGTGGACCGCAAGGGAAAATCACATCGCACAGAAATTACCTACACGGAAAACGGTTCAACCCGGAACTTGCAGGAAATCGCTTTTGATGGTGACTCCCAATCCATTTCGATTGGCAACAACGGTGCCGCTGCTGCCACGCCGCAACAGTAATCCGATTTCCAAACTCCCAAAAAACAGCCCCGACACGAAAGTGATCGGGGCGTTTTTGTTTTTGGATATTGTAATTATATTGTAAATTTTGTTTTTGAAAATTGTAATTAAATTTGAATTAATTTTGATTTTTTTGAGATGAAAAACAGAAGCTGAAAATTCGGTTGGGTGGTATGCGGTTGGTAAATCGAGTTCCCGCCCCTAACGAGATGGCAAAACCAAAAGTTCAATTCTCCAGTTGATTCCGGCAAAGTTACTGACGGCCACTTTGAATCCGCAGTTCTGATCATTCATTCCAATTTTTTGAAGCCGGAGGCACTCCTCCGCCCCGGAACACCCCACAGATAATCCCTCCTAAAGCTCAAAATCACCCGTTCGTGTGAAGAAAGTGGTTTTTTTAATCTGAGTGCATTAGATTCGCTGACTTCTCTGATTAGCTCTCAAAGAAACTGGAGGTTGAAGTTGCATGGCAGTGAAACGGCTGTTGGTGGTTGTCTTTTTTCTGTTGCTTGGCTCGGTCACGCTGGCACGGGCAGGTGAAACCCGGCTGCTCAGATTTCCGGATGTTTACAAAGACCAGGTGGTTTTTGTTTATGCAGGGGATTTGTGGATTGCTTCGACAAGTGGTGGTCAGGCTCGCCGCCTGACGGCTGACGATGGAATGGAGCTGTTCCCCAAATTTTCACCGGACGGCAAATATATTGCTTTTACCGCTGACTATGACGGGAACCGGGACGTGTATGTGATTCCTGCTGAAGGTGGCGAACCCAAACGCCTGACCTGGTCACCGGAAATGTCCCCGGCACCGGCAGAACGGATGGGGCCGGACAATCTGGTTTTAGGCTGGACCCCGGACTCAAAACGGATTGTTTATCGTTCCCGGCGCACCACGTTCAATGCCTGGGTCGGGCAGTTATACACGGTGGGGCTTGAGGGCGGGTTGCCGCAGCAATTGCCGGTTCCGCGCGGTGGTTATACCTCCTATTCGCCGGACGGTTCAAAAATTGCCTATAACCGGATATTTCGGGAGTTCCGCACCTGGAAACGGTATCGCGGCGGTCAGGCGGACGACATTTGGATTTATGATCTGAAGTCCGGGGCCTTGGAAAACATCACCAACAACGAAGCTCAGGATGTATTTCCGATGTGGACCGGAAATAAAATCTATTTCTGGTCGGACCGGGACAAGACAGCCAACCTGTTTGCCTACGATTTGAAGTCGAAACAGACGAAAAAGGTAACGGATTTTACCGAATATGACGTCAAATATCCGTCGCTAGGCAATGGTGCAATTGCCTTTGAGAATGCCGGATCCATCTATTTATTGGACCTGGCGACGGAAAAAACGCGCAAACTTTCGCTTGAACTCAATGACGAGCGCCGATTGACCCGGACTGAGTTTCTCAATCCGCGCGACCGTATCACGGAAACTTCACTTTCACCGGACGGCAAGCGGGCCTTGTTTGTGGCGCGCGGGGAGATTTTCACGGTTCCGGCGGAAAAAGGGAACACCCGCAATCTCACCAACAGTTCCGGAGCACGGGAAAAGGCCGCCACCTGGTCGCCCGACGGAAAATATATCGGGTATATCTCCGATGTGACCGGGGAAGATGAATTGTATCTGGTCACTCAGGATGGCTCCGCCCCGGCGGTGCGTCTGACAACGGACGGTTCCGTTCAGCGAGGGAACACGCGTTGGTCACCCGACAGCAAAAAGTTGGCGTTCACTGATAAAAGTTTCAATCTCTGGTATGTGGATGTTGAAACCAAGAAAGTGACCAAAGTGGCCCAATCCAGTCACGGCAATATTTTTGCCTATGACTGGTCACCTGACAGCAAGTGGATTGCCTATGCCCGTCCGGAACTGACCGAGTGGAACTCCGGCGGGTTTTCCGTGATTTACCTTTATGCCCTGGCAGATGGGAAAAGTCATCCGGTGACGGATGCGCTGACCACGAGCGGCAATCCCACTTTTGACCCCAGCGGAAAATATCTGTTTTTCACCTCCAGTCGTGATTTGAATGCCACGGTTGGCGCGTTTGAATGGAACTATGCCTACCTCAAACCGCAACGGTTGTTTTGTGTGACCTTGCAGGCGGAAACCCCCTCGCCGTTTGCTCCGGAAAGCGACGAAGTGAAAATCGGTTCGGAAAAGAAGCCGGAAAGTGAAGCCAAGTCGGAAGCCAAACCCGAAGGCGAAAAGAAAGAGGAAAAGAAGGATGTCAAAATTGACCTGGATGGTATCAAGGGCCGGATTGTCGGACTGACCATGCCGCCGGGCAATTATGGTGCTTTGACGGCAGCCAGGGACAAAATCTTTTATCTCTCGTTTCCGACTTTTTCGATGACAGGTGCGCCGAGCGAGCGGGTTACGCTGCGGGTGTACGAACTCGATAAAAAGAAAGACAGCGAACTCTTCCCGGTGGATGGCTATGATATTTCCGCCAACGGCGAAAAAATGCTGATTGCCAGTGGCGGAGGTTATTCAATTGTGGATGCCCGTCCTGGTGTCAGACTGGGTGAAGGTTCGATTTCCTTGAACGGCATGCAAATGAAACTTGACCGCAAAGCCGAGTGGAAACAGATTTTTGAAGAAGCCTGGCGGTTGGAGCGCGATTTCTTTTATGTCGAAAACATGCATGGCCTTGACTGGAAGAAAATCCATGACCGGTATGCCGTACTGCTGCCTTTCGTCTCGCACCGGGCGGATTTGTCCTACCTCATTGGTGAAATGATTGGTGAACTGAATATTGGCCATGCCTATGTTGGCGGAGGTGACATGCCACGCCCGCGCACCGTTCGGCTGGCACTTTTGGGTTGTGATTTTGAGGAAGCCGGCGGATTTATCCGTATCAGGAAGATTCTGGAAGGCGAAAACTGGAACGAGAGCCGCCGCTCACCGCTGACTGAGCCGGGAGTCGTGGTCAAGGAAGGGGATTATCTGCTGGCCATTGACGGGGTGGAGCTGAAAGCATCCATGAATCCTTATGCCCTGCTGGAAAACAAACTTGGGACCACCATTACCCTGAAAGTGAACAGTAAGCCTTCGCTCGAAGGTGCCCGCGACATCAAAGTGCGCCCGATTGCCAGTGAAACCGACCTGCGCTATTTCAATTGGGTGGAAGGCAACCGCCGCTACGTGGAGCAGAAAACCGGTGGCAAGGTCGGCTACATTCACATTCCCGACATGGGGGGAACGGGCCTGAATGAGTTCGTCAAATATTACTATCCGCAGGTTCGCAAGGAAGGATTGATTGTTGACGACCGTTACAACGGAGGCGGCAACGTTTCGCAGATGGTGATTGAACGGTTGCGCCGGGTGCTCGGAGCCATGAACGGCCCCCGCGATGGCGAGCCGTTGACGTACCCTTCGGCCATCTATACCGGTCCGTTGGTCTGTATGCTCAATGAATTTTCCGCTTCGGACGGCGATATTTTCCCGGCCATGTTCCGTCAGTACAAACTTGGCAAACTGATTGGCAAACGAAGCTGGGGCGGTGTGGTCGGAATCAATGGACAGACTCCGTTGGTGGATGGCGGGTATGTGTCCATGCCGACTTCGGGGCAGTACAACATCACGACCGGCAACTGGCACATCGAAGGCCACGGTGTGGACCCGGATATTGTGGTGGATAACCCGCCGCTGGATGAATTCAACGGCAAGGATGCCCAGCTTGACCGGGCCATTGAGGAAATTCTCAAGGAAATGAAAGACAAACCGGCAACCTTGCCCAAGAAACCGGCTCCACCGGTGAAAAACTAGGAGCGTGCCAAGTGCCAGGTGACAGGTGACACGATCAAAAAACAGGTAACCGGTGTTCAGTTTTTTCTTTCCTGTCACTTGACTGTCATGTGTTTTTTCGTTCAGGCCGGGTTAGATACTCCTTTCCCGGCTTAATTTTTTTCTGCAATTGTTTCATGCCTGATCTCTCCCCGCTTGTCCTGTCGTTGGAAGTTGCACTCTGTGCCGGATTGCTGGCCCTGGGTTTGGGAACCCTTTGTGCCTGGGTGTTGGCACGGGTTCGGTTTTGGGGCCGCGAATGGTGTGATGTGGCACTGACGTTGCCGCTGGTGCTGCCTCCGACGGTGTTGGGCTATTACCTGCTGGTCTTGTTGGGGCGGCAGTCACTCTTAGGCCGGGCCTGGGAGTCCATTTTTGGAAAGCCGCTGGTGTTTACCTTGACGGCGGCGATTCTGGCAGCTTTTGTTTCGGCCTTGCCCTTGGTGATTCGGACAGCGCGGGCCGCGCTGGAAGCTGTAGACCCAACCACGGAAAACGCTGCCCGGTTGCTGGGTGCTTCGGAATGGCGGGTGGCCCGAACTATCACACTTCCTTTGGCATGGCGCGGGTTGGCGGCTGCCGGCACGCTTGCTTTTGCACGGGCCCTGGGAGATTTCGGAGCAACCTTAATGGTGGCAGGGAATCTTCCGGGAGAAACCCAGACTGCGGCTTTGGCGATTTATGATGCGGTGGCTGCCGGACGGGACCGGGAAGCCATAATCCTGTCCGGTATCCTTTCACTCGTGGCGGCTGTCCTGCTCTATGGGGTGAACCGGCTGACGGCGCAAAGGTAAGAGTTTCGCCACAAGTGTCTGTCAAAGCAGATTGCTTCGGGGAAAGCCACCGGTTTCTCTGTGAAATGAAAAGAGCCCAGGGAACCCCCTGGGCAGAGAAGTGGTCTGGAATTTCAGGTGCCCCTCCGGTGTTTTCTCTTTTCAGTCCGTTCCGGGCATTTGCCGACTCGAAATAACGTTATCGAGCAACCCGTACTCACGGGCCTGCGCGGCGGTCATATAGCGGTCCCGCTCCACATCCCGGTCAACCTCGTCATAGGGACGGCCACTGTGCTTGGCCAACACCTGACTCAACAGTTCGCGCATCCGGATGATTTCCTGCGCATGAATTCGGACATCGCTGGCCTGACCTGAAATCCCGTGGCCATAAATATGAGGTTGGTGAATCATGACCCGTGTATTGGGTAAGGCTGAGCGTTTTCCAGCCGTTCCGGCACCCAGCAGCACTGCCCCCATGCTGGCGCACATCCCCAAGCCCAACGTGGCAACATCCGGTTTTACAAATTGCATGGTGTCGTAAATGGCCATGCCGGAAGTAATGCTGCCTCCAGGTGAGTTAATGTAAATATTGATGTCCCGTTCCGGGTCTTCGGCTTCGAGGAACAACAATTGGGCTACCACCAGATTGGCCATTTCGTCGTCAATTTCGCCGTTGATGAAAATAATGTTTTCCTTCAGCAACCGGGAATAAATGTCAAAGGCCCGTTCGCCACGTGGTGTTTGTTCAATGACCATCGGAACCAGCATAGAAAAAAGCATCCTTTTTCACTTGAATAGAGTTTTTTGAGAAGCCTGCGGAAACTATCACAGACTGGACAATGCTGATAAGGTAAAGTAGCGGAAAATCCGGGGTATTTGCGATTGCCCAGTGGCAGTTTATTGAGGTTTGCCTTTCAATTGGGAGTTGGAATCAACCGGGTTCGTGAAATCGCAAATGGCAAATCGCAAATGAAACAATGAGCTTACAGGTCACCCTTCGAAAAACCTTCAACTCCGGGCAGGTACCATTTTCGCTGGAAGTTGATTTTGAAGCCCCGGTTGGAATTACCATGCTTTTTGGCCCTTCGGGAGCAGGCAAAAGCTCGACCCTTGATTGCATTGCCGGAATTTCCCGTCCTGATGAAGGTCGGATTCAAGTTGGGGAGCGCTGCCTTTTTGTTCGGGAAGTCGGAAAGCGACCAGTGACGGATGTTTCACTGCGTCAGCGGAAAGTTGGGTATGTATTTCAGCAACTGGGACTTTTTGAACATCTTTCCGTGCTGGACAATGTTCTTTATGGGTTGAATACCCTGCCGCACACCGAAGCGCGGGAAACGGCTGTGGCCATGTTGGAACAGCTCCGCATCGGGCATACAGCGGACCGGCGGCCCCGGCTGCTCTCCGGCGGAGAACGTCAGCGGGTTGCTCTGGCTCGGACCTTGGTCGTGTATCCTGACATCCTGCTTTTGGACGAACCCCTTTCGGCACTCGATACCCCGACCAAACGAGTGCTGATGGAGGACCTTGACCGGTTGCGTCACACCTTGAACATCCCCATCCTGTATGTCTCTCACAATACTGAAGAGGTGTTTGCCCTGGGTGACCAGGTTTTGATTTACGAAGCCGGACGTATCAAGGCCAAAGGCACACCTGATGAAGTTCTAACTTAAAATAGTCTTGGGAGTCCTGGGAGTCCTGAGGGTCTTGGGAGTCAAGAGTCCTTCATCACCCTCTGTCACCTTGTCAGGGTTTAGACTCCCAAGACTGTTTAGAGCGGTCTTCCATCCCGATACCAGGGCCATTTGCTGCGGAGCAGATTGGCAAAGCTGCGACTGGGATTGAGAAAGCTGCGGGTCAGCAGGCGAACGGTTCGATTGGCGGTTTGCCGTTCGATTTTTTGGATGACATATTTATCCAGCAGGTCCTCGCCCACAATGACGCCGGTGCCGAGTGTCGGGGTCACCACCAAATCCACAAAGGCCATCGGGTGCGGAGACTTTTTGGTGCCGAATTTGCCAACATTCCCCAGCGAGGCTTCACTGATGGGACCGATTTCAAACTGAGTGCTATAGAGCGCCGACCAGCCCATGGCCTTCAAACGACTATTCCAATAGCCCCGATTGAACCCGACTTCCTGGCAGATTCCCTTGGGGTCGTTGTGAATCTGAATGTAACCCGTGACGGCTCCCTGCATCGGATGGCCAATGTAATTGACTAAAAATGGGTCGCCATCATCCCATCCGCGCAGGCTCCCTACCGATTTGAAATAATCTTTGAAAAAAGGGCCGTTGAATTCCGACCTGGTCCCTGATTCTGTGCCAAAGCGGAACAGGTGCTGAATAATCAGAAAATGGAACGATTGTTTGAACGCCGGAGCCCATTGAAACCCTCGTTCACCGGAAGCCAGCAGGGTTTCCGGATTCCGGTTGGGAAGCACAACCCGGTTGGCCAAAGGTCCTGGTTGCAACGGAACTCTGTCGGAAAAAGAGAATTGCGGTAACTCAAGTGGCGGTACTGAGGTTGCCGCCACTGACTTCGGCAGCTCCTTGGAAACCGGGTCCCCGGCTGCACCCGGCTGACCAAAGGTAGACGAGGCAAAAATCTCTTCCGGCGGTGAAGGCCAGAAACCTGCCGGCAACGGGCCAGGCTCCGTGATGGTTGTTTCCGGTGGTGGAAGCTCCCGTGGAATCGGTAACGTCTGGGCCGGGTTGGTGACGGTTGAAAATCCCCAAAAAAGGAGGAACCCTGTCAGGTGAATCACAAAATGTTTCCGAGCAGGCAACAAAACAAAACCAAAGTGATTTCCCATACGAAAACCCAAAATTCATTTTCCGTTGCTTATTTTCATTGGTGATTGGCAATCTGGCATTGTCCACTGCAGAAGTTGAACCGGAGGCGGTTAGGTTGCATTCAACCTAACCCTAAATGCACATGACAAATGGCAAATGGTAAATCGCCAAGGGCAAAGGATTATTTCGTACTGCCACAGCTTAAGATGTGATTTTCAGAATAAATGTTCTAAAAACATCGAAGGTTCGGTTGCGTAGCCATTCCGTTCCCGTGCATGGGAAAGCGTCAATTGCTTTTGGGCGCGGGTCATGGCCACATAGAGCAGTCGCCGTTCCTCTTCGATTTTGGCGGTGCGATGCGGACCTTGAGCTTTGGTTGCCTGATAGGTAGGCAAAACATTTTGTTCCAGAGCCACAATCCAGACATAAGGGAATTCCAGTCCTTTGGCCGCGTGAATGGTCATCAAGGTCACGGCATTCCGCTCTTTCCAACTATCCTGTTGCTGAAAAAGTCTTGTAAAATCAAGAAATTCCTGCATGGCCTCGGTCAACGGGCGGCCTTCGTAACGGGAAAGCAGTTCGCAAAAACGTAAATATCCTTCAGTGGCGTGGCTGTGCTGGCGTACTTCTTCATCATCGGCACAGGATTGGTTGGCTTCGCGCCAGACTGCCCGCAACCGAGCGCTGACTTCGGCAGCCGGCTGGTCCTCCGGTTGGCGGTCCTGGTTACGGACCAGCAGGGCAATCAGCTTTTCAATTACATCCTCTGTATTTTCAGCCCCCCAAAGTTCTTTGCCCAAGCGAAAGAGCGGGGCTTCCTCCGCCATTTCGGGTTCAGTCTCAAGCAACATGGCCACAGCCAGCAGGCCCAGGCTTTCAAAGCCGTTGCGCTGTCGTTGCTGGCTTTCAAAATCCTGTTTCATACATTCGAACACCTGGGCCAGCGTGCGGGTATCGTCCAAGGCACGATGGCTGGAACCAGGGTCCACGCCAAACTTCGCTGCTAAAGATTCGAGGGTGGCTTTTTTGGCATCCGGATAGAGTTCGCGCGCCATTGGCAGCGTGTCGAAACAGAGGTTATCCATTTTGAGCCCGGCAGTTTTGAACAACCGAATCAGAATCGGAAAATCAAAGCCCAGTCCGTTATGGGCCACCAGCGTGTCCTGTCCAAGAAATTCCCGAAACGGTTTGGCAATTTCGGCAAAGGAGGGCGCGGTTGCAACCATGGCGGCGCTGATGTGGTGAACCGCCTCGGCCCCAGGGCTGATTGGGACAGCCGGTTTCACAAAACTGGAAAACTCTTCCGTGACAACCCCGTTGCGAACCCGGACGGCAGCCACTTCCACTACATCGTTGCGTTCCACATCAAGGTCGGTGGTTTCGATGTCAACCACTGTGTAATCGGTAAGAAACGGAGCTTTGCGCAATCCTTGATAGGCTTGGCCGAGTTTCCACAAGAGGACAAACCGCGAAGGCTCAGGGCCGCGTTCAGGTTCCGGCACTGCCGTTGCCGGTAAATCACGGCGGGGCAGGGAGGACTTGGGGCCGGTTGCCGCCTCACTGTGAACAGCCAGCACGGCAATGAACTTAAATCGTTTGGCCGCAGTCACCTCACTTTCCGGGTCGAGGGCCAAGAGCAGGTTGGGTTTGCCATTTGGGTCGGGTAAGGTTCCCAGCTCATCCAACGTGTGAACAGTGAATGTCTCTCCGGCCAACATGCGACCGAGCAGCAAGGCAGCCGCTGTGGCCACTGCCGGCTGCGCGGCAGTCAAAATCAAGCGCCCGCCACGAACTGCCAGCCGTTCCAGCCAGCGGGCCGCTGTTTCCAGGGTCCCGCTTGCAAGCGGGTCACTGATTTGGCACAGGTCGCCATCCGGCAGTTCCCATTCGGTATCGGTTACATAGAGATTGAGTTGCTCGACCCAGTTCCGCAGGGAAAGACGCGGATTGTTTTCAGCGATTGCCTTGGCGGTGGTTAAAAGACCCACAATTCGACTGATTTGGCGTCGTTCAACATGGGTTCCGTCCCCAGCCCGCATTTTTTCCCACAAGGCTCGCCGGAGCGAACAGCGGGCACGGAGGGAAAACTCCTCAATTTTGTGCAGAACCAAATCATCCAGGTTTTCCTTTAGCAGTTGGCGCAGGCTGATTTCGTCCTGTGGGTTGAGTTGGACCCGCAGGAGCGCCAAAATCTGTCGGACCCGTGGGGTATCAAACAAACTCCCACCTCGGACCACCTGACAGGGAACTCCGTAACCAAGCAACACGGTTTCAATCAGTTCGCCAATTCTATGGTTGCGATAGAGCACTGCCGTGTCACGATATTCAAACCCTGAACTGGGGGTGCTGACCAGTTTTTGAATTTCGTAGGCGACCGCTTCCGCCTCGTTGCGGTCCGTCTGATAGGTAAAACATTTGACCGGGGCTCCCTCGCTGACCATTGCCGTCGGAACTTTGTCAAACAGGCGCAATCCGGTCCCAATCAGCCGATTGGCGGCATCCACAATCGGGCCGCTGCAACGGTAGTTTTCCTCAAGTTTAATGACAAAGGGTTCGGTATCACAGGGCAGAAAATCCTGTACAAAACGGCGCAGGTTCTGGGGGTCAGCCCCCCGCCAGGCAAAAATGGACTGGTCGTCATCAGCCACGGCAAAAACCGGGGTGCGCCCTCCCGTCAGTTGTTTTAGAATGCGGTATTGAAGGGTGTCTGTATCCTGAAATTCGTCCACCAGAACCGCCTCAAATCCAGCCTGGACAGTTGCCAGCACATCCGCCCGTTTGCCGAACAGCTCTTCGGTCAGGAGCAGAATATCGTCAAAGTCAATCAATGCCTGTTTGCGCAAAGCCGCCACGTAGTTTGCCAGCGTTTCGCGCTGGAATTCAGCCAGTTCACCCCGCTCAACCGGGTCGCTCAAGCGCCAAGTGCTGAGTTGTCCGAGCAGGCTGCGGACATCCCGTTTCTCACGCAGGTTGGGAACAACTTTTTGAAGTACGGAAAGCTGCCCGTCTTCATCCGTGACGGCAAAATGTTTGGGAAGTCCGGCGGCTTCGTAAAATTGGCGCAGAACCCGAATGCAAAACGCATGAAAGGTGCCTACATTGAGGCGAGGCGAATCAGCCGGGAGCATCAACCGCAAGCGGTGCCGCATTTCCTCAGTTGCCTTATTGGTATAAGTGACTGCCAGAATATGTTCGGATGGAATATGGAATTCAGCAATCAGATAGGCGACCCGATGCACCAGCGTCCGGGTTTTGCCCGTGCCTGGTCCGGCTAAAACCAAGCGTGATTCAAGTGGGGAAGTCACCGCGCGGTGCTGGGCAGGGGTCAACGAAGCAAAGTTGGAGTCATTCATGTTGTAATCGGGTATGGGGTATGGGTTATCGGTTGCCGACATCCGGCCAATCGCCGTACTATGCCATAACTTGTTTTCAGGTCACCAATGGATCGTTAGCAGCCAACACCTCCAACCCACAACCACCCGCTCACAACGGACAAAATTTCAGTGAACTTTCCAGGCTGAGGCTCGTTGTAGGCGGTTACATTCAGATAACCTGTACCCACTTCATACACAAAAAACATCCGATTTCTGATGAGGAGAGCTGATCGCATGCAAAGCTTGAATCTTGTTTCTCGCCGCTTTGGTGCCACCGCACTGTCGCTTCTGATGCTTGGAAGCGGCACGGTTCCGGCCCTGGCACAAGGTCCAATCGAAGGAAACGCAGTCCTTTCGCCGGTCGTGGCCGCTACCGACGGCGTGGTTCGAACCCAGGAAGCCGCAGGTACCAGTACCGCCCAAACGTCTTCCGCCCAAGGCCCCCGTGCCGTGGATACCTTGCCCACCGACCGGGTGGGCGTTGATAAAGACAAGATCGTCAAACTTTCGTTACACGATGCGATTTTGATGGCGCTCAACAACAATATTGATATTGAAGTCGGGCGTGGCAATGTTCAGATTGCCCAATACAACCTGAATGGTGCGCGTGGTGCCTATGACCCGGTGCTGGGCTCCCGGATCAATTTCAATTCATCGGTCACCCCCACCGCACAGACCTTTATCGGTGCCCAGGGTGGCTCCTACTCAAGTAAACAGCTCGATTATAATTTCAATCTGCGGGGGGCTGTGAATACGGCAGGAACCTACAGCATTGATTTTAACAACTCCCGGCAGACCAACAACGCTGCTTCAGCCGGCCTCAACCCTCAATATGGTACTTCGTTATCGTTTTCATTCACTCAGCCGCTCCTGCGAAATTACCGGTTCGGCCAAAATGAACGCAGTATTTTGATCGGTAAAAAGGAAGCCAGCCGGAGCGATTCGGCGTTTCGTCAGCAGGCCATCAACACGATTGCCAGAGTTCAGGGTGCCTATTGGGATTTGGTCTATTCGGTTCTGAATTACAAGATTGCCCGTGAATCGGTCGAACTGGCCGATGTCACGCTGCGCAACAACCAGCGGCAGGTTGAGGTTGGTACTTTGGCTCCGATTGAAATCGTCTCTGCCAAAGCCGATTTGGAAAGCCGTAAGGACACGGCGATTTCCGCGCTGCAGCAGATTACGATTGCAGAAAATCAATTGAAGGCGTTGTTGTTGGGTGACCCTTCGGCTGACATGTGGTCAGCCCAGATTGAACCGACGGAACGGGTCGAGTTTACCCCGTTTGACATTGACCTCAACAAGGCGATTGAAACGGCCTATCAAAGTCGTCCGGAACTTGAGCAGATGCATATTCAGCAGGAATCCAAGGATATTGATCTGGAATTCAGTCGCAAGCAACGGAAACCGCAACTCGATTTTGTGACTTCATTCCGACTGGATGGGCTGGCTGGCTCGACCACTTCCCAATCAATCCCCTCCTCGCTGAATACAGGAGGGCTGACTGCCAGTGTGGATGCACTCAACCAGCAGTTGGGAGCTTTTAGTCCGGTTTATCAACGACAAGGTGGCGGATTTGGCATTGCCGAACGGTTTATCGGCGGTTATGGCACTGCCCTCAAAAACCTGTTTGGTTTTGATTTTCACACCTACAGTTTTGGTGTCACATTCAGCTTCCCCCTGCGCAACCGGACTGCTGAAGCAAATTACGGTCGAACCACTGCTGAACGTCGCCAATTACAGGCCCAGGAGCGGCAACTGCGGCAGAACATCGGGGTCGAAGTCCGGAATGCTGTGCAGAGCGTGGTTTCCGCCCGCCAGCGGGTTGAGGCTGCCCGTGCCGGACGGATTGCTGCTGAAGCACAATTGAAAGGTGAGGAACAGAAATATGCTGCCGGAATTTCCAGCAACTTCTTTGTGCTGGACCGCCAAACCCGGCTCTCCACAGCTCGTGGCCAGGAAATCCGTGCGTTGACTGATTACAACAAGGCAATTTCCGAATTGCAACGAGTCATGTCAACCACGCTTTCATCCAACGGAGTCCAGGTTTCATCCAGTGCGCCCGACCAAAACTCAAACACTCCGGCAACTTCCACTGGTTCGGATGATACCAAGAAATAGTTGATAATCCCTTAAAAACCCTTTTGCTTTTTTGATCTCCCCGCTTGAAAACAGGCGGGGATTTTTTTGTTTGAAGCAGTTCACTCACAACAGAGGCAGGTCTTGGAAAGATTCTTTCCAAGCCTGCCTGCAGCAACCGCTCTGGATAAAACCAGGCACCGTTTTCACCCTTGTTCCCTGGTTCTGTACTTCTACCCAACATGGACACGGGGACGTTTTTCCGGAATATCAATTTTCTGTCGCAAAACCTCCCGGGTGACCGGGGCAGTGTCGCCTTCACCAAAAAAGATGAACTTGAGCACGTATCCAATGGGATTACCTTCGGTCCAGCCAAAATAAATATGGGGAATCAGGCCGGTGACATCCCGCACATGGAGGAGAAACGCCGCAATTGCATTGGGAACTGCCGGGCTGCTGCTCCGTAAGACCCGATAGGGGCCAATATCCACGCCATGGACCTCCAGTGAATCCGCAAAGTCGGAAGCGTCACCAACCCGCACCTCAAAAATCAGCAACGTTTCATTGGGCGGAATATGATGTGACTCCCGCGCTTCGCGCTCCTTCCGTTGATATTCAGCCACGCTTCCGTCTTCAGGCCGGTTGGCCGCAATCCGAATTGTGCCTTTGGCCGCAGCCTCCCGAATAAACTGCTGGGCTTTTTCGTCGAGGGTAACACCCAGAATGCGCAGTTCGGTGGAACGCAACACCCGCGATATGAGCGAGGTTGCAACAATGGAAGCAATAAAGAACGAGGCAATTTTCAACCCTTCCGGACGTTCATAGATGTTGTCAATCGTGGTATAGACAAAAACTGCTGTAATCAACAAAAAAGCATAGCGTCTCCAACCTGATTTCCACAGCGACAGCGTGACGGCCACGGCTGCCGAGGTCATCAGAACCAGCACTCCGGTGGCATAGGCCCCGCCCTGAGCTTCGACATCAGCTTTGAAGATCCAGGTTACGGCCACGGTGACTGCGGTGACAACCACAACCAGTGGGCGATTGGCCTTAGCCCATTCAGGAGCCATTCCATACCGTGGCAGGTAGCGGGGCACCAGGTTAAGCAATCCAGCCATGGCTGAGGCTCCGGCAAACCACAAAATGGAAATCGTACTCAGGTCATAGATGGTTCCAAATCCATGCCCGAAAAAATTATGAGCCAGAAACGCCAATGCCCGGCCATTGGCCTCGCCACCGGTCTGGAATAAGGTTGGTGGAATTAAAAGAGTCGTCACAAAACTGCTGCCGATCAGCATGACGCTCATGATCAAAGCCGCAGTCAGCAGAAGTTTCCTGGTATTGGCAATTCGCCCACGGGGCTGGGCATGGGTATCGGTCAGATCACCTTTCACCAGTGGCATCACAGCCACTCCGGTTTCAAATCCGGAAAGCCCCAGTGCCAGTTTGGGAAACACCAGAATGGCCAGCCAAATGACCAGGAGCGGGTTCCCGTGCGATTTGCCGACGATCAAAGCGGTCTTCCAGTTGGTAATAACATCAGGGTGGGTAAAAATCTCAAACCCTCCGCGCAGAAGCACCACTATATTCAAGATCAGGTAGGCCGCCACCAAAAACACCGCGAGTCCAATTGCCTCTTTGAAACCTTTGAGAAAGATGGCTCCCAGAAAGAGCAGAAGCATCAAGGTCAAAAAGATTTTGGCACCAATCGGGTGGTCGTGAAAGGAATGTGGTAAAAGGCTTGAAACCAGCGGATTTTCAATCACGTGGGCAGTGGCGTCAGCAGCCGAAAGGGTGATGGTAATCACGAAATCAGTAGCTGCAAATCCCAACAGACAGAGCACAAAGGTTTTTCCTCGCCAACGGGGCAGCAAATGTTCCAGCATGGAAATACTGCCCTGGCCATTGGGGCTTTCTGCTGCTACCCGATTGTAAATCGGCAACGCTCCAAATAACGTCAGCAAAACCAGAATGATGGTGGCAACTGGTGAAAGAGCCCCGGCTGCCAGAAAAGCAATGCCCGGCTGATATCCAAGAGTTGAAAAATAATCAACCCCAGTCAGACACATAACCTGCCACCAAGGGTGGGTGGGGTGATGGGGCTTCTGTTCCGGGGTAACGGTCGTTTCACGAGCGCCTTCGAGAAACCAACGGCGAAAGCGGGAAGAAGAGGGCGATGAATTCAAAGTCTGGTTTGACATTATCAGGACGGATGTGGAGTGTCGGAAAAAATGAGTGGTGGTTGTAAGAAGGTGAGACTACGACAGCGGCCCTGGTACGTCAAGACAGCACTTGACTGCCGAACTTGCGGCATTTCATTGCCCAAAAGAACGGTTCCAGCTAAGATGGCGGCCATTCATTCCGCTCTTTGGCAGCACTGGCATCCCGACATAACTGTGAGTGTCGCCAAAACCCAAGCCCAAATTGATTTATGCTTTCTTCCACATTGCTCAATATCGCTGAAAAAGTCCAAGCCGGGGAACGCCTTTCCTTTGAGGAAGGGGTTGCTTTGTTTGAAACCGACCAGGTTGCATGGCTTGGTCACCTTGCCGATTCGGTGCGCCGTCGTCGTCATGGGCGAACGACCTTTTACAATGTCAATCGGCATTTGAACCCCACCAACGTCTGCTATTGGGATTGTACCTTTTGCTCGTTTTATCGGAAAGCTGGCGACCCGGAGGGATACACTTACACGGTGGACCAGGCGGTTGCCGAAATCCGCCCGTCGTACGAAGCCGGCATTACCGAGATTCATATTGTGGGTGGGTTGCACCCCACTCTGCCATTTGAGTATTACCTGGACCTGCTCCGTGGTTTGAAGACGGCTTTTCCTAAAATCCATCTGAAAGCTTTCACCATGGTGGAGTTGGACCACTTCAAACGCATTACCCGACTTTCGGAGGACGAAGTGATTGACCGGTTGGTGGCAGCCGGGCTTGATTCCTGTCCAGGTGGCGGAGCCGAAATTTTTGCTGAGACAGTCCGTAAGCAAATCTGTAAACATAAATGCGGAACCAATCGCTGGCTTGATTTTTCCAAGCGGGTTCATCTCAAGGGGCTGCGTTCAAATGCGACTATGCTCTATGGTCACATTGAGTCGTTGGCTGACCGGGTGGACCATATGATTCGGCTCCGCAATTTGCAGGACGAAACCAAAGGTTTTCAATGTTTTATCCCGCTGGCGTTTTATCCGAAGGATACCGAGCTGGCTCATTTGCCGGGACCAACCGCGATTGACAGTCTGAAAACCATCGCGGTGTCGCGGTTGATGCTGGATAATTTTGACCATATCAAAGCCTACTGGGTCATGCTTGGTCGTCAAACCGCCCAATTGGCATTGCATTTTGGTGCCAATGATTTGGATGGAACCGTTTCAGGTGGAGGTCCTTTGGTTGCCACCTACTCACTTGATGGTGCGGCACAATGTAAATCAACCCGTGACGACATTGTACAGTTAGTGCTGGATGCTGGCTTGGAGCCCGTTGAGCGAGACACGCTCTATCAGCCGATTCATCCCGTCCAGCGTGAAACAGAAGTGGTCTGCGCCTAATAAGTCCCCAAGCAACGTACCGCGAAAGTAGGAACCTTTTGGTTTCATTGCTTTCGCGGTTCGTTTTTCCGGGCTTCAACTCAGGGAAAGGTTTTATGACGGATGAGAAGCGCCTGGTCAAAATCAGTAAATTTTTAAGCAAGTACCTGCGCCATGAACCGGAGGCACTGGAGTTGGAACTGGCGGCGGGCGGCTGGGTTGAGGTGGGGCAATTACTGGCTGCCTGCGCTGCCCGTAAATTTCCCATCACCTTGGTTGAACTTCAGGAAGTGGTCGCAACCAACAACAAAAAACGGTTTTCTTTTGATGATGCCGGAACCAGAATTCGTGCCAACCAGGGACATTCGGTCGAAGTGGACCTCCAGCTTGAACCGGTGCAACCATTGGACTGTCTTTATCATGGAACCGGTCACAATTCAGTTGAAAAGATTCTTCAGCAGGGTATTTTTAAAATGAGCCGGCACCACGTTCATTTGTCTGCAACGGTCGAAACCGCCCGCGCTGTTGGTGCCCGGCATGGAAAACCGGTGGTGCTGGTGGTCGATGCCGTCGCCATGCAGCGCGATGGTTTCACTTTTTATTGTTCGGCCAATGGAGTTTGGCTGGTGGATGAGGTCCCCCCTGTTTATCTCAAACGGCTTTCCGAATGAAATTACGTCCATCTGGGTTTTCTCAATTTGGCACCTTGCAAATCTCGGCTTTCACTCCGGTACGCTCGGGTTTACTTGCCTGTGGTGTTCTCGGAGGACTGATTCTGGCCGTTTTTGGCCGGTCATGCCAATATGCCCTGCTTGAGTTTGACTCTGCCCGGTATATTCTGGAAGACCATGCTACCCATACGGTTGCCTGGGAAAATGTGTGGCACATTTTTCGGACTTATTATTTTATCAATTACAATCCGCTCCACCGGCTTTCCAATATGCTGGACTACGCCCTGTGGGGACCTGATCCGGCTGGGTTTCGCAGTACCAATTTTCTGCTTCATTGGATTGCCGCGACGTTTGTTTTTTTATTTATTCGTGATTTGACCAAAAGGCTTTCCCTTGCTTGGTTGACAGCCTTGGTTTTTGCCCTTCATCCGAGTCGGGTGGAAAGTGTCGTTTGGCTTGCCCAAAGAAAAGATGTTTTGAGTGCTGCTTTTGGATTCATTTGTTTGTGGTCGTATCTCAAAGTCTGGAAGCAACCGGAAACCGCTCCCGTGCTGGAATTCCAGGACCTTTCTCTGATTACCCCTTCAACAGAAACTGTCTCAGTCCGGCAATTCAACCTGATTTGGTATCTGAGTTGTGTTTTTTTGTACTGGTGTGCATTGGCATCCAAGGCACAATGGGTGCCACTTGTAATGATTTTCCTTGCCGTTGACTGGTACATTCGACCTGGGTTCTCTCTCAAACAAATAGGAACCTATCTTCCTTTTGTCCTGCTGAGTGTCCTGTTTGCGTGGTATGCCATTGATTCGCAATTGATTGTTGGAAAAAAAGGGGCCGGTGTGGTGGTGGCGTGGTGGGAACATATCGCCATCCCGTTGGATGCCATTGGGTTTTATACAGTACATACCTTTTGGCCAGTCCATTTATGTCCACGTTATCCGGAAATACCTCCTGATCCGCTGCTGGTGACAACAGGAGTGTTGGTCCTGCTTATTTTTTCATTTGGCAGTTTAAAGAAATGGAAAGGTCGCCGGATGACAGCTTTTGGCTGTGCTTGGTTTCTGTCTTTTCTGGCCCCCATGCTGAATCTGGTTCCTGGCAGTCTGGTTCCGGCTGACCGGTATTTGTATGTTTCGATTATTGGTTTGATGCTCCCTCTTGGTTGGGTTCTAACGGAGTGGCGGCTTCAGCGGTGGATTGGACCTGCCCTTTTCGTGATGGGGATGATGGTGGTTGGTACCTGGAAATATGTACCGGTTTGGGCTACCGATTACAGTGTCTGGCGAACTGTGGTTGCTTATAACCCGAATAATCCGATTGGTTTGGCTTCTCTTGTTGTGGAACAGACAAAACTCCGGATGTTTGACGAAGCACAAAAAACCTTCCAACTGGGACTCTCCCAACCGCGCCACATGGCACCGCTCTATGCCGCCGGAGCCAAACTTGCCCAAGCGACTGGGCAGGATGAAGGAGCCGTGTTTCGGGCCGGTTTGGAGCGATATCCCCATTCCGCTGATTTAAAAGGGCTTTACGGCCAGTTTTGGCTTCGGAAAGGAGATCTTTTTCAAGCTGAACATTGGCTGGAAGAGTCATATGCTACTTTGCATACACAAGATGTTGCAGTTGATTTGGCTCGGACCAAATTGCGGCAAAAACTGCCCGACCAGGGGGTTGTGTTCATTTTCCAGTCTTTGCAGTCGGATCCGTTTGCAGCCTCCAGTTGGCTTCTCATGGGGGACCTTCAGATGCAGTTAAATCACTCAACCGAGGCACGACAGGCGTATGAAGTCAGTGCTAAACTGAACGAAAACCTAGCCCTCCCCTGTATCAGATTGGGGCTTCTGAATGCACGATTGGAAAATTGGGAAATGGCTGAAGTATGGTTGCAGGAAGCTCGGCGGCGGGCTGGTGGGCACCAACTTGGTAAAGGGGAGCTTGAACTATTTGCCAGTGTTTTAGCCCGGCAGGGGAAATTATTTTTTGCTCAAGTCATACAAGCCGAAGCCCGTCAATCCGGCGTTGGAACGTAAAGAATCATCCTTATGGATTGGCTGACTGTTGGGCCCTCAGGTCACTTGGGGGCAAGTCAGTCGGTTTACGTGCGACCACATGTAAAACTTCACCCAAGCCGGTTTGGTTGAACAAGAGGTTAATCAGGAAAACAGGGAGAAACAGAACTGAAAATAAAACCCCCTGCCCCAATACCAGCCATAATGGAGGATGATTCCCTCCAACCCGGCGAAGTCCGTCGTAAAATGCATTTCGTCGGTGTGAAAAACGGTTGCAAATCGACTGCAGCGATGTAAAAACACTGTATTCTAGGGAAAAAGTATTCTGACTCACAATTTCAAACCCATACCGGAGCAGAATTTTTTTCATTCCTTCAGGGGTAAAATGAACGACGTGTTGAGGGGGGTCCCATCCCATCCAGCCTTCTTTGGAGAATGGAACTGTCCAGCTTTTGGCGTTCGGAACTTCCAAAATCAAATATCCACCTGGAAACAATAAGTCCCAACTCAATTTGAAATAGGTTTCATAGTCGGCCACATGTTCAAAGACGTGCCAAGCTGTGATAACACAAAATTGAGGGAGTTCCGGGATAAGTTCAGGCAGTTCACCCAGCTTGACCGTCACCCCCAAAGTTTTTTGAGCAAATGCCTGGGCAGTGGCGGAAACCTGAGTTCCAATGACGGGTGAGATGTGATGGTCTTCACGCAAATAGTAGAGAATGTAGCCGTTTCCACATCCAATATCGAGGACTCCGCCTCCCGTGCGGGCAAAGCGGGCAATATACCTTGCCCGCCGCCGCCGAAAAAAACGGGTGACCGCCTCCACAGGGGAAAAAAAACGAGCCCCTGAGCCAGCTTCATAAAACTGTTCCTGATACAAAAGGGTCGGGTCGGAAACCGGAATGATGGAATGATAGAGGTCATGCCGTGGGTCAAAGTAAATTGGGCAACCCTCACTTATGTATTGAAACTTCCAATCAGGATGAGGAGGAGGAAGGGGCAAGGGTGATGCGGGAACTTTCATAGACTCAATTTTGTGATCTGCCATGCTTCACCCTCACCAAAAGTTAGGTCAAATTCCGCATATAAGTGCTCAGTGCCTCCAAGCCACGCTCAATCAGCTCAGGGGCTACTGAAAAACTGAAACGGAGATGCCCTTCACCTTCAGCCCCAAAAACAATCCCAGGAACAGTCGCAATATGAGCTTCATCCAGAAGTTGGCGGGCGACTTGCGAGCTACTGGTCCCTAGTTTAGAAATTTCAGGAAACGCATAAAAAGCACCGGCAGGTGGCGGGTCACATTTCAATCCAAGCAAATTCAACCCATCAACCAACAGGGAACGACGCAGCCGATATCCTTCAAGGGCAATTTCTTTGAAATCAGAAGGTTCTTTCAATGCTGCCAAAGCCGCCCATTGTGTTGGTGTGCTAACTCCATTCGATGAGTAAAGGGTGGATTTTTGGAGGCCAGTAATAAAGGGTTCAGGGGCGACTGCATACCCAATCCGCCAACCGGTCATGGCATAGGATTTTGAAAGTGTATAGACCGAGATGGTTCGTTCAAACATTCCCGGAAGTGAAGCAATAGAGATGTGTTCACCTGTGTATACAAGGTCCTCGTAAGCCTCATCAGCAATGACAATCAGATCATGTTGCTGGGCAAAGTCTGCTACTTCCTGAATTTCATCCCGAGTAAAAACAATCCCGGTTGGGTTTTGCGGGGTATTTAAAAGAATCACTCGGGTTGCAGTTGTCCGATGATTTTCCAAACAGCTTTTAATCCCACGATGACGTGCCTCAATGGTATTGACGCAGACCGCTTTGCCGCCAGACATATGGATCAAATCACGGGTTGGGGTCCAATGAGGAGAAAACAATAAAACCTCGTCTCCTGGGTCGAGCACGGAGTTAAAAGCTCCATACAGACCTTGCATACCGCCATTCTCAACCAGAACGTGATTGGATTCGGCCATGATATGATTTTGTTTCTGCAATTTCTTGACAATGGATTGGATCAGAGGAGGGATTCCGCTAGAGGGGGCATAGCGGGTTTTATTTTCATCAAGTGCTTTGATCGCTGCTTGTTTGACATGGTCAGGGGTGTTTAGGCAAGGTTCCCCGCCTTCAAACTGAAAAATCTCTTTTCCTTCAGCCTTCAGCTCCATCACTCGATTGCGGATTTTTACGATTTCTGAAAAGCCGACTTCATCAAAACGATGGGAAAGTCTGAGGTTTGTTTCTCGGTTTTCCGAGGAATCACTTTGCAAGAAAGGAGTAGACATAAGGACACCTCATCGGAACAGTGTGTATGAAGTTTGGATATGAATCAGAATGGTTGGCAGTATATGAAAAGCAGCTTTGGAATGAAAGGACGTCGGCTATTGAATGATGGAAAAAGAACAGGTTGTAAAAGAAAAAAGGGGAATCCGGAGATTCCCCTTTTTTCTTTTACAACCTGTTACAGGAAGTTACTGAATGGGTTCGCTGTTTGAGTCTGCCGTTGTATCTGGAGCAGCCGTATGGCGCAACACACCACTGTCATCAATGAAGAACGCATCATTCCCAGTCCGGGTAATTCCTGAGGAATTGGCCGGGTTGTTTTGTATTGAGTAGGAAGAGGCTGAGGAAGCAGTGGCTGCGACTGTGCCGAGGTTCCGAAGGAAATAACCACTCTTGGCCACGGCCGTAGCATTGGTTACTGTATTGTCAAGAAAACCGACAGAACTGGAAGCACTGCCGCCAAGGGTAGCCATGCTGTCAGTGTAGTTACCTTTGCCGATCCCCAATGAATAGGAAACTTCAGCTGTATTGACGTTGCGGAGTGTTTGTTGAGCTGAGGCTCCATTGGCAGAACGACGGGCGGCCAACAGGTTGGGAATGGCGATGGCTGCAATAATCCCGATGATGGCCACCACGATCAACAATTCGATAAGTGAAAACCCTTTTTGCTTCTTCATGTTCGTATCTCTCCCTATGTGAGGAAATTGAGCCTAAAGCCCAATTGGTTATAGCCAATCAAAAATACTTTGCAACCGAAGGACAAAATTGAAGTTAAAAGTATTTTTGATGATCTGGTAAAATGAAAAAATAAAAATATATTCTTTAGTAAAGTTTGTTTGGTTTAGGGATGGATTGGAAAAAAATGACCCAAAAATCAGAAGAACTTAGTCATTTTTCTCCAATCCAACAAGGTTAGTTACTGAATGGGTTCGCTGTTTGAGTCTGCCGTTGTATCTGGAGCAGCCGTATGGCGCAACACACCACTGTCATCAATGAAGAACGCATCATTCCCAGTCCGGGTAATTCCTGAGGAATTGGCCGGGTTGTTTTGTATTGAGTAGGAAGAGGCTGAGGAAGCAGTGGCTGCGACTGTGCCGAGGTTCCGAAGGAAATAACCACTCTTGGCCACGGCCGTAGCATTGGTTACTGTATTGTCAAGAAAACCGACAGAACTGGAAGCACTGCCGCCAAGGGTAGCCATGCTGTCAGTGTAGTTACCTTTGCCGATCCCCAATGAATAGGAAACTTCAGCTGTATTGACGTTGCGGAGTGTTTGTTGAGCTGAGGCTCCATTGGCAGAACGACGGGCGGCCAGCAGGTTGGGAATGGCGATGGCTGCAATAATCCCGATGATGGCCACCACGATCAACAATTCGATAAGTGAAAACCCTTTTTGCTTCTTCATGTTCGTATCTCTCCCTATGTGAGGAAATTGAGCGTAAAGCCCGGTCTGATTTTTGATGGAGTTCTATCCAACAATTGAATGAACTCTTTAAGCAATGTGCGACAATTGCAAATCTGAGGTATCTTTGCCTGAGCAAGCACTATGCCATAAAGTCGAATTTCTTTGGTGATGCAACAAATGAGTGATCTGAAAGGCTTTACATTTTATGTTGATATAAGGTTGAAAAAATAAGTGACAAAAAATGTCAGGCTAAGGTGACGTATTTTGTGATTTATTGCAAGTTGGATTCAACTTTAAACAAGTGGTGATTGATTAGTGGATAGTGAGGTGCTTGCTTTCTCAAAACAACTTTGGTATCCCTGTACCCAGACAGTCCAAAGGCTATATCTCCGAGCAAAGGCTTTATTCGAAAACTCTCCATGCAAAACAATCAAACTCCAACCTCTCAAGTATTCTGGCGTGAAATCGATGTGGCTTGCCGTTTGGCAGTTGAAGCTGGGCAGATTATTCTTGAGCATTATGACCGGGATAACCGAGTCAGCTACAAAGCTGGGGATGAACCGGTAACGGAGGCAGATCAAGCCTCGAGTGACCATATTCTTCAAGGATTGCACGCAGAGTTTCCTTCTGATGTATTAGTCTCGGAAGAAGAAGCTGATAACCCCAAACGGTTGACTGGTGATCGATTATGGTTAGTTGACCCGCTTGATGGAACCAAGGAATTCATTGCCCGAAATGGGGAATTTTCCGTCATGATTGGACTTGTTGTGAAGCGTCGCCCAAGGGTTGGGGTGGTATATCAACCAACCTTGGATCGATTATGGTGGGGGGCAGCCGATCAGGCTTTTGTTAGGATGAAAGGCGAACAGAGGCCACTCCGGGTTTCCTCGGTAGCCGATTACTCCGAGATGCGTATGGTTGTGAGCCGTTCCCATCGAAATGCAATTGTGGATGAAATGGCAGCCCGTTTGGGAATTCACCAGGAAATCATCTCAGGCAGTGGCGGTATCAAACTTGGTCTGATTGCAGGTGGTGAGGCGGAAGTTATGTTTAGTCCCAATCCTTACACAAAGATTTGGGATTTATGCGCCCCTGAAGCCATTTTGACTGCCGCAGGCGGTAAAGTTACCGACTTTTTCGGAAAAACTTTGGATTATTGTGGCGAGGAGCTTTTTAACCTGAATGGGGTACTGGCTAGTCATGGAACAAAACATTTCGAGATGATTCAGGCGGTGAAGGGGCTGTTTGTTTCCTGAACCTGACACAAACGTTCCAGTTAATCTTGAACCTATGCAAACCACTTTGTTTCCAACTGCTTGCAAGACTTTTTTTTTGATCGCCGGCCCTTGTGTAATTGAAAGTGAATCCCATGCCTTGCGAATGGCTGAGGCTATTTACCAGGAGGCGGAAAAGGTCGGACTTCCTTATGTCTTTAAGGCTTCGTATGATAAGGCGAATCGTTCTTCCATCAAGTCATTTCGGGGACCAGGTCTGGAAGAAGGACTGCGGGTCCTGGAAAAGGTGCGCGACACCTTCGGACTTCCTATTTTGACCGATGTTCATGATGGGCAACAGGTTCCGGTTGCTGCTGAAGTCGCAGATGTTTTGCAAATCCCGGCATTTCTATGTCGTCAAACGGATTTACTTGTGGCGGCAGCCCGGACCAACCGGATTGTCAATGTCAAGAAGGGACAGTTTTTAGCGCCTTCGGACATGAAAAATGTGGTGGACAAAATTCATGAAGCCGGTGGACGCGAACTTTGGCTGACCGAGCGGGGGGCAACCTTTGGGTATCATAATCTGGTTGTGGACATGCGCTCTTTCCCGATCATGCGCGAATTTGGCTGCCCGGTTGTTTTTGATGTGACCCACAGTCTGCAACGACCTGGCGGATTGGGAACCGCCACCGGAGGCGATGCGCAGTTTATCGAACCACTTGCCCGTGCCGGTGTTGCCTGCGGAGTGGACGGGGTGTTTATGGAAGTGCATGACAACCCGGCAGCAGCTTTGAGTGACGGACCCAACGCTCTTCCTTTGGAACGCTTGCCCAAACTGTTGCGTCAACTCCAGGCAATTGATGAAGCCCGGCAGGCCACCCTGTAACTTGAGACTTCCGAAACATTTATGATCATTTTTCCTGCAATTGACCTCAAGGAAGGTCGTTGTGTCCGACTGCGGCAAGGAGAGAAAGCCGCCGTAACGGTGTATTCAGGGCAACCTGCGGAAATTGCCCGCCAATGGCAGGACCAAGGTGCCACATGGCTTCACCTTGTCAATTTGGATGGGGCTTTTGATGATGATGATACGGACAACACCAAGGCGGCTGAACAAATCATCCGGGAAGTAAACCTGCCGATTCAGTTTGGTGGTGGGGTCCGTTCCCTGGCTCAGGTTCGCCGTCTTGTTGAAATCGGGGTAGAGCGGATTGTTCTGGGAACAATGGCTATTGAAGAACCGGATTTGTTGCAGGAGATGACTGCTGCGTTTGGTTCCCAAATCGTTATCGGCATAGATGCCCGTGATGGGATGGTGACCACCCATGGGTGGGCTACAACGGTTTCTGTAACCGCAATGGACTTTGCCAAACAGGTCGGTCGAATGGGGGGCCGGCGAATTGTTTACACTGATATTTCCCGTGACGGGATGTTGAGCGGGCCAAATTTTGAAATGACCCGACAGGTTGCACACGAGAGTGGATTGCAGGTGACGGCTTCGGGTGGAATCGCCAGTCTGGATGATATCCGTCGGTTGAGAGACCTGCTTCCGGAACAGATTGATAGTTGTATTGTGGGCAAGGCCCTGTATGAAGGCCGTTTTACCTTGGCTGAAGCGATAGCTGCCGGGGCCTAACGAGTCAGCAGAAGGGAAAATCCGGTTTTCCCTTCTGCCCGTTTTCCACTGACCGGTTGAACCATCAGCGAATGAGTCCATCCAGCGGACTGCTGGCACTGGCATACAACTTTTTGGGCATTCGGCCAGCCAGGAACGCAAGTCGTCCGGCTTGAACCCCCAGTTTCATGGCTTCAGCCATGCGGAGCGGGTTCTGGGCGGCAGCCACTGCCGTATTCAGCAAAACCGCATCCATTCCCAATTCCATTGCCTGCGCCACATCGGAAGCTGTTCCCACTCCGGCATCGACAATAATGGGAACCGTGGTAATCAGCTCCCGCAAAATTCGCATGATTGTGAAATTCTGAATCCCCAATCCGGAACCGATGGGGGCCGCCAGCGGCATAATGGCAGCCGCTCCGGCGTCAATCAGTTTGCGGGCGGTAATCAGGTCGTCGTTGAAATAAGGCAGCACGATAAAGCCTTCTTTGGCCAGCACCCTGGTGGCTTCGACCAATCCTTCATTGTCAGGAAAAAGGGTTTGTTCATCCCCAATGACTTCAAGTTTGACCCAGGGAGTGCCCAGCACTTCCCGGCCCAGCCTTGCAGTTCGAATAGCTTCGTCGGCACTGTAGCACCCAGCCGTGTTGGGTAGCAGCATAAACCGTTTCAGATCAATATAATCCAAAAGGGATTCGGTGCTCCGGTCGGTCAGATTGACGCGCCGGACTGCCACTGTGACCACTTCCGCTCCGGAACATTCGTGTGCTTCCCGCATGATGTGAAAGGAAGGATATTTTCCGGTTCCAATCATCAGCCGGGAATGGAATTCACGTCCGGCAATGACCAACGTATCAGAATGAGTCGTATTCATGAGAAAACCTGTTGAACGTTAAAGGAATTTGGGGAATCGAAGGTGAATTTTGATATCCAGGGCTTCCCAGACTAATCTCATCCGCCACCCACGAAATGAACAATCTCAAGTCGGTCACCATCCTGGAGTACCACTTCGCTCCATTGCGCACGTGGTTGAATCAACCCGTTGAGTTCGATTGCAACCCGTTCCGGTTTCAATGCAAGTTGCTCAATTAATGTGGTTAGCGTAACTGGCTGGGAAAGTGAATGGATGGTGCCGTTGATGATAACCTGCATGACAAAAAGCGTGGGGTGTTGAATTTTGAATGTTCCGGGTTTTACGTTTTGAAGATTGAAAAGCGAACCTACCGTCGGCGAATCAGTTGTTTGATTTCCGCTTCGCCGGAATCGGTGGATGTCTGAATCACAATGGCTGCACTCCCGGCAGTAAAATTCGGCAGGGTAATGGTGGTCATGGCAATTCCGTCCGGACCGGTGAGCATGGAATGCGTTTGCGGTTTGAAAGCTGTTCCCAGGATTTTCACGATAACCGGAGTACTTGCCATGGGAGTTTGAGTCGCACCACGAGTGACTTCGACTTGCAGCACAACCGTGTCACCCGCAAAGAAGTTGGTATTCCCCAGCAGGCGAATCTCCGGTTTTTCCTCTTTGGTTTCGGTTTGTAGGTATTCCGAGATGATTCGGTCAAGATCAAACTCGCGGAATGCCTTGAGTGAGCCTGAAGAAGTCAGCCCGCCGGTGGTCAAGCTGCCGGTATCTGTCATCCGGGGTGGCGGAGGTGCCGCCGCCGGGCTCGTTTCTTCTGGAAGTCGCCCGGTGGAGATGACCTGCTGTAACAGGTTGTCCAGCGAACCGGTAAAAGTTGGGCTTCCTCCGGCAGGCGTACTTGAAACAGGTGGATGTGGTGGCCCTGATGAAACCAGAGATGACAGCACATCCGTGATTCCCGAAGCCGGTTCAGCCGGATACACCGGTTGGGTCGAATCGGATTCCAGTTGCTGGGCCAGGAGCGGCGACAGCATTTCGGTCATCCCTTTTGGTGGTTCCACCGGTGGCGGACTGGGGGGTAAGGATGGCAACAATTGTTGGGCCAATAAAGGGGAAAGCAGTTCAGTGGTTCCAGCCGGGGGTGCCGCGTGGATGGGAGCAGGTGCCACTGGCGGCACTGGTTGAGGAGCCAGGACCGGGGGCGGGGCGGGCAGGGCAACTTGTGGCACCACTTCGGCTTCAGGGCCACCCCGTTCTTTCGCCTCTTTTTCGGCCTGGATTTCCCGTTCCCGCAAGGCTACCAAGTCCTGAATCCGGCCCCGGCTGATGATGGCCAGAATCAGTTTATGCTGCTTTTCCAGTTTTTCCTGAAGCTGCTTCTCTGAGATTCCTTCAGCCTGTTCTTTGGCGTAGTTGGTCCGTTTGGCCGCCAGGATATGACCGCCCACATACACAAGTGACAGCAAAAGTGGGTTTTCAGGTCCTTTGTCTTCGGTTTGTACGTGGTAAACAACGCCATCGTGTTTGATGTCGGTATTGAAGCCGGTAATCATGAACGTGTACCACTCACAGGTGCTGGAAAAAGGTGTTGGGAAAATGTGACTTGCGTTGTGAAACCTTTGGAGGCAGGCAACATACCATACGCTGGAAAGCAGCGTCAACGCTTCACTTGGGAAGGGTTGACGCTGTTGAGGCTGGAATTTTAATCGCAGAAATCCGGTCCTGAATATTCGGATACGTCGGGTTCAGTCGGGCCACCCGCTCAAAATGCTGCAACGCTTCCGCGCGGTTCCCCATTTTTTCCAAGGCATTTCCCAGTTTGAAATGGAGTTCGTCGGAGTTTGGTTCGAGGGCAACCGCTTTTTGATATGCAGGCAACGCTTCCTGCCAGCGGTTTTGGTTTTCCAGGGCAAACCCCAGATTGTGATGGGCTTCAGCCGAGTCGGGCTGACGTGCAATTACGGTTTGAAAATGCTCCAGGGCAGCAGCAATGTTGCCTTGTTCTGCCAACAGGATACCCCAGTTGGTATGAGCCTGGATAAAATTAGGGTCGTAGGCAAGCGCTTCACGATAGCAGGCTGACGCTTCGCGGAGTCGTCCGGTTTTTTGGAAAGCCGTGCCCAAGTTGAAATAACGTTGGGCACTGGGCTGGAGTTGAACCGCCCAACTCAGTTGGGTCAGGGCTTCGCCGGCACGCCCTTGCTGAAGAAGCAGTTCTCCCAGGTTGGTGGATGCGTCAGCATACCTGGGATTGACCCCAATGGCGGCCTGATATTGGACGATGGCCTGTTCGATTGCTCCGCTTTCGGCAAAATGGACTCCCAGATTGAAATGAGCAACTGCATTGGTCGGGTTAATGGCAATGGCATGTTGGTAAAGCGCCACATTGTCGCGCCACGTTTGGGCCTGTTCCCAGGCCAGCCAGAGAAACAGTGCAGCGCCCAGCGTTGCTCCCGCTGTCAGAGGAACTTTCAGGTGTTGGCGCTCAGAAATGAACCCGGTAGCAGTCCAGATGATTGCGATAAAAAGACCGAGATGGGGCAGGTAGGTATAGCGGTCAGCCAGTGCCTGGTCACCTACCTGGACCAACCCAATGACCGGGACCAAGGTGCCAAGGAACCAAAACCATCCCACCGCTTGAAATGGCCGGGTTTTCCAGGTGCGGGCAACCAGAATGGAAATCCCTCCTATGACAAAGCTGGCAGCCACGATTTTCCAGCCCGGAATCTGTTCCGTAAACGGGTAGAAAAAAGTCAGCCGCGCCGGAGCCAGTGTTTTCGACAAGTATTCCAGGTACGCCGTGCTGACATTGGCCAGTCGGGCTGAGAGGGGAATGGTTTTCAGTGAATGCACGGTTTCCCCCCGTTGCTGGGCCAAAAAGGTGAGCCAGCCTGAAACCGCAGCCAGGGTAAAGAAGGGGACTTTTTCCAGTGCCAGCCGGACAACAGGCAATGAAAGAGGAGAGGGTGTCTCGGTTGATGCCGGATTCGTGCGGTTCAAGGGCCAATGGTCGAGCAACAAAAGCACACAAGGCAAGGTCACAAGCATCGGTTTGGCCATCAACCCCAGCGTCAAACAGAGAAGGGTGAGGCCATAGAAACGCCACAAGGAGGTACGTGCATATCGCTCATAGGCCAGCATCGTCAGCAGCCAAAAACAGCCGGCCAGCAAATCCTTCCGTTCGGAAATCCAGGCAACCGACTCGACATGCAGCGGATGGACAGCAAAAAAAACGGCAGTCCACCAGCTTGGCCAAAAGGTTTTAGTGTATCGGTTGACTGTCAGAAAGACGAGTAGCGTGTTTCCCAGGTGAAGCCCGACATTGACTGCATGAAAGGCATGTGGATTGAAGCCGAACAGGGACACATCCGACAGGTAGGAAACCCAGGTGAGCGGATGCCAGTTGGAAAAGTAAAAGGTGGTCAAAGCCCATTTCAGGGTTGTCCAGGACAACCCTGATTTCAGGTTGGGGTTGCGATAGATATAAATTGGATCGTCAAAATTGACGAAATCAAAACTTGTCGTTTGCCCATAGACAAGGAGGACAAGCCCTCCCAACACCAGCCAAGCCAGCCAGTCCCGACGCACATTGACCAGCGATTTCATGATTCCCCTTACGGTTCGAGCAGGTATTTTTTAAGCCAGCCGTGTATTTCCTGAAAATAAAACCGGTTGTTTTCGCCCCGCAGAATCCAATGGTTTTCCTCTGGAAAGACAATCAGCCGGCTTGGAATCCGCAAGCGTTGCACATAGTTCCAGGTTTCCAGGCTTTGGTTGAGCGGAACCCGGAAATCCTGTTCGCCCACACTGACCAGAATCGGCGTCCGGAAGTTTTTGGCGAGCCGGGCCGGGTTTTGCTCCCGCCAGACTTTGCCCTGTTCCCAAACCGGTCCACCAAAGGCGATTTCCCGCCCGAAAATGGTATCGCTGGTGCCCCATTGCGACTCCTGGTTGATGGAACCGGCATGGGCAATCAGGCACTTGTAGCGGGTCGTGGTCGCCTGCATCCAGTTGGCCAGATGGCCGCCGTAACTGGCTCCACCGGCTGCCTGCCGGGTGCCGTCAATGAAGGGAAACTGTTTAAGGGCCTCATCTGCCGCCTGATTGATTTCTTCCGCCGGACCGGCGAGCGGGTCCCGTTCAATTTCCTGAGCGAACTTTTCCCCGAAACCAGTGGAACCCGTGTAGTTGGTGAGCAGCATCACGTAACCCGGCTGGGTGATAAAGTGGTAATTCCAGCGGAGAAAGAACTGGTCACGCCACATTGAGCTGGGCCCGCCGTGCATAAACACAAAGAGCGGGTACTTTTTGGTTTCGTCAAAACCCGGAGGCAGGACCAGCATGTTGTGGATGCGTTTTCCGGCTTTGCTGGTAAACCAGAAATGGCGGAGCGGTTGCCAGTCAATTTTGGCTGCTTGTTCCGTGTTGAAATGGGTCAGCAGGCTGTGGTTTTTGGTTTGAAGGTCAATCCGCACCACTTCCGCAGGATTGACGGCACTTTCCCAATTGGCAATCAACATTGGGGTGGCCGCTTTGGGCGGGAGGCTCAGACCGGTATAGACACCCAGGGCCATGTCAAAAACCAGTTTGACTTCACCACCGGTGGTCGGGACGGAATACAGTTTCTCGTGGCCAGCGTCTTCAGCGGTGAGGTAAATGGTTTTACTGTCGGGAGTAAAGGCATGACTTCCAACTGAACGGTCAAAGGAGGCTGTCACAATGGCTGGCTGTTTTTCCACATTCGGCCAGGAATACAATGCCAGCCGTTCCAGGTTGTAATATTTGCCGTTGATAGGCGATAGGTTGCACGCCAGTTTTTTCCCGTCCGGTGAAAAGGAAGGATTTCCAAAATCAAAGGAACCGGAGGTGAGTTGGACCGGCTCGCCTCCCGTGGCGGAAATCTGAAAAAGCTGCATGCCGACCTCGGCATAAGCAGCCTTGTTTCGTTCGGTGGTGGCGGCAAAAACGATTGCGGTTCCGTCGGGTGACCAGACGGCATCAAGCCCTTCGCCACCTTCGTTCAGGCGTGCGCCAAACCCCGGCTGGGCGACCAGTTTGGTTCCGGCCAAAATGTCCTTGGCGCTGGAGCCGGCTTCGAGGGATTGCACGAAAAGATGCGTCTGGGTGTCTTCCAGCCAGTGGTCCCAAAAGCGAATCGGAAAGCCGTCGTACACCCGTGCCTTGTACTTCCGGTTTTTCCGCTCCGTGGCAATTTTCCGGTTTTCCTCATCCGTTTGCGTACCGGGAAAGACGGAACTGGTAAAGAGCAGTGCCTTGCCATCAGGCCGCCACTGAGGGGAACCGGCTCCGGTCGAGAGCGAGGTCACCCGCTGGGCTTCGCCGCCCCGGATGTCGAGCACGTAAATCTGGTTTTCGTCATCGCCTTCACGTTTGGTTGAAAAGGCAATCCGAGTGCTGTCCGGGCTCCAATCCAGATCACTTTCGCTGGTTTTGGTGGCGGTCAACCTGCGAGGAGCGGCACTGCCGTCGCTGGGAAAAATCCACAGGTCGGCAGTTTGGTCTTTGCGGTCATAGGCCGGTTCGGTGACGGAAACCACCACCCATTTGCCATCCGGACTGGGTTGCGGTGCGCCAATCCGTTTCATGAGCCAGACCATTTCGTGGGTAATGGGAACTTTGGGCGAAGTGGTTTGAGCTTGTATCTGACCGACATTGGGTGCGAGCAGGGAAAACCCAATCACAAAACACAGCAGGCACTGGCGAACACGTTGCATACGACTCCTTGGGGAAGACAGGTAAAGAAAAGGATGTGCATTCTAAAACGAACTGTGTCCGCTTGGGTACCGCTTTTCGATTCTTCACATTTTTTCCCAAACCGGTCCCGCTTTTGTCCATTCGGTCACAATCCGCTCCGGAGGGTTGGGAAACCGTGGTACAAAGCCGCCACGTTCAACCAAAGAGGGGAAATACCATGAAACGAAGAGTTTTTCTGATTGGCAGCCTGCTTTTGCTGCTGGGTCTCGGTGGTGGGGAACTCCGGGAACAGGCACAAACCGGAGCCAAACCCCTGCGAGTGCTGTTTGTGGGAAACAGCCTGACCTACTCAAATCATTTGCCGGCCATTTTGGAAGCCATGGCCCGTGAAGCAGGTGAACGCCCGGTGGTCTACCGGGATATCTCGTTTCCTGACTTCAGCCTGGAAGACCATTGGAATCAAGGGGATGCACGTAAATCCATCGCTCGTGACGGCTGGGATGTGGTGATTATGCAACAGGGGCCGTCGGCTTTGCCGGAAAGCCGGGACCTGCTGATTGAATATGTTAAACGATTTGCCGGGGAAATCCGGCGGAGCGGTGCCAAGCCGGGGCTGTATATGGTTTGGCCGGCCAAAGCAAGGTCATTTGATTTTGACCGCGTGAGCGAATCCTATCGGCTGGCTGCCCAGGAAGTGAACGGACTTTTGTTTCCGGCAGGCGATGCCTGGCGGATTGCCTGGCGGCGTGACCCCACGCTGCCACTCTATAGCGGGGATAATTTCCATCCTTCCGAGGCTGGCTCCTATCTGGCGGCGGCAGTCATGTTTGAGCAATTGCTGGGGCGGCCTGCCAAAGGATTGCCGCACCGTCTCACGCTGCACATTGCTGAAGGCGGCAAGATCAAAATTCCCCGCCGCCAGGTGGAAATCCTGCACGCGGCTGCCACTGCAGCCAATCAAATGGCTGGTTTGCCTGTGCCGTAACCACTTTAAGAGACTGCTTTTTCCTGCCCCGTTGGTCGTGCGCCGCCCGTTGTATGAAGCCATTCGACCACGGTTTTGACCGCAGTTTCGCTGTGCAAAATGCCGTCGTGGGTTTCCCCCTCCACTAAAACCGTTTTTCCGTTGGGATGAAGCTTGACCACGGCAGGGAATTTTTCGGCCCGAAAAGCTTCATCTTTTTGTCCCACGATGACCAACAGGGGTTTGGTGTCAGCCGTCAGCGCCGTCCGGTAATCATCCGGAGCCATGCTGGCCATTGCCCGAAAGCTGTAGGCTTTGATGGGAAATTGGGAGGGCACATTGAAAAAGAGGGTTTTCTTCGCGTCAAACAAGTGAATGCCAATTCCATTGAGCAGGGCCAGCCCAATGGTGCGCGGCAGATGCAGTTTGACAAATGGCTCCTGCCCGGCTGGTTTTGCTTCTGTTGTTTCGGTCGGCATGGTAGGGGAATTGACCCCCAAGTGCGGGGCAAACAACAGATACCCTGCCACGTCCGGCGTTCGGCGGGCAGCCGCATAGCGCATGACAATGCCGCCACCCATTGAGTGCCCGGCCAAAATGATGGAGGCACCGGGTTTGCATTGGTGCAAAACGGTCAGCACATCGGCCACATCTTCTTCATATTGGCTGAGATGAGCAACATCACCCGGTGTGCCTTCCGAAGCTCCATGTCCACGCAAGTCCAACGCGAAGACTTCCGCTCTGGTTTCCTTTCGAATCCGGCTGCATATTTCTTTGCATTCCTGGCTGCTGCCCAAAACACCATGCAGAAAAAGCACAGTCAAGGGCGCGTCCGAAGCATAATGCCGGGCTTGCAGGCGCACTCCATCGCGCACGCGGAACCAGTAGATTCCGTCTTCAGAGATTTCCGGGCCGGGTGATGGCTGGTTTGTCAGGTTGGGCGGTGCGGAAGTGAACTGCGGTTCCGGCCAATAGACCAACCCCAGCAGGCCAGCCAAACCAAGTGTGACCAATGTCATAACGGCAATCGAAAGCAGACGGGCAATTTTTTTAAGCATGATTTCCTCCACAAATTGAATGCGTAACGGTGGACCGCCACTGTTGAAAATGAACTCAGTCCTCAGTCCCCAGCCCTGATTTTGGGCACAGCCCGGCCTTTCCTTTGCTGCTGCAAGGGCGATGAAGAGGCGCGGGCTGTTGTTCGGTTACAAAAGCTGAGCGAGAAGGGTTAGCGGGCGGGTGATTCGTCTTCAAATTCGGCCAGGGTGGCCACAAAGGCGGCAGCCCGGTTCAACGACCGTCCGGCGATGTCGTCCATCACCTGTTTCATAAAGGGCGAGCCCGAAATCCGGTTTCCGAAACGTTTGGAAACCCAGATTCCCGCCACCATCACCAGTACACCAAAGAGCAGATTGCCAACCATCCAGCCCATCGGAAAGACGGCCCAGGCATTGACTCCCAGAGCTTTGAACGTCACCACAAACAAGGGCGTCCAGAGCAGGGGAGCCGTCAGAAAGGTCCATTTGGTGGCGCGAATCCGGTGCAGGCGCAGGGCTTCCAGCCTTTTCTGAATAACCAGAACCGGCCCTGCATAATCAATCCGGTTGAGCAGGACCAACTGATGTATGCAGGAACCAAGCACCCCGATGGCAGCCAGATGCAGCACCAACCCTGGAATGAAAAACGCCGGTTGGCTGAAATGTCGAGCCAAAAAGGAACCCACCAGGAACAGCACCGGAAGCGTGCAGGCCAATTCCAGCCAGATGAAAAATGACAGCCGTTGCAAGGCTGATTTGGTTTTGTCCAATTTGGCTTCCCGCAACAGGGCCGCGTTCAACCGGAGACCGGCTTCCAGTTTTTGGTCGAGTGCCGCCCATTGGTTTTGCAAATCCTCGAAATTCATAATGCCTCCTGTGCTTACGTTTGCTGTGCTGTCGCAAAGTCCCGTTGCAGTTTCTGTTTCAGCCGGTTGATTTTGGTGGCGACGTTGGTTGCCGAAATACCGAGCACGGTGGCCATTTCCTCGTGGCTGTAGCCGTCCAGGTACAAGAGCATAAGCGCCCGGCTCAGTTCGTCCATGCGGTTGATGAATTGGTAGAGCAGCCGGATATTGTCGCCTGCATCCTCCAGCACCCGGTCCGCCACGGCCAGGTCCAGGGCAAATTCCTCAATCGGCACGGTGTCGTGCAGGCGGCTGTGCTCGCTCCGGTAAAAGGAAATCGCCACATTGACGGCAATCCGGTACATCCAGGTCGAAAACCGGCAACGCCCGTCAAACCGGTCAAACGAGCGCCAAAGCTGAATCACGATTTCCTGAATCACGTCCTGCCGGTCCTCGCGGTTGGGACAATAGGCATTCGCCACTTTGTAGAGAATGCCCTTGTGTGCTTCGACCAGCGTCAGGAACCGGTCATGGTTGGCAGTTGCGGTCATAGACTCCTTTTGTGTTTCCGGCAGGTAAAATTCGTCTTTGTCTGGTGATTCGCGGAAAGCGGAAAAAAATCACAGTTTTGGGAAAAACTGTCGCAAGTTGTGCTTGCGTGGCAAAGTATTCTATTTCTATGATGTTGCTTATAATCCTGACCTGAGTGTGCCGGTTCGACCTGTAGCCCTTCAACCAACACCAGTGTTTGTCACTTCCGCAGGCGATGTTCCCCGCAGTTTCTTTCCATCCCTGCGAACATCCCCTTGATGTCATTTGACTGTAGAAAACCGAATAAGAATTTCGTGGCCCTCTGACCCAAGGCTGTACGAACTATCTTTATTTCAGGGAGCGCATCTATGAGACGTTGGCTCATGTTTTTGACTGGTTTCGTCCTGTTTGTCATTTCCAGTAGTTGGCTGTGGACTTCACAGGCAACCAACCACCGTAACTCCAACCTGATTCCAAAACCTCAATCCGTTTCCAGCGAACCCCCAACTTCGCTGGCCGAACCTCTTCAAGAATCCGAAATAAAAGTCCAGGGGTTGGCTGATGCAGCCGAAAAACAGATTCAAGCACTTTTAGTGGATAAGGAAACCCGGACTCCTGCTCAGAAAAAACTGGATTCAAATTTAATTTATGAAATGAAACAAAGCCGGGGGCAGAGTGCTGCCGCCGGAGTTGGTCGGCTGGATACCGGCATTAAAGTCAGCGGTGGCATGGTCGAAGTTGACATCACGGCCAATGTGACGGAAGCCGTCCAAAAGCAGCTTGCCATTGTGGGGGCAAAGGTGGTCAGCCAGCTTCCGGCCTACCGCAGCATCCGGGCAATTGTTCCGCTGTCCCGGCTGGAGGATGTGGCGGCCTTGCCCGATGTGTATGGCATCATTCCCAAACAGGAAATGGACCTGGACCGGGTGCCGTCACCAGTGGCTGGAAAGCCATCAGCCACACCGGAAACAGACCCGTTGCAGGCTGTCAGCCCGTTTTTGCGGACCAAACTCCGTCCGGATTTCCGGGAACGGGCCATCCGCGTGCGTGAGCAATTGCAAAAGGCCATGCCTGGGTTGACAACGGCCAAAGTATCCGGCCAACGGCAGTTTCAGCCGAAGAAAACAAATACCTCGCAGGGCGACCGGACGCACCGGGCGGATACGGCGCGCACAACCTACAGTATCACGGGGGCTGGCATTAACATCGGTGTTTTGTCTGACAGCGCCACCGCCGCTCAAATTACCACCTTGCAAGGCACGGGTGATTTGCCTTCCGGAGCACAATTGACGGTTGTTCCAGGGCAGGCCGGCACCGGCAGCGATGAAGGGCTGGCCATGCTGGAAATCGTGTTTGACCTGTGCCCCGGTGCAAATCTGTATTTCGCCACGGCGAATGGAGGTCCGACGGTTTTTGCCAACAATATCCGAACATTGCGCAACACCTACAACTGTGACGTGATTGTGGATGACGTGGGGTATTTTTCCGAAGCACCGTTCCAGGACGGACAGGCCCCGGCCATTGTTTCCACCAACAACTGTGCTGCGGTGTTGCAGGCGGTCAAGGATGTAACGGCTTCCGGTGCGCTGTACTTTGCGTCGGCCAACAATTCGGGCAACAAAAACAAGAATACTTCCGGCGTCTGGGAAGGCGATTTTGTGGACGGCGGAGCCATCGGGGGCATTACCGGACTGTCTGGAACCGGCAATTTCCACCAGTTTGCCGCAGCCACCAATTTCAACACAATTACCGGTCTCAGTGGCGGTACCTCGGACCGCTATACTCTGTTTTGGTCCGACCCGATTGGCAGTTCATCCAATGACTACGATTTGTTTATTGTTGATGCGGCGGGGACAAACGTCCTTTCCTCTTCAACCAACGTCCAAAACGGCACAGCGGGGAACGACCCATTTGAATTCATTTCCCGCACCGGCGCAGTCAACACACGGGTGGTGGTGGTCCGGCGAACGGGCGCGGCCACCCGTGCCTTGCATGTCAATACCAACCGGGGCCGGTTGGCCATCAATACCAGTGGTCAAACCGGTCGGCATACGCTTGACACAGTCTCGTTTGCAGTGGCTGCGGTGGACCAGGCGACCTCCGGCGGCGGCGTGTTTACCGGTGGTTCGGCCAACCCGGTGGAAACCTTTAGCGCCGACGGTTTGCGGCGGGTTTTTTATGACCAGAACGGGACCGCCCTCACGCCCGGAAATATCCTGTTTGGAACCAGCGGCGGCGAATTGCGCCAAAAACCGGACATTGCGGCGGCTGATGGTGTGATGTGTGCCACCACCGGATTCAACCCGTTCTTTGGAACTTCGGCAGCGGCTCCTCATGCGGCTGCCATTGCCGCTCTGGTGAAAGCCGCCAACCCGGCGCTGACCCCGGCGGAAATCCGCAGCATTTTGCAAAGCACGGCCTGGGATATTGAAGGTGCCGGGGTGGACCGTGATTCAGGCTACGGATTGCTCAATGCGTTGTATGCCGTGGCCAGCGCCAAAAACGAACCGGTGGTAAATGCCAGTTCAACGGTGGTTGAACAAGGCGGCAACGGAAATTCCGTGGTTGAACCGGGCGAAGGCGGGGCCATGACGGTGCAATTGACCAATGTCGGACGCGGGATTGGCACCAACATTCAGGCCACGCTGACAACGGCCACGGCAGGCGTGACGATTCTCAATGGCGGACCGCTCAATTTCGGAACGCTTCCGGTCGGGGGCACCATCAGCAATCCGACGCCGTTTTCGTTCCGACTGGCCTCGAGTTTTCCCTGTGCTTCGACCATTACCTTTACCCTGACTTTGACGGTAGGCGGAAGTTCCCTGAATCCCCTGACGGTGACAATACCGTTCCAAGTCGGAGGGACACCGCTCACCATCAATGAAACGTTGAACTCCACTCTTCCCGTGAGCGGACCCGGTTACACAGCCATCGGAGGAACTTTGGTTGGTCGGCTCAACCGCAACGGCATCATCAGTTCCTGCGCCACGGTCAAAACCACTCCGCCGCTTCAGGATTCAACCGTGGGGCGACGGTATGATGCCTTTATCTTTACCAATACGGCCCCCAACTCAGTCTGTATCACGGCCCAGTTGGCCAGTGCCTGTAACAGTGCTTCCACATCACAGCTTTATCTGGTGGCTTATAACAACGGCGGTTTGGTTTCGACTGCCATCATGACCAATTATTTGGCAGATTGGGGGGTCACGACCCTGGGCAATCAGACCATCGGGTTCAATGTTCCGGCAGGGCAGAATTTCACCCTGGTGGTGCATGAAATCACGGTTGGGGCGACCAATACCACACCCTGCGCCTACAGTTTGACGGTGAACGGTTTGCCCTGTCCGGCCACCACGCCCTGCCCAGGCATTACCGCCACGGTGAGTGGCGGCGGTACTTTGTGCGGAGCCGGTTCTTCCATGGTGAATGTGGCGCTCACGGGCGGCACACCGCCTTACACCGTAACGCTCAACAATGGCGGCGGAACCAAGACCGGGGCCAGTCCGCTTCGTTTTTTGGTCGCACCAGGAGCCACCACAACGTACAGCGTTGCTTCGGCAGCCGACGCCAACACCTGCCCGGCCACCGCCAGCGGCAGTGCGACGGTGACGGTCAATGCCGGACCGGGGCACACGGTCACAGCCGGGAGCAATTCACCGGTTGCCACCGGGGGAACCTTAAATCTGACCTGCAATGTCACCGGCGGCACAGGACCCTTTACCTTTAGCTGGATCGGTCCGGGCGGATTTACGTCAACCAGTCAGAATCCGCCGGGTATCACTTCGTTTTCGAATGCTCGAACCGGAACTTACACGGTGACGGTGACCGACACCGGAGCCGGTTGTGCCAAATCAGCCAGCACTTCCGTGGTGACCTTGGTCAATGGAAATGCAAATGTGGCGGTGACAGGGGTGACCTACACCGGCAGCGCCGCACCTATCAATCCGGTGGATGGGACCTACGGAACGTTTGGCATCAGCCTCACGATTCAGAATACTTCGGCAACCGAAACACTCCGAGGGCCGTTGTACTTCCTGGTGACACAGTTTGCCAAAGTACCGCCGGTGGGCGGACCGGACCCGAAACCCTACTGGATTGACTCGCGCAGTTCGGGCACGCAGGGAACACCGGTGGGCAACACACTGGATGTGCCCAGTGCATATCTGCCGATTGCACCCGGTCAGACGGTGACCTTGCCCCCCAGCTTTTTCCGGGTGGCAGTCCACCAAACCGGGCGTTCCACCTTCCAGCTTTTTGCGGATTTGATGGGAGCCACCAATGAATCCATCATTCCGAAAAAATTGGGTTCGTTTGCGTTTACTGGAAAAGCGTCAGTCAAGGGCAGTCAGGTGGTTGTGGAATCACTTGACCGTGCCACAGACCGGCAGGTGACCGTCCCGGCTGCCAGTTCGGCCACGCCGCTGTTTGCCCAAAGCGGTACCCAGGCGGGCGGTGTTTTGGCAGTGGATTCCAAAAATCCCAGCCGCATGGCAGCCGCCTGCACGAACTATGCGACAGGCAGCATTCAGGTCAAAACCTCAACCAACGGCGGCCAGACCTGGACGGAAGAACGAATGCAAAAACAGGTCGGAACCGTCACGTACGAATATTCCAGCGACCCCAGCCTGGCGTATATGAGTGATGGTTCATTGGTGGTGGCCTATGTGCTGCAAAATGCCACGAACAATGCCGGAGCAATCGTGGCCTGTATCCGCCAGTTTGACCGGTTGTCTTTCGGACCGCCGCTCACCTTGACTGCAACCACAGCGGCTGACCAGGTGGCCAACCTGCGTCCGGTGGTGGCTGCGGGCGGTGGCCGGGTGCTGGCTGTCTGGGAAAGCCAGAGTGCGACTGGCAACAGCATCAAACTGATGGATGTTGTCAACCGCCGGCAAACCATCACCCTGGCCCAGGGGCAGGTGTCCCAACCGGCATTGGCCGTGGATGTCAATGGCCGGGTATACGTAGGCTGGAACAACTGGGGAGGCAGTCAGTTGCTTTCCGTTGCGGGTGATGGCGTGACCTTTGATGCTCCGACGGTGATTGCTAAAACCACGCTTGGATACGGCAAACAAATAGCTGCAATGGCAGACGTGTTGACGGTTCCCAACCTGAACCTGAAAGCCGACCCGGTTCGCGCCGGGGTGGTGTTTGCCAGCTTCACCGACGAAGGTGCCGGGCTCGATGTGTGGGCGACAGGCACTTCCGACGGAGGGGCAACTTGGGCCACACGGCAGGCGGTCAACGACAATCCGACCGGAGACCAGTTTAATCCGGCCCTTTCAGTTGACCAGGATGGGAATCTGGCCGTCTGTTTCTATGACACCCGGCATGATGCCGCCGGTCAGACCGTCAATGTGGTGCTGGCACGTTCCACCAACGGAGGCAAGACGTTTGCTGCCAACGAAGTGGTGTCAGACGGCGTTTCCAACACGTCGCTGACCAATGTCAGCCGCTCGCGGATGGTCAATCTGGGCGAAAAACTGGGGATTGGCTCGCTGGGTGTGGGCAAATCCCTGGTGGTGGTCTGGACCGACACCCGACAGGGGAGTGAGGATGTGGTCACCGCCTTTGTGAAACCGGTGCAGTAACGAACTTCAACCGTAAACAAAATGGGAGCGCAGTC
>JAIBAN010000151.1 GCA_019695185.1 Blastocatellia bacterium | reverse complement strand
TGATGGTTTTTCCCGAAGTGGAAGCCACCGGATAAAACTGGGTCACCGTGTGTGAAGTGGCCGCCGAAACCGTGATGGAATAGGACTGGCTCCCAAAACAACCTCCGGTCGCGGTTGCCGTGACCGTAAAGTTGGAGGTTCCATTCGTGGTCGGTGTTCCGGTAATGGCTCCCCCGGAGGAAAGTGAAAGTCCAACCGGCAAAGTTCCACTGGTCAAGGCAAAGGTGTAAGGTGCCGTTCCTCCTGACGCTGTAACGGTTTGGTTGTAGCCCGTCCCATTGGTGGCATTCGGCAGGGTTCCAGGGCTGACAGTAATGGTGGGGCAGGCACAGTTGGAGCAGACCGTTCCGGTGGATTGAATGGTGAGCGACCAACTGGTGATGGTTCCACCATCCGGGTCGCCGTCGTCCACCACAAACAGATTCCACGTTCCGTTGACGTTTGAACCCGAAAGTCCAGCAAACACGGTCAGGGTTGGATTGGCCTGGGTAATGTTTCCAGGTCCGGGGGAAGGGAAGGAATCCGGCGTTGCCACATTGGTCGGCCTGTAGGTTCCCGAAGCCGGATTGGTCGTGGGAATGGTCCCGGTGGCATTGTCGTCAAAAACCAGATTGAGGTTGGTTAACACACTTGAGCCGCCGGCATCCGACATCAATATGCAGCTTTGACCTGCCGGACCCACCAGCAGAATATCCAAATCACTCGCAAAGCCGTGGCTGAGACCGTTGAGATTGACGGTGACTTTGGTGACCGGGCTGGTGACACCCGAAACCGTCACACTTGAGGGATATGGGGTTGCATTTCCGACATTGGGAATGGTGATTCCGGTGGAATTGGCAAAAGGGCCGAACGTTTGGGTTGAGGCGGTGCCCAGTAAAAAGGAAAAGGTGACAAAGCCAAGGCTGTTGGTGAAGGTGGGACCACCATCGGCGAGGTCAAGCCGCACCACCACATTCTGGCCGCAGGTTCCTCCGGCGGTAAAACTGAAGGATTGGGTTTGGGCAGAACCGGTTCCAATTTGCGGATATATTTGCGGATTGGTCCCGGTGACAGCCGTCACATTGGTGCTGAGAGCCTGATTCAGCGTCGCCCGGACCGTTCCATTCGTGGCTGCCGTCCCCTGATTTTGCAGGGTCAGACTGACCGTCACCGTCTCGCCTGGGTCAATCGCTCCGGTCGCTGGCGAACCACATGTCCCGGCGGTAATGGAGGTGGCCCCGGCACTCAGAATCGGCGTCGGTGTGGCCACGGATTGCACGGCTTCAAAAGCCCGGATGATGCCAAACCCGGAATCCCGGTCAACACCCGGAGCCTCGATGTCCACTGCCGAATTTTGCAGGGCAGTTCTGATTTGGCTCACCGTCAAACCCGGATTGGCTGATTTTACCAGGGCTGCGATGGCTGCCGCGTGAGGGGCGGCGGCAGAGGTGCCAAAAAATGGGTCAAATCCGGGTGAAGCACAACTGACCCCATCAGCGGCGGTCAGGTCCGGTTTTTGCAGAATGGCTCCGCCGCCGGCCAAAAAATTACCTGGCGTGATGGGGGTGCTGTCCGGGTTGAAAAATGTCTGTCGTAATCCGTCGGAACTGAAAGTTTCCACGACATTGGCTGCATTAAACGGGTTGGGAAACGGGCCGGGCGGGTCGCTGGTGCCGAATTTTGCCGGACCTGCCGGAGTTGCGGCTACGCCAAATCCATTCGGGGCGCAGGAATGGCCGTGGGTCGAGCCGGAAGTGCTGATGGTCAGGCGACCCCGGTTGGTATCCAGATGGAGGTATCGGTCTGCCGCCCCGGTTTTTTTGACAACCACCAGATGGGGGTTGATATTGCTGGTTGAGCTGATTTGCTCAAACGGGTCCTGGGTGCCGCTTTGAATATTGGTGGAGGATTGCTGGACTGCCGTGCCGTCGGCAGTCAACCGAAACAGGTCATAGTCATTGGCGGAACCTCCCAACGGGTCAGACCAAAACAGGGTTCCGGCACCACCCGAAACCGTAATGTCATTCTGGGTCACCAGCGGTGCGCCGTTCACCCCGTCAAAATCAAGGAACCTTCCGGCAGAACCGGCTGGGATTGGGGCAGCGGTTGGGCCGCCGTCCACAAAATTGCCTTCCCAGGTGCCGGATTGGTTATCATTCTTATTGCCGGAATTGGCAGCCGAAGAAAAATAAGCCACCCCTGCCGCCACCACGTCATTCACCGCCTGGGTCACCAACCCGCCATTGGTATTGGAAACCACTGAGGGTGCCTGTCCGGTTTGGAAAGGCGTTTCCACAAAATATCCGATGTCGTCCACAATGACGTTACAGCCAGCCGTTTGAAGCGCCCGGATGTTGGTGGCAAATTGGGCCAACCCGCCGGTGATGCCGGTGGCAAAATAAAGCTGGGCACCGGGAGCCAAATCATAGACGATTTCGAGCATGGCCGCTCCTTCGTTACCACTGCCGGCCTGTCCTGAAAGCACGGTTACATTGGCTGGCAAATCGCCTGATGCCTGGAGCGTGGCGAGCGAATCCACCCCGTCCGAAAGCACCCCGACTTTGACCCCGCTGCCATTGACGCCAAACATGGTGCGGGCCAAATCCGCCTTATGGGTTTTGTCACCCTGGGAAACATTGACGATTTCCGGATGGACCTGAAGCCGGGCCTGTCCATCCGGCTGAGTTTGAGTGCCCAGAACCTGGCGTAATTGGGAACGGATCCGCTCCGCCCGCCCGGCAAACCCGGCATTCAGATGCGGCACCAAGCTGGGGTTGACCTGGGGCAAAGCTGGAAGACTGGGCGGTCCTGCAATCAGGTCCGGGCCGGTGATGGCAGGAGATGGTTCCCGATGAAGCAGAAACCCCTGCTGGGGTTGGAGGAAAATCACTTCCGGCAAGGCCGCAATCGTTTCCAGTTGAGCGAGCGGCATCGCTGCCCGGATGCTGCGCAACTCCTGGCTGACAAATTGAAGGTCACAGCCAAGTTCCTTTAACCGCGTTACAAACGCATCCGAAACAAAGGCGGTACAATCCACCACAACCTTTCCCTGACTGTCAGGAACAATGCCGGTTTCGAGTTGCCCAACTCCTTCGGCTATGCGCAACCCCTGGCTTTGCTTGACCGTGTAGAGCAGGTTTGAATCAATTTTCTGCTGGGCCGGGGTCCGGGTCTCCTTTTCCCGGAGCAGGGATTCAATTTGTTGTCGGGCACTTTCCGCCATGGGCTGCGAAACCAAAAACTGATGGCCTCCGGTTTCTTGCGCTTGGCCATCAGGCGTGACCTTTGGCTGTTTGGATTGTGCTTGGACCACTCGCGGAGCCGGATTCAAAAGGCTGGCAAAAGACAGGCCAACCGCCAGCAGGACCAGGACGGCCAACCAATACCGGGAAGCATTCCCGGAAACGGAAGTGGATGCGGTGCTGCCAGCCAAAACGGTGGACCGGCGGTTTTCAGGTTTGGATTTCATAAAACACCTTTTCCGCCCAACGAGACAGTCTCGTGCTCGACGGTAGATTTCAGAAACTGGAAGGTTGTGGTTGAGCCAGATGGGGCGATTGCCACTGACTGAAACGGGTCTGTTCGGGCGAACAAACCAAGGCCATCCGTTCCAGTATGGCATTACTCGGAAATTTGTTCAATTGTTATGATTATATTACAATTGTTTTTCAGCCAACTTTCCATACAGAAGGGAACTGTAACCGGAACGCTTACAAATAGCGTTCACCGGCAATCCGGGAACGAACAATCCGGGCCGGGGTGCCAAATGCAACCGAAAATGCAGGAATCGGAAACAGAACGGTGGCTCCGGCTCCGATGACGCTGTGTTCACCGATTTCGATGCCATGTTTGATAATGGCTCCAATGCTGATGGCTGAAAATTGACCGATGTGGACGTTTCCGCCGGTGACGGCACGAGGGGCAAGGCTGGCAAAATCACCCATCCGGCAATCATGGTCGAGGGAGGATTGAGTGTTTAAGATGCAATGGCTTCCGACTGTGGTGCCAGGGTTGACGGTGGCTCCCGCCATCACGACGGTTCCATTCCCAAGGGTGACATGCGCGGCGATGATGGCTCCGGGATGGACCGCCGTCACGAAAGGGAAGTCGGGAAGCAGTTCCGCAATGCGGGACACCACTTTGTGACGGGTAAAATTGTCTCCGATGGCCACCACTCCGCCAACAATCCGGTGGCTTTCACACAAGCGGGGAAGGTCGGTTTCACTGCCTAGAATCTGGTAACCGGAAGTCTCGCCGCCGACCACCCGAAATCCGTCAATCAGTCCGGCAATCCGGTACAGACCCTGTTTTTCCAAGATGTCAATAACGACTTTGGCATGACCGGAAGACCCAATGACAACAATGTTATTCATACAACCTCCGCCATGAGCGAATCCACTGAACTGAATGGGCAGGATGTTAGGACGGCTTACCCGACAGAAAAAGGAAGAAATACGTGGTAACTGCTTTTTACCCTTTACCATTTTCCGATTCCCAATTACAAACGAACGGCAAGCTTGTCGGACTTCTCCCCAAAGGAAATCGCTATGGACCTGAATTTGACCCCTGCTGAACAACAATTCCGGGATGAATTTCGCTCCTGGCTGGCAGCCAACCTGCCGGCACCGGAGGAACGCCCGAAAGGCACCAGAACCGAACTCGGCAACGTGACCTTTTTGAAAAACTGGCAAAAAACCCTTTATGCCGGAGGCTGGGCCGGAATTTCATGGCCAAAGGAGTACGGCGGACGTGGCGCAACTCTGGTGGAACAGGCCATTTTCCAGGAGGAACTGGCCCACGCCAATGCGCCTGAACTGATTGGCACGATTGGCCTCTCCCTGGTTGGTCCAACCATCATTGCCATGGGAACCGAAGCCCAGAAACAAAGATATCTGGCCCCGATTCTTTCCGGCGAGGAAATCTGGTGTCAGGGCTTTTCAGAACCCAATGCCGGAAGTGATTTGGCTTCACTGGCCACCAAAGCGGTTCGGGACGGGGATGATTTTGTCATTAGCGGGCAGAAAACCTGGACCAGTTTTGCCCAAATGGCGGACTGGTGCCTGCTGCTGGTGCGGACGGACCAGGAGGCTGCCAAACACAAAGGCATCACCTGTTTGTTGGTTGACATGCACCTGCCGGGAATTCAGGTTCGCCCTCTGCGCATGATGAGCGGGGATTCCGCCTTTAACGAGGTCTTTTTTACCGAAGTCCGGGTGCCTGCCGCTCAGGTTTTAGGGAAAGTCAATCAGGGCTGGACAACCGCCATCACGGCCCTGATGAATGAACGGGCCAATCTGGGTTCGGGCTTGCAGGTGATATTCCGACGCAATCTGGATGCGCTGATTGAACGCTCCAAAACCGTGCAGCGAAACGGCAAACCGGTTTGTGAGGACCCGCTGGTACGCCAGAAACTGGCTCAGGCCCAAATCGAGCTGGAAATCCTCGGCCTCAACACCATGCGGGCCTTGACTTCGCTTGCCAAAACCGGAATTCCCGGACCTGAGGGTTCGATTTCCAAACTGTTTTGGAGCGAAATGAACCAGAAAACACAACAGGCGGCGCAGGAAATCCTGGGGGCTTACGGTCAATTGAGCGAGTTTGACAACGGCATTTGGGCCTATGGTTATTTGCGTTCCAGAGGCAACACCATCGAAGCCGGAACCAGTGAAATCCAGCGCAACATTATTGCCGAACGGGTTTTGGGTTTGCCGAAAAGTTATTGAAAACAAATGCAAGGACTGGGGACTGGGGAATGCGGTCTGAGTGCTTGTTTGGAGAATTGAGAACCGGGAAGGGAAGGCTGAAAAGGTACAGACATGGAATTTGACTTGAACGAAGACCAGAAAGTATTTCGGGATACAACCCGCAAGCTGTTGAAAAAGGAATGTCCTGCCGAACGAGTCCGCCGGTTGATGGAAACCGATACGGCCCAGGACGCCCAGTTATGGCACCTCATGGCCGAACAGGGTTGGTTGGGGCTGACTTTGCCGGAGGATTTTGGGGGCCTGGGCCAGGGCTTGGTGGAACTGGCGGTGATTGCCGAGGAGATGGGCCGGGTTTGTCTGCCGGGCGGATTTCTCTCCGCAATTTTTGCGGGTGCTTTGGTGGCCGAAGCCGGAAACTCCAGGCAAAAAGCAGCTTATCTGGAAAAAATGGCCAGTGGGGACCTCAAAGGAACTGTGGCTCTGTTGGAAGCGGAAGCCGATTGGAACCCATCTGCCGTGCGGCTGGCAGTCGAGCGGAACGGCGAAGATTTTGTGGTTTCCGGGAAAAAACTTTTTGTGCCTGATGCCCAGACCGCCGATGTGATTTTTTGTGTGGTGCGGGATGGGGAAAGCCTGGCGTTGCTGCCTGTGGCAAAGGATGCGGCGGGAGTCAAGGTGACTGCCATGCCTGCGCTTGATGCAACCCGCAAACTCTATCAGGTTGAATTTGAAAATGTGGCGATACCCCAGGCTGAGGCACTGGGAGCCGATGGAAACCCGGAACGGGCGCTCCGCCGCGCCATCGAGGTTGCCACTGTGACACTCTGCGCCGAAATGGTGGGCGGTATGCAGTGGGTGCTGGAAACCGCAGTTGAATATGCCAAAACCCGCCACCAGTTTGGCAAGCCGATTGGGTCATTTCAGGCGGTGCAGCATCAATGTGCCGACATGCTGCTGTTGACGGAAAGTTCCCGTTCGGCCACGTTGTTTGCCGCCTGGGCTTTGACGGTGGACGACCCCAAGGCAGCGGCGGCGGTTTCCATTGCGAAAGCCTATTGTTCGGATGCGTTTCGGGAGGTTTGTCACCGAGGCGTCCAGGTTCACGGGGGAATCGGTTTTACCTGGGAATATGACCTGCAACTCTATGTGAAGCGGAGCAAGGCGTCGGAAATCCTTTTCGGAGACGCCACGTTTCACCGGGAACAGGTGGCTCAATTGGTTTTGGGTGAACGCTAACAAGCTGACGGGGGAGGATGGATGACGCAGGCTGTCATGCAAGAATCGTATCATTCGAATGTTTGTGAGTTATTGAAATTGGAGGCCGCTGCCATTTTGCGGGCTGCGGACCGGTTGAACCCCCAGCAAATTGACCGGGCGGTGGAATTGCTGGCCGGTTGCACAGGGAAAGTCGTGTTCAGTGGTATTGGGAAGTCAGGCATTGTGGCCCGTAAAATCGCCTCGACCTTGACCAGTGTCGGAACTGCCGCCGTCTTCTTGCATCCGTCCGATGCCCTGCATGGGGATTTGGGAATTGTTTCAGGTGAGGATGTCGCGGTTTTGTTAAGCAACAGCGGCGAAACCGACGAAATTCTGGCAATGCTGCCCTATATGAAACGGAGAACCGTTCCCATGATTGCGATTGTGGGAAACACGGGGTCCTCCCTGGCCCGGCAGGCCGAAGTTGTGCTTGATGCCTCGGTGGACCAGGAAGCCTGCCCGTTGAATCTGGCTCCGACCGCCAGCACCACGGTTGCCTTGGCCATTGGCGATGCCCTGGCCATGACGCTCATGCAGGTGAAACGGTTTTCCCGTGAGGAATATGCCCTCAACCACCCCGCCGGACGCCTGGGCAAACGGCTCACCATCCGCGTCGCCGATTTGATGCACCGGGGGGAAGCCAATCCGGTGATTGCGCCCGATTCCTCGTGGCTGGAGGTCATCACCGCCATCAGCCGGTTTGGTCTGGGGGCGGTCAATGTCACTGACGGCTCCGGTCTTTTGTTGGGGCTGATAACGGATGGTGATTTGCGGCGGGCGATGCAAACCTGCAAACCGGCTGAAATTGAGAACCTGCGGGCGGATGCCCTCATGACCAAACGTCCGATTGTGATTTCGGAAAAAACCCTGGCCTATGACGCCCTGAAACTGATGGAGGATCGTCCGTCTCAAATCGCGGTTTTACCCGTGGTTGATGACCAGCATCGTTCGGTGGGGCTGCTCCGGCTGCATGATATCGTCCGGTTTGGCTTGTAGTTGGTAATTCTCGGTTTGGGTCTATTCGTACCGCAACGCTTCGGAAGGATCCAACCGCGAAGCCCGCAGGGCGGGAACCATTCCACTCAGGGTTCCGACCAGAATCAAAATTCCAGTGGAAAGCATGACGGTGCTCAGGGAAATCTGAAGTTCCAGGTCGCCCTTGCCACTGGTGTCTTCAAAAAGCGGTCCGAGCAAGGGGAGCCGTCCGACGGCATGGGCGACCACAAAAGTCAGCCCGATTCCCAGCAGTCCGCCCACCAGGGTAATCATGATGGCTTCAGTCAGAAATTGCATTTTGATATGAAGCCGGGTGGCACCCAGGGCCCGCCGCAAACCGATTTCCCGAATCCGTTCATCCACCGTGACCAGCATGATGTTCATCAACCCGATGCCGCCAATGCCAAGGGTCAGGCTGCCAATAAACACCAGCAAAACCTGCAACCCAATGGTGATTCCGTCAATCACCGGGCGGAATTCCTCCCGGCCAAACATTTGGACGGCCCGTTTGTCGGTGGCGGAAAACTGCTGGCGTTTGGCCATGATGGCCCGAACCTGATCCATTGCTTTCGATTCCAGCGAAGGTGCCACGGCTGAAAAAACCAGGGTGCTGGCATACCGGGTATTCCAGACATCGCCAGCCGCCGTGTACGGGATAAAAGCGCATTCATCATCGCTGTTAAAGTAATTGCTCATCTGAAGCTTGCGGTCCATGACGCCAATCACGACAAAGGAGACTCCGTTGATATGAACGGTTTCTCCGATGGCCTGGCGACCGCTGAACAATTTTTGTTTGAGCCGGTTCCCTAAAAAAGCGACCCGGCGGCGCTCACCAAAGTCTTCAATGCTAATCCAGCGGCCTTCCGCGGGAACTTCATTCCGGATGGTTCCATAATCGGGATGGACTCCCCGAATTGCTGTATTTGACATCCGCTCGCCGTAGGAAATGGGATACCAGCGCACGGTTTCAAGGCTGACTTGTTTGACCAGCGTGCCTTCCTGCTTAATCAAATCAAAGTCTTCCTGTTCAAATCTGATTTTCTTGCCGGAGCGTTCCCCGCCCGCCTGCTCGCTGGTTTGCCCTGGCCAGCAGACGACGGCACTTTTCCCAAAGGCATCGAAACTGCGCACCAAAACTCCCCGAAACCCATCGCCATAGGCAATTAGAATGGTGACGGCTGCAATCCCCCAGACAATGCCGAGCATGGTCAGGAAACTGCGCATTGGATGGCGAACCAGAGAATCCCAGGCTTGGTAACAGATGGCAAAAAGCATAATTCACAGGACTGAGAATTGAGAATTGGGAATTGGGAATTGAGAATTGAAAACCTTAATTCAAGGAGTTGCTTCAGGGTTCGAGTACCCGTTTGTCAATGTGAAGAGAAAAAGATTCTCAATTCTCAATTGTCAATTCTCAATTCAATTTAGCTGCCAGGTTCAAAACGAAGGGCTTCAATTGGGTCAATCGAAGCCGCTTTCCGGGCCGGATACAAAGCCGACAGGACCGCAATCGTGCCTAACAGGGCAAAAGCCAGCAAACCCGTTTCCGGCGTGGCCAGCAATCCGGCGAAAAACTGCGGCATCGGCAAAAGATTGACCAGCCCGCAAATTCCATAGGCCAAACCGAGGCCGATACCTCCACTTAAAAAGACGATGATCAGGGCCTCGATGAAAAACTGGGACAGAATGGCGGTTGAAGTTGCTCCCACGGCTTTGCGCACCCCGATTTCACGGGTCCGCTCGCGCACCGCCACCAGCATCACATTCATGACTCCGAGCCCGCCCAAAAGCAGGGTGGTGATACCCACTCCGCCCAGAAAATATTTCATCCCATCGGTCATGGTCCGAAAGGCTTTGGCCTCCTCAACCGTATCCCAAATACTGGCGGCTTCCTCATCCCGTGGGTCAAATCCATGGATTCTACCCAGGGCGGCCCGAACCTGGGCTTTGCACCGGTCATGGTTTTGGACGCCTTTGGGAACGGCCAGCAGCCGGTCAATATCATGCGGGGTGGAAGGGGGCGCTTCCGGAAAATCGCGCATCACGGTACTGAAAGGGACGAAAATCTTGGAAACGTCCTGCCCGTCATAGCTCGAATCCTGGTCTTTGTTTTTCATCGTTCCAACCACCGTGTAGGCGATTCCGCGAATGTGGATGGTTTTCCCCAACACTTCCCGATTGCCAAACAGTTGTTTTTGGACTTCCGGGCCAATCAGAGCAACCCGCCTTCCTTCGCGTTCGTCATCTTCGTTGGGGTAACGCCCCTGGGCGACCGCAATGCTCCGGACGTCGGCAAAACGGGGCAGGGAGCCGGTCACCAGGAATGACCCGCTGTTGAAATCACTGCGCACAGTGGAGCCTCCCCGGCCAAATTCAGGCAACACGCAATCGCAATCGGGAGCCTGTTCCGAGACGGCCAGATGGTCCGTATCCTGCCAGCGAATCCGCCGCCCCGCCCGGCTGCCACCGGCCTGAAGGCTGGTTCGCCCGGCAAAAACAATCATGATGTCTTTGCCGAAACTGCTGGCAACTTTGGCTTGTCCTACGCGCAAGCCTTCACCGGCAGCCACCATGAGGGTTATCGAGACAATTCCCCAGGCAATGCCAAACATGGTCAGGAAGGTTCGCAGTTTATGCGACCAGAGGGTATGCAGGGTGTCTTTGAAAAGGTCGAGAAAGTGCATAACGCTTCGCTTGAGGACTGAGGGCTGAGGACTGAGGACCGAGGAGCAAGCATCCGAAAATGACGGTGACAGCTCCGCTCAAACATCTGCTTTACCAATATTGACGTCCTCCCCGCAATTCATTGCGGGGATTCCTTGGGTGGAGGCCGTCAGGCCATGCCGCCAAGGAACGGGCCACCTACTGACGTAGGATTCCCAGGTTCGCCCTTCACCGGCCCAGCCAACGCCAAGCCTCCGGGCACAGTCAC
>JAIBAN010000062.1 GCA_019695185.1 Blastocatellia bacterium | reverse complement strand
TATGATGTACGTAGCTCTCTCCTATGATCATCGTATCATTGATGGTAAAGAAGCCGTGGGATTCTTAGTAAAAGTAAAAGAAGGAGTTGAGGCTCCCGAACGTTTATTATTCGGGCAGCATCTTGGGCATGCCATCGTCTTCGCCACCGCCGGCGGCATCCTGGCCTGAGGCTGCCGGGCTGAACATGGCGTCGGTGATGACTTTGGCGGCATGTTCCAGTGATTCGAGCGTTCCCCGGATAAAGCCGGAATCGTTGGTTGAAAGGCCGTCTTTGGCCTGCATGAGCGTTTCGCGGACCATTTCCTGGTCGCTGGCCGAGAGCATCCAGCCAAATTCGCTGAAAGACCGCTGGGTGTTTTGCATCAGCCCTTCGAGGCGGTTGCGCAGCAAGAGCAGTTCTTTCATGTGACGGTCGGCTTCGGCGTTCGACTGCGCTTCGTTGATGAGGTCGTAAATTTCCGATGGCGAGAGCCCCGACGACGGCGTGACACGCATGTTTTGTTCCATGCCGGTCATCTTGTCGCGGGCCGAGACCTGCACAATCCCGTCGGCGTTGATTTCAAACGACACTTCGATTTGCGGAATGCCACGGGGAGCCGGGGGAATGCCGACCAGTTCAAAGCGTCCGAGCGAACGGTTGCCGGTGGCGATTTCGCGTTCGCCCTGGAGGACGTGGACTTCGACGGTTGACTGGTTGTCGGCGACCGTCGTAAAGGTCAGGGCTTTGCGGATGGGAATCGTCGAGTTGCGTTCCACGATTTTCTGGAAGAGGCCGCCCCGGACTTCGATACCGAGCGAGAGCGGAATCACGTCCAACAGCACCAGGTCTTTGACCTCGCCCGTCATGACGCCGCCCTGGATGGAGGCTCCGATGGCCACCACTTCGTCAGGGTTGATGGCGGCGGAGGCTTCCTTGTTGAAAATCTTGCGGACGACTTCATGGATAATCGGCGAACGGGTTTGCCCGCCGACGAGCAGCACTTGGTCAATGTCTTCGGGTTTGAGGCGCGAATCCCAGAGCGCCTTTTGACATGGTTCGACCGTTTTTTCGACCAAATCGTTGACCAGTTCTTCAAACTGACGGCGGGAGAGATTGACGTTCAAGTGTTTCGGACCACTGCCGTCCGCCGCGATGAAGGGCAGGTTGATGTTGGCCTCAAGGGTTGAGGAAAGTTCACACTTGGCGCGTTCGGCAGCTTCCTTGAGCCGTTGCAGGGCCAGCCGGTCAGAACGCAGGTCAATGCCGGTTTCGCGTTTGAACTCTTCAATCAGCCAGTCAATGATGCGCTGGTCAAAGTCTTCGCCACCGAGGAACGAGTCGCCGCAGGTGGAAAGCACTTCAAACACGCCGTCGTTCATTTCCAGAATCGAGACGTCGAACGTGCCCCCGCCCAGGTCATAGACGGCAATCCGTTCGGATTGGGTTTTGCCCAGACCGTAGGCCAGCGCAGCGGCGGTGGGTTCGTTGATGATGCGTTGAACGTTGAGTCCGGCAATCTTTCCGGCGTCTTTGGTAGCCTGTCGTTGGAAGTCGTCAAAGTAAGCCGGGACGGTAATAATCGCCTCGTCCACTTCTTCACCCAGAAAATCCTCGGCTGAGGCTTTCAACCGTTGGAGGATGATGGCCGAAATTTCGGGCGGGCTGTAATCCCGTCCCTGCACCCGCACGCGGGCATCCCCGTTGGGTGAATCGGTGATTTCATAGGGTGAGTTGTCACGTGCCCGCTGCACTTCGGGTGAATTGTACTTGCGCCCAATCAGGCGTTTCACCGCGTAGACCGTGTTTGATGCGTTTGTAATCGCCTGACGTTTGGCGATTTGTCCGACCAGTCGTTCGCCCTTGTCAGTAAACCCGACGACCGAGGGGGTCGTGCGACCACCTTCTTTGTTCGGGATAATCTGCGTGGTGCCGCCTTCCATGACGGCGACACAGCAGTTGGTGGTGCCTAAGTCAATTCCAATGACCTTACCCATACAGCAAGACCTTTCTTCAAATGAAACAAAAGTAACAGAATTTCTATCGTCAACGATTCAGCCAACGGTCTGTTTCAGCTTTGCCGGGCGACGACTCGGCTCCTGTGGAGCAGGAACCCCTGCCCAACCCGGTACGGCGATGAGGCTGGGACGGCTGAAGATGAGGAGCTGGAAACAATCCGTGTGCAAAATAAAGGAAACAGAAGAACAAGGCAACGAAAGGGAACAAAGACCCAGGTGATTTGAAAATTGTACAGCCGGAGCGCCGGAGGTAAGCGCATTGAAGTCAATGGACTGGTTCCCGGCGGATTTTCCGGTGAAAACCAGTCCATTGGTGACCTGTCTCCACCCGGAACTGAACTGCTGTTTTTCTCACCTTGTCAGGTTGTCACCTTGTTACCTTATCGTCCTGCGTGCGGTGTCCCTGGATTAAAAGTAACGACTCGAATGAGTTTGTGCCGTGACAAGTCTGAAAAGGCTGGTGCCGGGTCCAAAAAACATGAGGTCGGGTTTTTCGGTTTTTCTCTCCGTCATCGGTCCTTCCAGACTTGTGATGGTGCTATTCTTCGGGTTCGCTTTGGGTTGGGCGAACGGAAACTCTGACCATGGCTGGCCGGAGCAACCGGTCTCCCAGCATATAGCCCCGTTTCAATTCGTCGAGGACCGTGTTGGGTTTGTAATCCGAGGTTTCCTGGGTTACAACGGCTTCATGAACCACAGGGTCAAACGGGAGCCCAACCGCAGCGACCGGGCTCAGGCCAAAGTTCGTCAGGGCTGAAAGCATTTGTTTTTGAATCAGTTCAATGCCGGACAGAAACGCTTCGAGGTTGCCGGTATCAGAATGGCCTAAAGCCAGTGCCCGCTCCAGGTTGTCAAGCACTTCCAAAATCGGAGCAATTACTTCAACTCTGGTGCTTTGGCGGATTTCCTGTTTTTCGCGCTCAACCCGTTTGCGATAATTGTCAAACTCAGCCCGTTGCCGTAGTAATTGTTCCTGCCACGAGTTTTTCTCCTCGTTGACCTTGGCCAGTTGTTCTTTGACAATTTCGACATGACGGTGGGCTTTGAGGGTCTGTTCCTCGGCCCGCATCAGGTTTTCCTGCAAGGTGGCCAGGTCGCTCAATAGTTGGACTGTTTCATCCAGGGTCAGCCCTCCGCTGGATTTGGCCGGAGGCTCGGCGGGTTCCGCCACTTCCAACCGCTTTTCTTCAGCCGGAGCTGCTTTGGGTTCGCCAGACAAAGAGGCTGTCACCGCAACCTTATCGCCCGACTGATTAAGTTCACCCGTATTGACCGCAGCAGGGGTGGCGGTCAGTTCCTGAGTCTGCCCCGTGGCTTCGCCGGAAGCCGGAGGCGGCAGGGGCTGGGTGTCAGGAGCCGGCAGTGGCGGAGCCTCACCGACCGGTTCGGATGACACCGGAATCGGAGTAAACCACTCTCCTGCCGCAGGCGTAGCTGGTGCAGCGGCTGGTACCGACGGTTTCGGCTCTTCGCCTGGGGCTGAACCGTTTAACTCAGCGATTGGTTCAGTCGTTTGGTCTGGCTGAGTCACATTTTGGCTGGCAGCCGTTGAACTGGCTGACTCAAAGTTGATTGGAATGTTCGTCACGCGAAGCCTCCCGGCTGATACAGGTATGATGTCAGGTGGCTAACCCACCCCGCCCGGAAATCCAAACTTTCCGCCAGCCAGTCAGAAACCGACAGATTGGAGAAGCGTCAAGCGAGGAGTCAGGCGATGAGTTTGGGAAGTGATCGAAGGCCAAGTCTGCCACCGATGTCGAGAAACTCAAGTTTGGATGAAAAATGATTCTTGGGCAACCCCGTAAAGCAAATTTTTGCTGAAAAATTCTTAACGGCTTAGGTCGGCGGAGAATCAGGAAGGTTTGCTCCGGGTTCCGGGTTGGAGGGCCTGTGAGTTCCGGCCTGAAGGTCAAAAGCTTCCATAAAACCTCAGATTTCTGCTGTTTAACCCGTGAATCTTGAAAATCCGGCTCGGTTCAGTCGCCATATTCCCGTTTTAAAAACGGATTGCGGGCCAGTGCTTGATGGAACAGTTCGCGGGTTTGCCGCAGCCGTTCCGCGCGCCGGTCAGGTTCTGATTCAAGCTGGGCCTGAAGCTGGAGGAGCCGGGCTTGGAGGGCCTGGGCTTCGGTGTCCCGTGGATTGGTAGTCAGTATGTCGGTTGCCGCTTTCAAGCCGATTTCCAGGAATGGGAGAGGGGATTGTCGTTGCTGCAAGGCCCAGGCGGCCCGCCGCAGGTTGAGCCGGCCTTGCAACCGCAACAGTTCCTGGTCCTGGGGGTCAGGTTTGAGGGCTTGGTTGAGACTGGTTTGAGCCTGTTCAAAAAAAGGTTCGGGCCGTTTTCGGCGCAGGATGGCGACTTGCGCAGACAGCAGTTCCAGATTTGTCCGATGGATAAGCCGGAGTGGGTTTTCCGTTCCCAGCCGTTGGGCGGTCTGAACAGCCTGCAGCCCCTGCCCAATGGCTTCCTGTGGGTTTTTTCCAGTCTGAAATTCCCACTTGGCCTGCTCATAATACAATCCGGCGAGGTTAATCCAGCTCAGGCTGTAGTTGGGATTCAACTGGCTGGTCCGGTGGAGGTATCCGGCTGCTTCCTGGAGGAGCGGCTCAGGGGTGATTCCTTTCAGATTTTGCACATGGGCTTGGTACACCAGAATGCTGCCCAGATTATTGGTGGCAGTGGTCGAGTTGGGAGCCATCCGCAGGGCGGTTTGGTAGGCGGCAGCGGCCTGTTCATAAGAGGCACCGGGGTCCTGCCCCTGGCTCAGTTCATAGTTGCCTTTGACCCGAAAGGTCGGCCCCAGGTTGTAATAACCGGCCACATCCTGGGGGTTGAGTGCGATTGCCTTTTGATAGGCTTCAATGGAGCGTTGCAGTGAGAGGAGCGGGTCCAGGCCATGGGTGGACTCATATTCCCCCTGGAGTCCATAGGTGTTTCCCAAACCATTGTAAGGCGTTGAAATCTGCGGATGTTGCCGGATGGCTTCCTGATAAGCCTGGATGGCTGCGGCAAAGGAGGCGTGCGGGTCAGTCCGACCGGTATGGATTTCGTGCAGGCTCTGAAAATAATAAGTGTTACCAAGGCTGTTCAAAACTGAAACATCATGTGGATTCAAGCTGGTTGCCTGTTGGTAACTGGCAATTGCCTGGGCAAAGGCGGTTCCGGGCGGGTGCCCCTGGGAAATGGCATGGCGGCCTTGCAATTGATAGGCCGTTCCCAAGCTCCATAGTGTCCGGGCATCCTGTGGATTTCGTTGCAACGCTTCCTGTGCCCAATGGATGGATTGGGCCAAAGAGGCTGATGCGTCCTTGCCCTGGTTGTGATAGTCAGTGGCCTGTCGCCAATAAATGATGGCCAAAAAGCTATAACTTTGCCACTGGGCCGGGTCGGCTGCGATTGCCAACCGGCAGGCCGCCACTGCTTGTCTGACAGTTTCGTCCAGAGGCTTTTCCTGGGAGGATTCCATTTCCAGAACCTGCATCCAGCGGGCTGCCAACCCAAGGTAAACCAGCGGGTCGCTGCGCCCGATGGTTGCTGCCTGGTCATAACAGGCAGCAGCTTGGTTGAAATAGGTCACTGCGTTCTCGTAATGGCCGGTAGCCTGTTCGTCACGGCCCATGGCCAACAGAATGTCGCCCTCCAGCTTTTTGGCTTCATAGAGCCAGGGCACCTGCTGGAATGCCTCCTGTGCCTTGCGCCGGGCGGTGAGGTAATCATGTTGGTAAAAGGCGATTTCGCTGGCCACAAATGCCGGAGATTCGGTTTGCCCGCCGTTTTCCCGAACATACTGATTGAGAGCCGCCAGTGCCGGAACAGCCCAGGTCCGCTCGATTTCCCGTTTCCGCTGTTGGCGGATTTCGCTGTTGCTGATTCGTTCCGCGTCCTCCAGTTCCTTTTGGTACAGCTTGCCCAGCACCCGTCCCTGCACGTAATGAATTTCCGGGTCCCGGAACCCGCCTTTCCAGGCCAGGTCAAGCGCCTGCCGGGCCTGCGCATATTCGTGCAAGGCCAGGTAAGCCCGTCCCAGGGCAAAATTTCCCGCTCCTTCGCTTAATGAACCGGCTTCGCGCATCCGGTTCCGGATGGCGGCCACCCGTGCCTGTATCAATCCGCGTTCCGGCTGAATGTTATGCAAGGGCAAGGTGTAAGCCTGGCGTACAATGGCCTCGATTTTTTCCGCCTCCTGCCCGAAGGTTTGCGCCAACCGGGCCTGAGTGGCTGCCGTCCAGCGGGTGAAAACCAACAATCCGCCCAAAATCATGACCAGCAGTGAGCCGATGGCAATGGCTGCCACCAGGGATTTTTGCTTTTTGGCTTTTTTGGCTGCCCAATACCACCACGAAGTTTGTTGGGCCTGAACCGGCTCGCCTTCCAGATACCGGTTCAAATCATCGGCCAGGGCTTTGGCTGAGTCATACCGGCGGTGTGGTTCCTTTTCCAGGCATTTGAGGACAATGGCTTCCAGGTCCGGGGGCAGGGCGGGCACGTGTTTACGCGGAGGAATCGGCTCGGCTTCGAGCACCTGGACCATCACCGCCAGAGCCGAGTCCGCCTCAAACGGACGGACCCCGGTCAGTAATTCATAGAGCGTTGCCCCCAGGCTGTAAACATCCGCGCGACGGTCAATTCCGGCTTTGGCTCCTTGGGCCTGTTCGGGTGACATGTATGCCGGAGTCCCCAGCACAAAACCGGTTTCGGTAAGGCTGTGTTGTTCGTCCAGGTCCCGCGCCAAGCCGAAATCCATCAGGCAGGCTTGCCGGATTCCATCCGGTGTGGTGCGAACCAGGAGGTTGGCCGGCTTGACATCCCGGTGGATGATGCCCAGCCGATGTGCGGCATGGAGTCCTGTGGCGGCTTCCTTGACCAGTCGAATCAGGTCTTCACGTGGCACCGACCGGGCCACCTCTTTGATGGGCTGCCCGACAATCCGTTCCATGGCAATATAGGGCCGGGTGCCGATTTCCCCCACCTCATATACCTGGCAGACATTTTCATGGGTGATGCGGGCCTGGGCCTGGGCTTCCTGAAGGAACCGTTCCCGTTGGGACGGGTTGGACCCCAAAATGAATTTTAATGCCACGACCCGGTTCAGTCGCAGGTCCAGGGCCTCAAAGACCTGCCCCATGCCTCCTTTGCCCAGCAAGGCCCGGATTTCATAGTTTCCAACCCTTTGCCCCAAGGCCACTTCCGCCTGATTCCCGGTCAGCCAGCCAACTGCGGTTGCTGCCGCCAGATGAGGCAGCCAATCCTGGTCAAGCGCGTCAGCCGTCAGCAGGGCTTCCACTTCTTTGCGCAATTCCTCATTGTCAGCGCAAGCTTCCGTCAGAAAGGCAGCGCGTTCCGCCGGGGCTTTTTCCAAAGCCGCGTGAAATAACTCATCCAGTCTGTGCCAGTCAGCGGACATAATTGAGAATTAAGAATTGAGAATTGAGAATTGAGAATTGAGAATTGAGAATTGAGAATTGAGAATTGAGAATTGAGAATTGAGAATTGAACTTACTTACGGGAAGACTTCAAAATTGAGGTCAACAATTTCAGAAGTTCCTCACAGTCGAACCCAAGACTTTGGGCCTGTTTTGCTGTTAGGATGTTGGTTGCTGCCATCAGTTGAATCCAATAAAAAGTTTCACGGGCTTCTTTTAGTGAAATAGAAACCTTTGAAATAAAATCAGCCCGGCTTTGGGCATCAGTGGCCTCCGCCAAATTAGCTCCGGTTGAAGTTGCAGACCTGACAAATTGGTTTGCAATGGGCCTTGTTTCATTTTTCTGAAAGAGCATTTGATAACAGCGGACAGCCCGGACAGCAAACGCAAAACTCTTCTCAATGACAACGTTTTCTCGGTGACTCATAACGACTTTGCCCCCATTTTAATTTTCCTTTGAATCAAAACTAAAATAGGCAATTGCCATACCTAACCGAAATTTAATTGACCCTTCTCAATTCTCAATTCTCAATTCTCAATTCTCAATTCTCAATTCTCAATTCCCTTTGCAGCCAGGCTTTGGCAAAGCGCCAGTCGCGCATGACGGTCACCGGAGCAAGGTTCAGGACTTCGGCAATTTCCTCTACGGTCATTCCACTAAAAGAACGCATTTCCACAATCTGACATTTGCGCGGGTCCACCGCCGCCAGCCGGGTCAGTGCCTCATCGAGGGCTAAAAATTCGGCTGAACGGTCAGGAGCTATTTTCAAATTGTCGTCAAGCGAAACCTGAATGGCCCCGCCACCGCGTTTCTGATAGGTCTGGGTGCGGGCATGGTCCACCAGAATCTGGCGCATAAAGCGTGAGGCAAGGCATAGAAAATGTGCTCGGTCCTGCCATTCGATGTCTTTTTGTTTGACCAGTTTTAGGTAGGCTTCGTGAACCAGTGCCGTGGTTTGCAGCGTGTGGTCGGACCGTTCACGGGCCATATGGGAGCTGGCAATGCGGCGCAGTTCTTCGTAAACGACTGGCATCAAACGGTCGAGGGCAGTCTGGTCGCCGCTCCGCCAGTTTTTTAAGAGCATGGTGAATTCAGAAGGCGACAGTGATTCCATGAGATTCTGTGGGTGATGACCGTGACGGCGAAAACGAAATCCGGATCTGAATATAGCACTCACCGAACGGTTCGAAAAATATGATAGGTTTTTGACGCCGTTATCGCCTCCCTCTTTGAAAGACATTTTGAAACGGTTTTTTCAAACGGAGGCAGGTTATGAATTACATTCCCAAATCAAGGTTGTACGGATTTTATCTTGGTATGTGCGCCTTGCTGTGCTGGTTGCTGGCCAGCCAGGCTGGAGGTCACCCGCAGGCAGCCACTCATTCCGGCAGCCACTCATTGCGCTTGAAGCAGGACCCGGTTCCCGCCGCAAACCTTTCGGTACATCCGGAGGCTTTGGCCGGCATCACACTCATGTCACGGGCCGGTGACGGCGGTTCGTCGGCCACTCCCAACAATTCCAGTTTTGGTTTGGGCAATACCCAACTGATGAGCACCGACGGGCGGTTTTTGGTATTTACCACCTTTGCCAGTAACGTCATTCCCGGTGAGATTGACCCGAACGGGACCGGTACGGATATCTTCCTGTTTGACCGGCAGACCAACGCGCTCACGCTGGTCAGCCATAACGCCAGTTCCCTGGTGACAACCGGGGACGGTTCGGCCAGTGGTGCGGCCATCAGTGGCGACGGGAACTGGATTGCCTATACCAGCAATTCCACCAATATCATTCCCGGTCAGGTGGATACCAATCTGGGGGCAGATGTTTTCCTCTACAATCGAAGCACTGGAGCCACCACCCTGGTGACCCATGCGGCAGGCTCGGCCACCACGGCGGCCAACGGCAGTTCGAGCCGGATGGTCATCAGCAATGACGGAAATTTGATTGCCTTTGCCAGCGGTGCCACCAATCTGGTCACCGGCATCACCGATACCAATAATCGCCTGGACACCTTTATTTTCAACCGAAGCGCCGACACCATGACCCTGGTCAGCCACAACGGGGCTTCGATGACCACCACCGCGAATGACACTTCCGAACCGGAGTTGTTTTCGGATGACGGTAATTTTCTGGTACTTGAAAGCCAGGCTTCAAATGTTGTCACGGGACAGACGGATCCAAACGGCACGTTCGATGACATTTTTCTCTACAACCGCGCCACCGGCACCAACGCTCTGATTTCGCACAATGCGACTTCCATGACCACCACGACAAACAATGTCAGCGGAGGTGCCAACATCACCGCTGACGGGAGTCTCGTCCTTTATTTCTCAGCAGCTACTGACGTTGTGCCAGGGCAAATCAAGCCTGCCGCTGGTTTTGACATTTACCTGTACAGCCGCCAGAGCGGAACCAGTACCCTGGTCAGCCATGTTGCCAGTTCAGCCTTGACAACCGCCGGAGCCGGGCGGGCGGATATGACCCCTGACGGCAGTCTGATTATGTTTGAAAGCAGTTCCTCAAATATTGTGCCCGGACAAGTGGACCAAAATAACGGTTCCGATGTCTTTACCTTCAGTCCGGGAACCGGAACCTATGCCCTGGTGACACATGTTCCCGGTTCGCCGCTGACAACAATCAGCACCAGTAGCATTATACCCCGCCTGAGCCGGGATGGCTCCACCATTCTGTTTCAGACGAGGGCACCGGAGCTTGTGCCGGGACTCATTGACCCCAATCCGGCAGTCACCAGTAAATCAAATGTGATTGCCTATCGCCGTTCCTTTGATGGATTTCTATTGGTCAGTCATGCTTTGGATGGAGCCAATATTACGGCAAATGAGCAGATTGAAAGCCGGGCACTCAGCCAAAACGGCAATGTGATTTACCTGGATGGCAGTGCCTCAAACCTCGTTCCCAATGATACAAACTCACGGACTGATGCTTTTGTGGCGGAACTGGCCTGCGGCACCCCCACCGCTACCTTGAGTGGGACCGGAACCATTTGCACGCCTGGCAATCCGGCTACCATTACCGCTACGGTGAATGGCGGAACTCCCCCCTTTAGGGTTTCGCTCAATAACGGTGGCGGCACCCAGACCAGTCTGAATCCGACGCTAACTTTTACGGTCAATCCGGCGGTGACCACGACCTACAGTGTGACCGCTGCCACGGATGGATTCGGCTGTGCCGTGGCAGCCAGCGGTTCAACCACCGTGACGGTCAACACGCCCCCATCCTTGGGAACTTTTGCCACCACAACTGTGAATGCCGGAAACAACGTGACCTTGACCCCGGCGACTGCTTTGACCGATACGGAAAACAATATTTCAGTGGTTAATCTGACGCCGCTCACCTTTGGCAATTCAGGAACAGCAGCGGTGAACCCCACGACCGGGACCATCAGCGTCACGACCAGTCACACGACTCTGCCGGGTACCTATAGCTTCATTGTGACCGCCACTGACACTTGCACTGCCACAGTGACCCGGACAGCCAGTTTGACGGTCATCAATCAAATGCCGACGATAACCGCCGGAGCCACGCTGACGCGGCAGCAGGGCAGTTCCGGGACGGCGGCCACCCTCGCAGTGGTCAACGACGCTGAAACCCCGCTGGCCAGTCTGGTTGTGACACCCGTCACGGTGCCACCAGGGCTGACCTTGACGGGTTTTGCCGTGACCACTGGGACGGTGAGCGCGACCGTGACGGCTTCATGTTCCGCTACGGTGGGGGCCAACACGGTGACCCTGCGGGTGCAGGACGGAGCAGGGCAGACGGCCATGGCCAACCTGACGGTGAATGTGACCCCGAACACGGCCCCAGTGCTGGGCACGTATGCGGATATGAACGTGGTCGCCGGAACCCCCCTGACGGTAGCAGCTTCGGCTGCCCCCACAGACAATGGCACGGTTGCCACTGTCACAGTCGCCGCTTCGGGTGTTTATGCCGGAACCCTGACGGTCAATCCCGCGACGGGCATGGTCACTGCGCTGCCTGCGAACGATGGCACTTTTACCATCACCGTGACGGCTATTGACAACTGCGGAGCCACCACCAGCCGGAGCTTTATTCTGGCAGTTCTACCGTTTGGGAAGAATCCCAGCATCACCGGGCTGTCCCCCAATACGGGAACGGTGGGAACCAGCGTGACCATCAGCGGGTTCAATTTGGGGCAGGTGGATGGTGTTTTCTTTAATGGCCGGGCGGCCAGTTTTACGGTGGATTCGAGTACCCAAATCACAGCCACGGTTCCTGCCGGGGCCACCACCGGGCCGGTTTCCCTGACCGCTTCCGGGGGCAGCAGCACTGGCCCCGTCTTTACTGTGATTCGGTCCAAATAGACGGACAAAGCAAAAGCCGGATTGAAAACCCAGGGGACCTGCTCAAGTTCAGGTCATTGAACTGCACTGGCAAAGGGGTTTTCAATCCGGCTTTCAGCTATTCTTCAGAAATGGTCGGAATGGTTTTCAACTCTTTCAAGGCTTTGATGTTGTCATCCAGTGAGCCGGCGTCGTCAATTGGCCAATACCGGTAAATGGCTTTTCCATAAATGTATTTTTCCGGTACCAATCCCCAACTGCGGCTGTCGTTGCTGGCATCCCGATTATCGCCCATGACGAAATAATGGTGCGGTTCGACCACCCAGGTGTGACTGGGGGCGGCAATTGTCGTATAGTCTTTGGAGAGATAGTTTTCGTTGATGGGTTTGCCATTGATGCGAAGTTTGCCGGAAACCAGTTGCACTTCATCGCCGGGCAATCCGATGACCCGTTTGATAAAGGATTTACTGGGGTCCTTGGGATACCAGAAAACAACGATGTCCCCGCGCTGGATGGACTCCATCTGATAGATGAACTTGTTGATGAAGATGCGTTCGCCGTCATGCAGCCGGGGCAGCATGCTGGTTCCTTCCACTTTGACCGGCTGAACGACAAACAAAACAATCAAAACCGCCACTACTGCCGCAAAGAAAAAGTCCCGACCCAGTAAAAATCCCTCTGAAAGCCAGGAGCGCCAGCGTCCGGGAGGCGGTATCGGCTCACTCACCTGAATCTGCGGGTCGTCTTCCAGCGTCAGCCCGGCCAGCAATTCAGGCCGTTCAACCGTATAAATCGGTTTGTAAACCGGAGCCGCCGTGGCTGGAGCCGTGACTATTGCAGGTTCCGGAAGAATATCATCCGGGGATTCGGCCCAAGGCTCGGCTGACGCAAAGTTGGAAGGTCCGGCTACCTCATCCGTGGCATATTCAACCACCGACTCGGTTGAGGCCAGGCCGGTAAACATGGGTGGTGTGGCAGGCGAGAGGGCAGGGTGGGATTGGTAGGTAACCACTGTTTCAGTTGAGGTCAGCAGGTCTTCTTCGTCAGGTTGTCCGGAGGGCAATTCCACCTGACCAATCTTTTCCGGTGCCTCACTGTTATTAACGACAAAAATCTGTGGCACTGATGGCGGTTCAAGTGATTCCACCGGTTCCGGATGTACTCCGTTCATTGGAAGACCATTTGTTCCATTGGGTAACTCAGGAGCAGTGGAGAGTGGGTGAAACGATGCCAGCGGGATTTCCTGGAGTGGTTTTGAACCGGTGCCGTTGGTTTGGGTGTTTTCCAACAGGGCACCACTCAAATGAGCTGAGGTTGTCACCACTTCCAGTGGATTCAGAACATTTTCAGGGTCGTGCATGGGTACTGACTGTCCTACGATAAGATTTTGAATAGTTGCCTGCCCGAAACCGATATGAGGCAAGCGCGATATACTCTTGATTGAAGCAAAAGGTTTCGCTTCTTTCAAGGTGCGGGTCTGCCCTTGACGAATTTGGACCGGTGCCCGCTTATTTGGCTGGTTCGGCGGGTTTGATAACTTCAACAGTGCCAAACTTCGCCAGGATGGTTTCCAACTCAGGCTTGCCACCCTGAACCACAATCAGCAATTTTTTGCTTCCAAGTTTTTCCAGAGTCGGTTGCAGCCCGGCTCCAGTGAGGGCTGCAATCTGTTGCGGTCTTTCCAGATAGGACCGGCGTCCGATTTTGTACCGTTCCATGTCGGCCAGCACCCGTGCCATTCCAGCCGTGGTTTGGTTCTGGTTCTTGTATTCGGAAAGCAATGCGTCTTTGGCTGCCTGAAGTTTCTCTGCCGCAGGTGGCTGGCGGCAGGTATCCAGTTCCTTGAGCCGGGTTTCCAGAACCTGACTGAGGGTGGCAGGGGTGGCCGTGGCTCGTATCATCCAGGGGCTGTCGGCCATGTGCCGCAGGTCAACGGCCACGTCGTCAGCCGGGAGACACTGTTTGAGCAGCTTTTCCGTCAGTTTCCAGGTCAGGGCATCCTCCGCCAGCAGGCTGCCGGAATGCATTCCGGCCCGAATCTGGAGATTGGTCTGGGCAGGGTCCGGATAAAAGACGATTTTGGTGGCTTGGACTTCAACCGGAGGCAAAAAGGAATAAGGTGCGGGTTTGCCCTTGACCCAGCCGCCAAAGCTGCGCCGGACGGTCGAGAGCATTTGTGGCATGGTCAGGTCGCCCGCCACCACCACGGCGGCGTTATTGGAAACAAAGTGCTTCTTGTAAAAATCAAGTGCGGCAAACCGGGTAATCGAGCGGAGGCTTTCCGGGGTTCCGGCAATGCTGTGGTGATAAGGATGACTGCCAAACAGGGTCCTGGTAAACAGCAGATCGGCTTGCTCGCGGGCAGTGCTTTGGCTGACGGCGGCAATCCGTGCCTCCCGAATCCGGTTAAAATCCTCTTCAAGAAAAGCAGGGGAAGTCGCAAACTGTCCGGCAAAAGTCAGTAAATCAAGGGCGTTGCGGTTGGGGCCGGTGAGTTGAATCCGGACGGAATCCCAGTCGGTGGTAATTTCCAGTTGCCCACCCATTTCCTGTAATTCTTCCCGGATGCCAGCCACCGAAGTGATGGAACCGTCCCGGTTTTTGGTTCCGGCAAGCAGTCCTTCGGCAGTCAGTGCTGCGAGCCCGGCTTTCCCGGCCAAATCAAACGTGGAACCAATTTTCACCAAAACAATAATCGAGACCGAGGTGGAGCCGGGCCGGGGGGCGAGCACAATGGGCAATTCGTTGAGCAACACTTCGCGTTGCGTGACCGGAATCGCTTCAGTCGGTTCGGAAACAGCAGGGGTTTGGGCCCGGAGCGGAGCGGCCCACGGGGTGCAACCCAGGCTCAACAGCAGACCCCAGCAGAAAAAGCGACGGGACAAGGGTAGGTGAAACAATCCAAAACTCCTTAGCGTTTAGGGCGAAAATTTTTGTCAGGAAGTAGCCGCAGCAACAACCGGCATGCTCTGACGACCTCGAAATTCAAGAGTCTAACGACGAAAAAACAGCAGCGTCAACAGGTGTTTTATGATAGGCTTTCACAAGTCTGCCACAAGCACCCCTTCCTTATCATGTCAAAATCCAGTCTTTGGGATGGATTCATTTTCATCCGAAAGGGAATTTTCACCGAGAATTCTTATGTTTTGCCCGAACTGTGGAACACCACCTCTTTCTGATGATCAAAAGTTTTGCAAGGTTTGCGGGACAAACCTGTTGGTGGTTTCGCAGGTCCTGAACCCTGCTGTCTCGGGGCAGAATCCCTATGCTCCCTTGAGCCAGCCTGCCGGAATGCCGTTACCGGCTGCACCGCCAGGGCCTGGGATGGTTCCCTCCGGCCCCCCTGCACCCCCCTCCGCGCCTTTGCCGGGCATCCCTTTTTTGGATGATGCCGTCAAGCGGGAAAAATTGCGTCGCCTGGGGTGGATGATGATGGGGGGAGGGATTGTGTTTGGTATTCTGATGGGGGTTTTGGGCGATGCGCTCCGGCATATCATCGGACCCTTGGGGCGGGCTATTGGGGAACTCGGCGGACTTGGTGCTTTAGTCACGGTAGCTGGTTTTTTTGTCTGGTTTTATGCCAAAGTTCTCATTAAGAAACCCGATTTGCCCCAGGTGATTGTGGTTCAGCAGCCGACCGTGATTTCCGGCCAAACCGGGAACCTGCCCTATCAGGGGCAACCGGTTCAGGCCCAACTGCCACCGCCGGCGGTTTCATCCTACGGGCCTCCTTTCAGCGTGACGGAACATACCACCCACCGGTTGGAAATGCCGTATCAACCGACCTCACGGGATACGAAATAGCTGAAAGCGAGGTCTGTTATGTTTTGCCCAAATTGTGGAACTCCGCCCCAACTGCCTGACCAGAAATTTTGCAAGTCCTGCGGGATGAATCTGATGGTTGTTTCGCAGGTGGTGAAAACAACCTCAACCAACGGTTCCACTGCTCCATCGTTTCAGGGGATGCCCTTGCTTTCGGTCACCGGGGGACAGGGTTCACCGGTTGATGCAGCGGGGGGAACGGCCCCGCTTTTTGAGTACGAAGCCAAACGTCAGAAGCTCAAGCGTTTAGGGTTGGGGATGATGCTGGGCTGTTTCCCTGTTACTTTGTTTTTTTTGATTTTGGGAGAAATCATTCACCGATACTCATGGGAACTGGGAGAGGCGTTAAGAAACATTGGTTTATTCGGTCCGCTTTTGTTTGTGACCGGACTGTGCCTGCAGGTTTATGTCTGGCTTGCATTCAAGAAGCTGGATGGAACCCAGGTTGTGTTTCTCCCCCAGGCCAATGCAGCAGTGATTACGCCTCCGGCGAAGGCTGAACCCGGTTCGGTGCCTCAGGCTCAACTGGCAGCCGCAAACCTGTGGGCCACACCTGTCAGTGTCACGGAACATACGACCGAGCATCTGGAGGTTCCTCTGTCTCAAGCCAGACGGAACACTCGTTGAAGCATCAGCCTTAATTTGTGGGAGTGAAGATCTATGTTTTGTCCGAATTGCGGTGCCTCAGCCCTGACCCCGGAACAACGGTTTTGTAAAACCTGCGGGACCAATCTGGCTGTGGTTTCCCAGGTTCTCAGTGCTCCGCAACCCCCGGCCCCGGTTCTGGTTCCAGCGCGGATGTCACCCCCAGCCCCTGTTGCACCACCCGTTCCTCCCTCCAGCCAAATTCCCTCAATGATTGGGGTAAACCCGATTCCATTGACGGAAATTCCGGACCTGCCTTATATGCAGGAAGAATCCAAACGCCAGCATTTGCGCAAAATCGGTTGGGCCATGGCGTTGGGTGGTCCGCTGTTTGTCCCGGTCGTCGCTATCATTATGGCAGTTTTTAACGGAAAACCTGAGGTTTGCGCTATGGGCATCCCAATTTTTCTGATTGGGATTTTTTTGCTCCTGTTCACCCGTTTTGGCCTCAAGCAAAACAATCTTCCCCAGATTATTTTCGCCCAATCGCCGAACCAGCAGCCGGTAGCCAATCCACAAATGACACCGGCGGGAGTGCAGGCACAGTTGCCGCCGCCGTCGGTCAGTTCCTACACACCGGGCAGCTACCTGTCCGGAACCTTGACCGAACAGACCACCAACCGGTTGGAAATGCCCTTTCCGCCTTCTTCCCGTGATACCCGGTAAACAAAAGCCGCGACTGCTTGGAGTGTGCCTATGTTTTGTCCGAAGTGTGGAACTCAGGCTCTATCGGACGAGCAGCGATTTTGTAAATCCTGTGGAACCAACCTGAGCGTGGTGGCCCAGGCTCTCAGCGCCCCCCAACTGCCACCAACCATCCCCGCTGGAGTCTCACCGACTCCGATTCCTTTGGCGGAAATCCCCCAACTGCCTTATTTACAGGAAGAACTCAACAGACAGATGTTACACAAGGTTGGCTGGGCGATGACGGTGACCGGAGCCATGTGTTTATTGGGAATCACAATTTTTATGGCAGTTCTGAGTGGCAGGTCTGCCATGAGCGGGCTGGGGGTGCCAATTTTTCTGATTGGCTTTTTTGTGTTTCTGATCGGTTTTTTCCTGTTGATGTTTACCAGAGTTGGATCCAAACAAAGCAATCTGCCACAGGTCATTTTTGCCCAACCGCCAAATCAGCAACCGCTGGGAAATTTGCAGATGGCAGCTCCGGGAATGCAGGCTCAATTGCCACCGCCTGCGGTCAACTCTTACACACAGGAAGGATATCTTGCCGGGACCCTGACCGAACGGACCACCGACCGGCTGGAAATACCGGTTTCTCCTGCGCCGCGTGACACGCGCTAGAGATTTACCGGCTCCATTTGAGTTCAACCACAATCCGGTCCCGGTTTGCGAAAAAGCCGAAAATCGTCTTGCGGTTTCCTCCCAGAAAATCGGCTCCCAGGCTGGCACTCCAATGGTCGCCAAAACTTTTGGTCAACCGGGGCCGAATCATATATTCCTTTTGATTGAGTCCGGTCAGCACAAAAAGCTCTGGCCTGAGCGTTTCGCGCCGGAAGTTGGTGCGGATGTAAAACGAAGCCAGGTGATTCATCCGGGGCAGGACCAGTTCTGACTGGGGTGCATGGGTGAATTGCAGAAAATACTGCCCGCTCAACCACACCCACGGGCGCGGGGAATAATCCACTCCCACCACGCTGGAAAACTGCCCCAAACGACGAAACCCGGTTTCCGGAGGAAAATCGGTCACTGCAACCGATTTGTTGAAATTCCAGCCGGCCTCCAGCCGCAGCACAACCGGGCCGAAATTGGTGGCGGCGGTTCCTCCCAACACGGTTTTCCGGTCAAAACGGGGAGCAAAGACGATTTTGGGCGTAGGGGAAAATTCGATGCCATTAAAATATGGCGTGGGAATATCCTCCCAGCCACGAAAGAAATTGGCTGTCACATCCCAGCGACCCAGCGGGTGACTGAACCGGAAACCAAACTGACTGGAGGCAATCGAACCTTCCGGGCGTTTGGCCTTGCGAACGGTCATCGGAAAGGGCAGCGGCGGGCCGGAATTGGCTGCGCCCAGCAGGCCCAGTCCATAACTTTCCCCGGCTCCGAATTCATCCCCTGGGCCGGGGAGCCGACCCGGCGCAAAATAAGGAATCCAAATGGATTGGAGCGTTCCCTGACCCAGCGGAATATCTGCCCGGACGGTCCAGAGCGGGCGGCGCGAATCAAGAAAATCCTCCAGCAAAAATTCCCGATAATCCTGCGGGTTGATGACATCCAGCACCCGTAAGCCGTCGGCCTGGCCCCAGACGACCTGTTGCAAGCCCAGACTGAGGCTGAGTTTCTGAATTTTGCCATCCAGCACCAGCTCACGCGGCTCAAAAAAACCGTTGCGTGGGTACCCCAGCCGGTCAACCGCATCGTACATGGCCCGTCCGGCCATGGTCAGCCGCCAGTTGTCACTGATTTTGTATTTGGTTTTGACATCCAGAGAGGTCCGCGAAAACTGGAACACTTGTGGATTGTCCAGCCGGAAACCGGTCCGATTGCGAAGGGTAAATTCCCATTGCCAGTGTGAAGGTGGCGGGGGCGGAGCTTGGTCAGCAGGTGTTTGCAGGTTTGGCTCCGAAGTGGGCGGTGGTTCTTCGGTTTGAGCGAGGCAAAGTTGACTGGTGGCGAGAATCAGAAGGAAAGCCAGGCAGAGAAGTCGCTGTGGATGGCAAAAAAAATTTGGTCCTGTAACCATTTTGGTGCTTTGCCGAACAATTTTCTTTTCACCGCAGAGGCGCGGAGTTTTCGCAGAGTTTTCGCAGAGTTTTTCTCTGTTTTTCTCTGCGTATCCTCTGCGAGTTCTCTGCGCCTCCGCGGTGAAAAATAAAACAGCACCAAAAAATTTACAGGTACAAACATTTATGTCGTGAAGGCTTGAAAAAAACATACCCTGCCATTTCAGTACAAGTCCGCTTTTTCCAGTGACTGCAAGGTAAAGAGGTCTTCTTTCAAACCGGTGTTGAACCTGATGGCGTCAAGCATCAGCAACGTCCGGGTGTTGTCGGATACGGTTTGCATCTCAAGTCGCTTGGCAACCCAGATATTTGAAAGTTTAGTCAGTTCACTGGCATGGTAAATGCGGGTCTTTTGGCCTTTCCTGTCATACATTTCAACCAAAATTCCATAAGGCACATCCAGCGGCACCCAGATATAAATCAGTGAGTATTGGGACTTGTCGGGCGAAACAGGCTTGGCTTCGATTTTGTTGGTTTTGAGCCCGTCAATTGTCTCACCTTCGGCAATCAGCCGGTAGGTAAAATCATCCAACACCCGTTCGGCCATGTCTTCATGGGTAAAATCAGTGCCCAAAAACCGCCCGGAGCGTTCCTGCGGCGCAATCCGCCGGGTCCGCTGGATGGCCGGAGTGTAGAGCCATTGGCGGTCGGCCTGTCCTTTCAGATTGTAGGAAAGCAATCCCACTCCGCGCACTTCGACCGGTTCCACAAACCGAATCAGGGTTTTGCTGTTGCCCAGGCCGCCCAACTTGCGGAAGGCAAACCGTTTGCGCCGCATATTGCCTTTTTTGTCAAAAACATCCATAAACCCCTGCCACGAGGTATCACGGCTGGTGTCCTGGTTATAGACGGCCTCCATGATTTTGCGTGCATCCGGAGTCGCTGCCTGCTGCGGGCTCCCAATCACGGAAAAAAACAAAAAAAACAAAAAACACAGACCACCAAAACGATATTTCATATTTTCCTTTTCGTGCGTGACTCCCAAGACTTCCAGAAGTCAGAAGTCAGAAGTCAGAACCACTTTGACTTGGTGAAAGAAAAAATTTGTCCCTGTAAATTTTTGGTGCTGTCTTATTTTTCACCGCAGAGGCGCAGAGTTTTCGCAGAGTTTTCGCAGAGTTTTTCTTTGGTTTGCTCTGCGCATCCGCTGCGCCTGTTCTGCGTCTCTGTGGTGAAAAGAAAGTTGTGCGGCAAAGTACCGAAATATTTACAGGACCAAAAATTTCTGCCTTCTGCCTTTTGCCTTCTGCCTTCAGGTCACTCCCAAGACTTATTCATAGCCAATGGCTTCCACAATTTTCAGGTTTGTGGCACGGCGCGACGGCCACCATGCTGCAATGAGCGCAATGATGATTACAATGGGCAAGGTGATGAAAATCAGACTGATGGGAAACCGGAAGGGAATAACAAACCCGGCGGTAATCATGCCACCCATCCGGACCAGAAAATAGGTGTTCAACACCCCGCACATGGCCCCGGTCACCAGACCGATGAGCGCAATCACGACCGCTTCCAGCAGAATCATTTTCCGCACTTGTCCGCGCAGTCCGCCAATGGCCCGAATCACGCCCAGTTCCCGCTGCCGTTCCGAAACCGAAATCGACAGCGTGTTAAAGATGCCAATCGCCGCCACCAGAATCGCAATCGCCATCTGCATGTAATTGAGGACGAAAAAGCCGTCAATCAGGCCCATAATCCATTGTTTGTATTCGCGGTTCGTGTAGATAAAGACCTGCTCCGTCCCGGCCAGGGTTTGTTCCAGTTCACGTTTGAAGGCAATCGGATCCACGCCCGGTTTGATGTTCACGTCAATGAAATCAACTGCCGGGTCCTGCCAATAGGCCAGATACAGCGCCCGGTCCATAAAAATGGTGCCCTTGTCGGAGGAATAATCTTCGGAAATGCCTAAAATCGGGCGTTCGAACAGACCTTTCGGACTTTCAAGCTGGATGGTGCCACCGGTTCCCAGGCCCCATTTGGCTTCGAAGTTCCGGGAAACAAAAACGCCTTCACCGCGAATCAGTTTGCCCTGCAATGCCGGGTCGTCGCCTTCATCTATCACTCCATGGGTGCGGGCAAAGAGTCCTTCCAGTTCCAGCGTAATCACCGCCGCCGTATCGTTGCGATAGGGAACCGTGGTAAAACGGACATTTTCCAGCCGTTTGACCCCCGGAATCCGGGCAATCCGCTGGCTCAGGCTGTCGCTCAGGTGATAGGTCCGCGAGCGGGCCGTGTCTTTGGTTGGTTTGACAATCAAATCGGTGCTGATGGTGCGGTCCATCCAGCCCTGGACGGTCGTTTTGTAACTATCCACATACGCCCCCGTTGCAAACACAAACATCAGGCCCACCATCAGTGCGCCCACCGTGGCCGTGGTTCGTCCGGGAGCCGAAATCATGGCGTCCACCGCCAGAATGCCTTCTGTGCCAAAAAGGCTGTCCATCACCGGACGCATCAGTTTGGCCAGTACCGAAGCCAGTTTCGGCAGCACAATGATGAATCCCATGAGAATCAGATAGGCATAGCTGAACTGCCCCAAGGCTCCGACTTTGGCGGTTGAAACCCGAATCATGAGCATACTGAACACAATGATAGCGGTTCCAAAGGTTACCCGTTTCCAGCCGATGATGGATTTTTGCTGCCGGATTTCGATGTTATGGAGCGCCGCAATCGGATTCAGTTGGGCGGCTGAACGGGCCGGCAGCCAGGCCGCCACCAGTGAAGCCACAATCCCGATACTCAGAGACAGGAGCACTGTCGGAAGGCGGATTTCCGGCGGTTGGGTGGTCGAGACAAAACCGTAAATTGAGGCCGCCATGTTGCCCGTCAGCTTAATTGCCCCAATGGCCAGAAAATATCCGCTGCCAATGCCCAGCAGGGAACCGATGATGCCCATGACCAGGGCTTCCACCAGGAACATGCGGGCAATCTGACTCCGTTCGACTCCGAGGGACCGCAAAATGCCGATTTCCTTCCAGCGTTGATTGACCGAGATAATGAAGGAATTGAAGATGATGAAGAGTCCGACCAGGAGCGCGATAAAACTGGTAATCACCATGCCCTGCCGCATGGCGGTGGTGGCGTTTTCAATGCCTTTTCCACGCGAGGCGGGCCGGTCCACATCCACCCCTTTGGGAAGCTGGCGGCGCAGGTTTTCGAGTACCGTCTCCACGGGTACATTCGGGTCGGTCAGAATGTCAATCCGGTCAAACGTGCGTCCGCGATTAAAAACAAATTGCGCCGAATACACATCCATCGTGGCAATCTGGCCGTCAAAGACGGTTCCGATGCCGGTTGGTTCAAAAATGCCGCGAATGGTGAATTCCTTCCGTCCCTGCGATGTATACAGCGGCAGTTTGTCTTCTTCCTTGAGGTTGTGGGCTGCCGCAAACTTGCGCGAAATCAGGATGGAAAACGGCTCGGAAAGATAGACCAGCGGGTCGCCGATTTCGGTCTGCTTCTGGTCAAACTGGTATTCGTAAAGTTCCTGATTCCCGGTCGTGTCCACTCCGCCGACCAACAGCGTTGAATTGGTTTCAAACGCCGCCTGGGCAATGACTTCAATGGCTGGTTCGGCCACCAGGACGCCGGGCGTGTTGCGCACCGTATCAAGAAATTCCTCCGGAACCCCCGATTCGTTGGCGGTCACTTGCAGGGTGGCCTTCCCGGCCATTTTTTCAATGGTCTGGGTCAGCGAACTGAGCAGCGTGGTATTGGCGGTTTGAATGGCAAAAAAGACACCCACTCCCAGGGCAATGCCGAGCAGGGTAAACATCAGCCGGAGCTTGTGCCGTCGCCATTGTTTCAACGTGATGAAAAAAAGTGTTCGTTGCATCGGTTTATTGTCAGGTGCGAGGTGTCTGGTTTGGAACGGCAGTTCAGGAAAAGCGCGGATGTTTATATCAAAGAAGCCGGAGCGGTTGGCAATCAACTTTGGGCGAAACCGCATGAAACTGATTTCAAATTCAGAAAATAAAACCGGAATCGGAATTTAATTTGAAATGGCACAACGATTGCACCAGCCAAAGCTGCCGGAAGAAATTAAATTTCAAAGGAAATCAACCGCAGGTATGGCGCTGTCACGCAGTCCGAAACAATTGGGAAGAACGGTTCCACTTCAACCATCACTGAAGTCTCAGAAACCGAGTAGGGATGGTCAATCGGGTGGGCGACAACAACCCGTCCAGAAATCGTCAAAACCAACTGGCACCATTTTTAACCCGGTCACAGGAATAAATCCGGAATGGATTGTGCTTGGGCACCAAGGCGTTCAAGAAGGAATTGCTTTGGGATCGCAGGGTGCCCATAAAATACTGGATCGTTATTTTCCAGTTCCAAAAATGCCAGGAATGATGAGAACCCGCAAATGGGAACGGGCAGCCACCTTGATGGAAAAATGGATTCAAGGTCAGCCAAATGACCAACCTGAAAGAGGGATTCCTGATACCCAAACCATCAAAATGGAATGGGTTCTCAAACACGAGCGGGCTAAGAAGGCGTATGATGACATTTTTGCCAAAAAACTTTGGAAGAGTGCTGGGGCGCAAAGAGAAATCCGCAAGTTGTTGACAGCTAAAAATATTCTGCCTTTGAAAGCACCTGTGTCCAGAATTCCATTTGGCACTTTTTCGGGGTCAGTTCCAAAGCTTCATGAGGAGCATATCAACTATCAATTGGTTGGAGACGAACTTGACCCGATTTTGGTTGAGATTGATGAACTCTATGCAGCATTAGGAAGGTTTACCTTTCATGTTCTGGTTCGCGGATATATTGGCTCAAAGGACGCAAAACAAATATTTTGTTTTATTGAAGAAGTTGGGGTTTATATTCGTGACTCATACGATTTTAATGGTGATTTTCAACCGCTTGGTTATTGGGATACAGAATCAAATTATATTGGAAAAGTTCCTAAGCCGGGAACCACCTATGTATCAAATGCCACCTTTCGCCGGTGGCGTGAACGAAACGGGCGTGGCGGGGATTATATGATTTTTTCAGATGTGAAAACGACCAAATTATCTCAGCTTGATTTCTTTAATTTTACAATTTAAATGACAATTGATGTGGTTATGAGCGGTTTTCAAATTGACGGGTTATTTCACCGAAATTTCAAAAAGCTCCTTTATTCCCTTTTCCGGTTGTTTATTTGGGGTTTTGCGGCAGAAGCAGTGGTTTTTCTCTTTACATTGGGTTTCAGCGACGGATTAACGTTTGTCAGAGATGCAGCCGGGCCTGTGCTTGGAGTTATCGCCCCTGGGGTTTTTGCTGTGCTTGGCTCAATCTGGATTTTATTGGCGGGGCAGGCTACAGGCTGGAAACGGAGGCTGGGGATAATCGTGGTCATTGTACTTTCGATCCTGATTATCTCTCCTATTGGCGGCCTGTTGTGGGCAATTCAGGACATGCAATCCTGGCAACATCAATCGCTGTCGGATTTCCCTGATTTCAATCCTGACTCTGGAGAGCATATCTTGCGGGGGATGGGGCTGGGACTGATGCTCGGCCCATGGATATTATTGGGATTGCTGCCGTTGACTGGCTGGTTATGGGCAGCTTGGTACCTGATACTCGACAAAGTGGAACGGTCGTTTCGCCCAAACTCAAAAAATGAAACCAAGTGTCTTTTCAGTTAAGACCAATCAATACAGGGCCTGAATTCAGGTTTCGGGTTTTGAAACCCTTCTCCAGTGGGAGCTATGCCCGAAACCTGAACTCTTTGACGATAATCACGATTTCGAGTCCGGTTTGTTGTCCGGGCGCAGGCTTCCCGTCGTGCGCCCGCTGCCGGTCTGACTGCGGGCGCGTTCCGGGCTGAAGGTGCGCAGGAATGAAGCGGCTGTGGCGGCCCGTTCGGCTTCGGCGTATTCAGCCGCCCGAACTCCTGCCAATTCGAACGCAGTCTGGAGCTTTTTGCAGATTTCCAGCCGTCGTTCCTTCTTGTGGATTCCGGCTTTGGCCAAAACCAGGGCTGGTTGCGGCTGCACCCCGGCCAGCAGGACGTAAATTTTCTCGGCCTCCAGTTTTTGCAGCAGTGATTCCAGATTGACCAGCCCGGTGGCATCCATCACGGGAACGGCTTCAAGATTCAAAATGACAGTCCGGGTCTGGCTGTTGATTTCACTCAAGGTGGCCATGGCTTTTTGGGCGGCACCGAAAAAGAGCGGGCCGGCGATTTCGTACAAAATCGTATTGGGCGGCAATGGTTCCCGCAGGGCCGGATGCCATTCCTCCACGGTCCGAACTTTGGACATCCGAGCCATCCAGTGCATAAAGAGGAAGGCTGCCAGGACCACGCCGGTCGTCACCCCGACCACCATGTCAAACAGCACGGTCAGCGAAAAACAGGCCAGCATGACCAGCACGTCGCTGCGTGGTGCCACCCGCAGCAGGTGAATGAAGTGTTTGATTTCACTCATGTTCCAGGCCACGATGAGAAGCAGGGCGGCCAGTCCGGCCATGGGCAGATAGGCCACCAGCGGAGCCAGCAGCAGCACAGCCAGCAACACAAACACAGCATGAATGATGGCGGCAACCGGCGACCGTCCCCCGGAGCGGATATTGGTGGCCGTCCGGGCAATGGCTCCGGTGGCGGCAAAGCCTCCGAAAAACGGTGAAATCATGTTGCCAATGCCTTGGGCAAACAGCTCGGTGTCGGAATCGTGCCGGGTTCCGGCCATCCCGTCGGCGACCACGGCGGAAAGCAGGGATTCAATCGCACCCAGGAGGGCAATGGCGCAGGCTGAAGGAAACAATTCGTGAATCAGGTGAAAAGACAACTGCAAGGGCTGACCGTCTCCGCCGGGCATGTGCCAGGGCAAGAGCGGTAACGGCGGCATTCGGGGAATTCCGGCGTGGGTGATGCCCTCCACCACGTAGGAAAACCGGCTTCCAATAGTGGCTACTTCCCATTCCGGGGCAAATTTTTTGACCAGAAAAGCAGCCACTGCCGAAACGGTCAGGGCCACGAGTGGTGCCGGAATCCGTTTGTTCAGGCGGGGCCAGACCAGAAGTGTCAGCAGTGTAAGCAGCCCAATGCCCAGACTGGCCGGGTGTGTGGTGGGCAGTGCATGCACCAGGGCCTCAACCCGTTCCACATATTCCTCAGGCATTTTGGCCACCGTCAAACCAAGAAAATCCTTGAGTTGCAGAGTGGCAATCACCGTAGCAATCCCGGCGGTAAATCCGGTGGTAACCGGATAGGGAATGTATTCAATGAATTTCCCCAACCGTATCAATCCGAAGATGGTGAGCATGATTCCGGCCAGCAGGGAGGCCATCATCAATCCACCAATTCCATATTTGGCCGAAATCGGAGCCAGTATCACCACAAATGCCGCCGTCGGGCCGGAAATCTGGGTCCGTGAACCCCCCAAAACGGCAATCACACCACCGGCAACGATAGCCGTATAGAGTCCATGTTGCGGCGGCACGCCGCTGGCAATCGCCAGTGCCATCGAAAGCGGCAGGGCCACAATCCCGACAATGATGCCGGCCAGCAGGTCGGCCCGAAATTGAGGCAGGCCGTAGCCTTCCTGCCAGGCGCTGCGCAAAGCTGCCGCAACTTGTAATTTAACAGTAGGAAAAAATGAGAGAGGGGACTCGCTGGAACGGGAGGATTCAAGACTCTCCGGGTCGCGGTCATATTCGTCAGCCATCATGGCTCCTTCGTTCGATTGAGGTTAGGTCATCATGAGCACCGCTGCACCAGAAATGTTCCCGCCCCGCAACTGTGTCAGGGCGTGGTTGGCATCCTGCAACGGAAACTGCTCCACCTGGGTGTGAATGGGAATCCGAGGAGCCAAAGCCAGAAATTCCTCGCCATCCTGCCGGGTCAGGTTGGCAACGGAGCGGACCATGCGTTCTCCCCACAAAATCTGGTAGGGAAAAGACGGAATGTCACTCATGTGAATCCCGGCACAGACAACCACGCCGCCCTTGACGACAGCGCGTAACGCGGTCGGAACCAAATCTCCGGCAGGTGCGAACAAAATGGCGGCATCCAATGATTCAGGCGGCGTTTGATGGGACGCACCAGCCCACACCGCGCCAAGCGAACGGGCAAACGCCTGACCCGTCTCGTCACCTGCGCGGGTGAAGGCAAACACCTTTCGTTGTTCGGAATTGGCAATTTGGATCAAAATATGGGCGGCTGCGCCAAACCCATAAAATCCAATCCGCTCCGCAGCACCCACCATGCTCCAGGCCCGATAACCAATCAATCCGGCACAGAGCAAGGGAGCCACTTGTTCATCGGGGTACCCGGCTGGAAGCGGAAAACAAAATCGTTCGTCGGCCACGGTGTATTCGGCATAACCACCATCAATCTGGTAGCCGGTAAATTGAGCCTCGTCACACAGATTCTCACGCTGTTGCAGGCAATAGGAACAGGTGCCGCAGGTCCAACCCAGCCAGGGGACGCCGACCCGTTGACCAATTTTGAAACGGGTCACCTGGGCTCCGACGGCATCCACCAGACCTACAATCTGATGACCGGGAATCAAAGGCAATTTGGGGTTGGGCAATTCGCCGTCCACCACATGGAGGTCCGTGCGGCAGACCGCACAGGCCAAAATCCGCAATCGAACCTGCCCTGGCAATGGTTCCGGGTCAGGTCTTTCGACCATTCGAAGCGGTTTCCCTGCTTGTTCCAAAACCATGGCGCGCATAAGAACCCCAGTGAGCAAATTGAGAATTGAGAATTGAGAATTTGAACGCACTGCCAAAGATTTTTCGTGCTTGGGGTTTTTCAAAATCCTTGGAATTCGGAAACTGGTTTTACAATTCTCAATTCTCAATTCTCAATTCTGGTTGTCATCCTTTCCCGGCCTGCCGTTTGGTGTAAAGCCGTCCGGCAGCCTGTCGAATCATATCGGGAATCCCTTTGCTCTTGGACAGATTGAGCAAGTCACGTTGTTGCAGCCGGGGCATCATGTTCATACTGAAATTGGGTGGGCAGCGCGGATTCCGGATCAGATTGTGCATCGTATTATAGCTGCTGATCCAGGCCCGGTTCATGGCAATAACCCGCAACACGTCTTCGCTAATGCCTTTGATATTGGCAAAGGCTTCGACCTCCGCATCGGTAATCTTGGGGTTTTTGACCACCCCGGTGGAAATCAATTTATTAGCGTCCCGAATGAGAATGGAACGAACTTCACGATTTCCTTTCAAGGCGGCAAAAATCCGTTCCTTGATGCTCATTTTGGCCAGTTGCTGGTAAATCGAAAGCCGTTCGGAATCGGTCATGTTTTTGCGTTCTTTGGTCAGGAATTCGCGGTCCTCTTCGCTTAAATCCTCTTCCTTGACCGAGGCCAACATTCGATTGAATGCGGCAATGGCATCTTCCACGCTGGGTTCTTCATCGGAAATTCCTTCCAAAGAAACACCCACATCCGCCTCGAAGGAGGAAAGCAGTTCGTTGAATTCCTCGTCCGAAACAGGCGTATCAACAATCCCGGCAAATTTTTCGGCACGGGCTTTCTTTTCCTGGGCGATGCGGGCCGCACCCAGTTCCTTTTCAAAAAACTCAACCCGAACTTCCTTGGCTCGCCGCTCGGCTTCAAAGGTACGGTAGGGGTTGTTCAAAATCGCATCAATCAGGTCAGGAATCCGAATCAACCGTTGCTGGTTAATGGTGGCGGCTTCCAGCAGTGACCCATTGGAAGACATGCGGGCAAAGTTGAGCACTGCCAGATCGGGAATGCTCGGATTGATGAGCAGCGCTTCACCCAAACCGGTGGTCAGCTTGGACCAGGTAAGCAAGTAGGCCAGGACTTCTTCCGGTGCTTCCCGGTTTTGCGCCACTGACAGAAAAGAATCCGGGTCTTTTTCGTCAATTGAGTTCCGCGCCGCTGTGGCGATTTCCTGGTCGGAGTCGCTGGCAAGCAGGACCTGGGCGTGGAGCAGGTCTTCCGGAGCCAGCGGCAGCTTGCCCATCGCCGTCATCAGTTTGGCCGGGCGCGGAGCTTTGCCCTGCTGAATCATGGCCACCGGCGGCGCAGCGGAAAGCTTTAAGGGTTTGGCTGGGGCGGCTGCCGGTTTGGGAGCTTCGGCGGCTGGCGAAGCAACCGGCTGTGCCGGAACCGGAGGCGGTGCCGCAGTCACCGGAGCCGGAGGTGGGGGTGGTGCCTCCGGCTTGGGCGGGGCCACCACGGTAAACTGGGCTTCCGCCTGGGTTGATTTGCTTTGGGCGGCAGCTTCCTGGCTGATGCGTTCCTTACCGTACTCCTTTTCAAAAAACTCCAGCTTGACTTCACGGGCCCGACGTTCGGCTTCCGGGGAACGTTTGGGGTTGTGCAGAATGGCTTCAATCAGTTGGGGGTTGCGAATGAGCCGTTGCTGATTGATGGTTAATGCCTCAATCAACGAGGTGCTTTGCGTTGAAAGGGCAAACTGGGCAATCGCCGGGTCCGGGGTTGCCCGGTTGAGAATCACTGCTTCAACCACCGGTTCCGGGATTTTGGGGGTGGTACAGAGAAACGTCAGCAGCGTCGGGTCGGCTTTTTGGTCCTGGGCCACCACGAGCATGACTTCCGGGTTAAAGTGCATCAGGGCTTCGGGAACGGCCGCCCGCACTTCCTCGTCGGTGTCCTTGGCAAGCAGGGAAAGGGCAAACAACAGGTCTTCCGGCGGCATGGGAAGCAAGCCTTTGGCCGCTGCCAAACGGGCTGGACGCGGCGCTTTTCCGGTTTGAATTGCTTCGACAACAGGATGCGGCATACAGGATGGCTTTCAAATAGTGATTGGTATCCTCAACGGACACGAAACAACTCGAAGCAGAACCGGAAACGTGGGGCGGGACGTGCTGCGGATGATGAATAGGTTGGGTTTCTTCGTGTTTCTTTCAGGTCCTTTGAGGATGCAGGTTGTAAGATGTGCGAAGTTGGCCGAAGCCACGATTGTGAATATCTGCCTGGAAAATTCCAAAGTGAAACTGAAAACTAGCAAGAGAGGGGAAAGCTTGGCAAATCCTCCCGTGTTTTTTCCTTGTCTGAGCTGGACCAACTTGGGCTGAAAGGGAATCCTGGCGCAGAAAATCCCTATTTTCTCTTCTGCCGGAATCAAGTACACTCACCCCCTTGGCCCGTATTGAAAAAACAATCCAAATTTAATTTTGACCAGGGAATTTAATTTTCCTTCCGGCATAGCAGTTGCTCTTGTCTCAGGTTGTCGAAAGCGAAGGTACGGATGTCTTTCCGTGCGAATCCCAACCTGTCGCAACCTTTCCCACAAGAGCCGTTTTGTCGGAGACAGCTCCCCCAAGCTGGCCTGTGGATAAGGATGGCGACCACCATGTTCGTGACAAAGAGTATGCGTATTCCATTTTTAGCAGCCGTGATTTTTTTGAGTGTTTCGGTGGGCTTTGGCTGGCAGGCGGTTCAGGTCAGTACGACGCCATCTGCGCCGAGCCCGATTATGACAGAAGCTGCCCGTCTGGTGGCCGAAGGGGACGAACGGTTCCCCACCAACCTGAATGCTTTACGAACTGCCCTGACTGCGGCTGACCCTGACACCAGCCTGAGACCGAAAAGCTGGGCTGCACTCAGTCAGGTGATTGCCGTGCGGGATGAACTGGCCAAAACCCCGGTTGGTGAACCGGGGAAAGGAAAGCCGGTATCGGTATCAGCACCTTCGCCTCAATTGCAGGCTGCCATGCAGAACCTGCTGGTGGCATGCAGTACTGAAGATTCCCTGACGGCCACCAGCCGTGCCCGGCGGGAAGGTCTAGCCGCCATGCTGGCGGTGGCTGCTCTGGCGGCAGTGGCTGCCGTGGGCTGTGTGGTGGCCGCGTTGTTCGAATCGCGGCTGGCCAAAGCCCTGATTGCCGCTGGAAGCGCCCCCAAAGGACTCACCCTGGCCGCCCAAATCGGCTATGTCTTGCAGGAACTGGAACGGGCCAAACAGGAACGGGCTGCGCAGGAGCGGCACAGCCTGGAACAGGCTCTGGCATTGCGCCGGGAACGGCGTGAGCGCAACGTGGAAAAGCCGGCCCCGGAACCGCCGACCCCGGCTCCTCAACCCACCCCTCCGGCACCGCCTCCGCCTCGCGGTCCCCGGCGGCTTGATGAACTGGGTGAAAGCAGTGACAAGTTGGTCAGTTTTCCCAAAACTCCGGATGAACCCGAAGGGTTTATTTTTGAAAAAAGCCAGGCTGCACTCATGCCGCTGGAGGTTGACCTGGACCCGGCTCCCGCTCCGGCGGTTGTCTCCAACAATTCCGGTCGTCTGAACCTGGCCGGGGTGAGCAGCGTGCTCCAGCTCCGTCAAAGCGGTTGTGAGGTGGTGGCGATTTCAATCGAAGATGTGGATTTGTTTCATCACCAATATAATCAACCGGAAAAAGTGCTGGATGCCGCGTTGGGACATATTGTTTCACTGTTACTGGGAAACAAAGTCACGGCTGAAGAACTGGCGGTCGAACATGACACTGTTTACTGGGCTTTGCCGGAAGATGCCATCATTTCCGAGCCCCAGATCGAACTCTTTGTCAGGGAACTGTATCAGGATTCAGTGCTTCAGTTTCAGGGGAAACGAATCAACCTTCCTCATATCAAAATTTCAGTGGCTCCGGCTGCCCGAAAGGTCATTAAACCGGCATGTTAGAAAACGACGATTTTCCATTCAGTCCTGCTGCGGAAGTACAGGAACCTGATTTTTCCCCGTTTGAGCCAGCACCTCCTTTTACCTATGCAGAGGTGGTGGCAATGCTGCGGGACACCCTGCTCAACGGGGAGAGCGACCTCCATATTCAGGCGGATGCCGCCCCAACCAAGCGGAATCTGCAACGCAAACTAGAAGAGGTTGAGGGGCGGATTTGGAACCGTCCGGCCCGCGTTATTCCGGAAGAAACGGTTTTCCGGCTGGCCTATACGGTCTGTCGCGGAACCCCTTTTACGAAACGGCTGTTGGAGCTGGAAGCCCACACCACGTTCCTGCGGGAAAAATACCAAAGCACCTGTGTCAATCTGGATGAGGAATACCTCACGGCCAGTGAGGACGGCGGAGATTTGGAATCCGGGGTCTGGCGGCAGCGGATTCTGTTTGCTGAGGATGATGCGCGGTCGCAGTTGGTGTTCGAACCGTTTGACACGGTTTTTGATGTCAAATCCTTTCACCCGGACCTGGAACAGGACATTTTCGGACGTTACCGGGTGCATGTCTTTCGGGCTGAGCCGATGAGAAATCTGGGAGCGGGGTTGTGCCTTTCGTTTCGGCGGATTTATCCGGTTTTACCCACCTATCTGGAACTTGGGTTTTCCATGGCGGCCAACAATCTGGTTTCGGATTTATTCAACGGGAACATTTCCAGCGGCCTGATTTTGGTGGTGGGTTCGACTGGTTCGGGGAAATCCACGACGGTGGCAGCCATGCTGGAAGCCATCAACGAAAAACTGCCGGTCAATATCACCTTGCTCGAAGACCCGCCGGAATATCGGTTTACCAACAAACGGGCCCGTTTTCGCCAGATTTCCATCGGGCGCGATGTACCGAGCTATGCCGACGGAGCCTATCATGCCCTCCGGCAAGACCCTGACATCATTGTGGTGGGGGAAATCCGGGACAAGGAAATGGCGCAACGGGCGATGGCGATTGCCAAAACCGGACATCTGGTGTTTGGCACGATGCACAGCACGACCAATGCACCGGCGGCTCTGGTCAAATTCCTTCAATGGATGAATTTCGACCATTATGCCATGAGCTTTCATTTGCAGGCCGTGATTGCCCAAAAGCTGGTGGAGCCAAAAGACGAGTATAGCCCGGAAGGGCACGCCAATCCGCCGGTTCTGGTGCAGGAAGTCATTCGCCCGCAAAAAAATCAGGCCATCCGCCGCTTGCTCCAAACCCGCTGTGAAAACCCATTTGAGTATTACCGTTCGATTGGACAGGCCAACGACGAGACCACCCAACGGGAGGAAACATTTGGGGAAGCGCTCAAGCAGGCCGTGGCCAAAAATCTGATTTTTGCCCAAACCGCGCTTAAAGCTGCCGAACGTGACGAAGACCCGGCTCTGAAATCACTGGATTCAAACAAAAAACCGCTCCGGACTTCCGGCAAACAGCAGATTCCGGACTGGCTCCGCAATCGGGCGCTTCCTGGCGACAAAGAACCGGAAGAAAAGCACTAAAAAAGGGCGTGGCAGAAAGGGAAACATCCCATATGCGATTTTCAGTGATACTTTTATGCGCAAATCTGGTTGCCGGCCTGGGGGTCTGGTGGGCGAGCAGTTCCGAGACGAACCCGGCACACACCTCCACTGCGCTTTTACCGGCCTTGATTGAACTGCGGGTGGCGGCTGCTGCCCATAAACCTGAAACCATTCGGGCAGCAGTCAAGGAACTGAAAAAGGCTGATGCCAACAATGAAATAAATCCCCAGCTTTATCAAAAAGTGGACACCCTGTTTGGCAGCAAAACTCCGCAAGTCAGTGAAACTGCCGAAACGATTCAGGCCATGTGTCAAACTGAATGCACCCGGCTTACCGACCGGCAGGCCCAAGTGCTGAATCAGGGGCACCGACAGGCTTTCCTGGCCATGTTCGGCTGGGCTGCCTGGGCCTTTCTGAATGTAGCCGGTTGCACTGTGGTGGTGTTTGGGCAGCGGCGGGAACAGGCTGAAAAGGCCCGGTTGTCCGAAGAACTGCTGAAAAAACAGAATGCCCTGGATGAAGCACGCTCCAACAACCGCGATAACATTCAGACGGTGATTCAGAAAAACCGTGAAGCACGCCGTCTTTCCGAAGAACTGGTGCAGGAACGCCAGGAGTCAGGCATTGACGGAATGACCGGCGCGCTCACGAAAAAGGCTGGGATGCTCAAGCTCTATCGCACGCTCAATCTGCACGCCGGGCGCAATCCGGTCTGTCTGGCTATGGCCGATATTGATTTCTTCAAAAAGGTGAACGATACCTATGGCCATCCGGGTGGTGACGTGGTGATTAAGAAGTTTGCCGAATTGATGCGCGCCAATACCCGCACGGATTCGGATGATTTTGTCATTCGGTACGGCGGTGAGGAGTTCATCATGGTCTTTCCCAACGTCCAGTATGAGGAAGTGAACAAGGTGCTCAACCGGTTGCAGCAGCAGGTTCGCAGCACCCAGATTTACGTCCGCGACCTCAACGGAGACGAACAATTGGTGGCCAGCACGATTGCCAAAGGGTCGTCTATTACCTTTTCCTGCGGGTTTGCCGAATTTTCCGAATCGGCGCTGTACGAGGAAACCGTGCAGGCCATTCGCCTGCGCAATCAACAGTCTCTGGATGAAAGTGATGATAAAAGCTGGAGCGCCATCAACAACCTGGCGGAAGACATCAAAGCGCTGGCTGACAAACGGCTTTATCAGGCCAAACAGGGAGGCCGCAACCAGATGTGCGGCCCTGAAGCCAACGTTGTTTCGTTGATTGAAACCCGCTTTGGCAAATCCAAAGCCAAATCCACCCCGCTTTCCGAGACGAATTTGCGGCAGGCAGGTTGAGAATTCTCAAAAAACAATTTTCCGGTTACAAAAAATTCCCGGTTTGCAAAGAATGAACTTCCACTTTGTCAAACCGGGAATTTTTGATTCCGGGAATTTAGGGATTCGGCTGGTTCCTTAAAACATCATTTGCGGGCCTTGGCCAATGCGGAAAAGGATGTCTTTGCCAGGGCTGTTTCCTGAATAATCAGCTTCGGTGTAGGGAATCTGACCTCCATCATCCTTTCCGTCCGGCCCCGGCATCCACCAAACCGGCCCCTCTTTTTCCAACCGATATCCAATTGGTTTGCCAGTCACAAGGTCAAGTGGCACCAAACAGCCAATTTCTTTCAGGGCAACCGCCGGATTATCAGGATACCCGCCGTGCCGCTGTCGGTACGACTGAAGTGCTGCCAGGGTAATCAACCCAGCCTGAAAAGTTTGATGCTGGTACATTTTGCGCCAAAGGTTTTTTTGGACCGTAATTCTGGTCCTTGCCATCCGAAACGCCACATATTTTGCAGGTGACAGATAGGGTAATGGCCCGAGCAGTTCGTCCTGTTGCCGATTGATTTCCTGCTCTAGTTGAAAGTAGTCCCACGAAGCCATTTCGGGCCGCAGGCGCTTGCCAAAATGTTCTTCAAACCGAAGGACATGGCGATAAATGCTGCGGTGAAATCCAGGTGCCAAGGCAGAGATGAGACGGACTTGTTCCTCAAAAGCATTTGCACCGGAAACAACAGGGATGGAGGTGGAATGGCTGGCTGGCTCATCCAGCATGTACGCCAGTTCCATATTGGCAAGTTGGGTTTGGCGGACACCAATCTGAGCCGGGGTCGGAAGGCGTGTATCCTCAGCCGCCAATCGGTTGGCAATCTCCTGATACAGAGCGGGTTCCAGGTCCTCACGGCTCAACAGCCCAAAAAGAAACCGGTTGACGATAGGACGGGTGTTAAATCCCAGTAAATGATTGAGATAAGGGGCACTTGGTTCTTCCAGGTCAATCGTAAAATGATAGGCTGCCAGCCCCAACTCAACGGCTTTGCGCTGGTTTCCCAGATGAAATTGACGTCGGGCCTCACAGGTTGTGTACGTCACCAGATTGCGCACCCCTTGGAAGGGAGGGGTTTCTGCCTGCGGATTGTTCGGGTTGGCAAACTGGGCAAAGGGTCGCTTGGCTCCTTCCGCCAAATGAAAAGCCGCTTGCAGTCCTTCATCAAGGAAGATGTTATCAATCGTAACCAGGTCATCCCGTTTCCACTGTCCGTACTCAGCCAGTTTGGATGGAAAAACCTCCGTGCTGGGAAAGGTTGCTTCCAGTTTCCGCAAAGCCGTCCGGTATTCTTCCCAGGCATTTTGTTCTTTGGGGACGACTGGATATATTGTGAACTGCGACTGCGGTTGTGGTCCGGTGGGTGGAACCCCTAAAACATAGGTAAACAACAGGGCAACGGTCAGACAAAAAGCAGTCAACCCAGTCCGCACTTTGAGGAACAACGGGATTTGGGGCGACCAGCCTGTGGGAATCGGAGCCGAGCTGATTCGTTCCGACACCCATTGGGAATCTCCTTGGGCAGCCAGCGATTTGGAATAAAGCAGAGCCGCAGCGGTATCCGTGTCGGCCAGATAGCGCCGTAACAGGATGCCAAACGAAATGGCACTTCCCAGAAATCCAAAAAACAACAATCCTGCCCGGTTGTGCAATCCGTTGAACTTGAGAACCTCCAGGAAACCCAGGGTAACCACTGTGGCAATGAGGGTGGCAAGTCCAGTTGTCTGCACCCGTTTCCATTGAATCCAGCGTGCAATGGGGCGGAATGGGGAAAGATGCTTTTGGGAAAGCTGAAACGCCCGGTATGGCCCAACGGATTCCAATACGTTGGTCGGGGCAGCCAATAAGCCGTCTACAAGATGTCCGGTCCGGCTCAGGGTCTGCCAGACCGTCAGGCACCATGCGGTGAGGCTGGTCTGGCACAGGTCAGTCATATGGTGCCAGATTTTCCGCCGCAATTCTTTGATGGGGAGTTGTTCAGTTGGATGCTCTTGCAGGTAAGAAACCGCCAGAACGTGTGCTGTTGTCCCAAAATGATTGGCCAGCAGTAACAACGCTGGTGGAATGGCCCAAAGGAATAAAAGTCCAATCGGTTCAAAGGGGATTGCAACCGGAAAACCAATCAGGAGAATTGTCAGAATCAAAGCGGCTGCTGTCAGGAACGGAGCTTTGACCCAACCCGAAAGCTGCCACAGTTCGGAACTATGACTTTGGACAAAGAGCTTGGCTTCATGCTCCAGGTGCCTGAACCCTTCAGCCTGGGTTCGGACCAGAGCGGCCAACGCAGCCGCCGAGGCTGGCCGTTGTTCGGGTATTTTGGCCAGGGCCTGATGCACTGCCTGACAGACCGAACGTGGGAGTTCCGGACATTTCTGATGCAGTGCAGGTGGCTCATGTTCCCGATGATGGATGTTCATTTCAGGCATGGTTCCCTTGAAGGGCGGTTCGCCAGCCAGCATTTCATAGGCCATGACTCCCAGGCTGTACAAGTCGGAGCGAAACGTGGCTGGTTTTCCGGAACACTGTTCGGGTGACATATAGAATGGAGTTCCCATCACGGTCCCCACTCTGGTCAACTCGGCCCCACATGTCTGACCCGGCTGGTTTTCCCCGGTGGGAATGGTTTTTTGGGCCATCGTGACGGCTTCATCCTCCTGGGAGTCACATTTGAGTGTGGCCGCAGTTGCTGGAATCACCAAAACGGATTGAGGAAACGGGTTTTGGATGGCCTTGATGCGTCCGGTAATCTGGTCGCCCAGTTTGGCAATGCCGAAATCCAGCACCTTGACGTGGTATCCACCTCGCCCGGTTGGTTCCAGCCAGATATTCTCAGGTTTCACGTCGCGGTGGACAATTCCGAGTTCGTGAGCTTTTCCAATCGCCAGACAGATTTGGTCCAGCAGGTCCACCGTCAAACTGAGGGAAAGTTTTCGTTGTTGTTGCAGCAGCCGTTTGAGTGTCATTCCGCCCAGGTATTCCATCACCAGGTAGGGAAGGGACTTGCCATTGAAAAGCGCCACCCCGAAGTCGGTCACATTGACGACATTCGGATGGCGGAGCCGCCCGGCTGCTTCGGCTTCGCGGCGGAACCGTTCAACAAACTCAGGGTTATCGGCAAATTCCGGAGTAATCACCTTGATTGCGACCTGACGTTTGGTATGGAGGTGGGTGGCAACATAGACTGCGCCCATGCCGCCGCTGCCAAGCTGGTGTTCGATCAGATACTTCCTGTCAATGGTTTCCCCCATCAACTGCACCAGACTGAAAGCATTGGAGTCATTGTCAGTCAACAGCTTTTCAAATTTTTCAGGTTTATCGTGGTCATGCAGGGCCGGGAGCATTTGCTGGCCAACATAAGCTTCCAAGGCATCAAAATAGGGATTGGACTCTTCGTCAGTCGCCAGCAATTCGATTGCTTCCTGAAATAATGACTGGTCACTTCCACACACCCGCTGGAGGAATCGGGCTCGCTCCTGCAAAGGTTGGTTCAGGGCGGCAAAAAAAATTTCGCGGGCCTTGCGATAACGTTCCTGTTTGTTCATATGATGGGAATCTCCATTGGAAAAATCGTTTCAGTGACAGAGTCGGAAACGGGGCGGAAAATCCATCAAAAAAATCATTTGCCATTTGCGATTTGCGATTTGCAATTGAAAACATCGGATTGAGCTGACCGGAAGAGAGGACTGCCGACTGCGCCTGTTTTCATTTCTGGTGGCGAGCCACCTGGTCATGAAGTTTGTTGCAACAAACAACCTCACGCGAAAGATGGCAAATGGCAAATGGCAAATGGCAAATGAATCAATCGCAAATATCACGGGGTGAGTCGTTTGCGAATCCAGGCTTTGGCATGGCGTTCGCGGCGTTCGACCGTGGCGCGGCTGAGTTCCATGACTTCGGCCACTTCGTCCACCGTCATGCCGCCAAAAAAGCGTAAATCAATGATGCGGGCCTCTTCCTCGTCAAATTCCCGGAATTGTTCAAGCACATCATTTAACTCCAAAATATCCAGGTCCAAATCCTGCACGAAGCCCGGCACTTTGGAAAAAGAAACCTGTTCCCGATACCCACCGCGCATCTCGGCGGTTTTATAGCGCCAATGGTCAACTAGAATCCGGCGCATTTCGCGTGCGGCAATCGCCAGAAAATGCGCCCGGTCCTTCCATTCGACGTTGTGCTCTTCAATCAGATTGAGGTACGCCTGATGCACAATGGCCGTTGGTCCCAAGGTCGGGTCGCCGTCCTGCGCATCGCGGTGCCGTTGCGAGAGAATCCGGGCAATCCGGTGCAGTTCCGTATAAACCAGCGGTATCAGTTGGTTAAAGGCTTCCGCATCCTTGGTTTTGCGCCAATTGACCAGAAGTTGGGTCACTTCGCCTTGGTTCATGGGGGTGAAACCTCCAGGCTGTCTGGAAAAAACGGGATTCAGGTGGTTTTCTGAGCGCTTTCGTCTATCCAGTGCAAAAACTTCCGCATGTCTTCGGGCAAAGCCGCTTTCAAATGAAGCAGTTCGTTGGTTTTAGGATGGTGCAGCACCAGTTCCGCCGCATGGAGGAAATGCCGCCGGGGGGCATGGTCCGGAAACGCATGATGAAATGCCTTGTTGGGGGTGCGTCCATAGGTATGGTCTCCGACAATCGCATAGCCCAGATGCGCCAGATGAATCCGCAATTGATGGGTGCGCCCGGTTTTCGGTTCTGCCTGCACCAGCGAAACCTCTTTGTGTCGTTCCAGCATGAGGTAATGGGTCTCCGCCGGTTTGCCGGTTTCCATCACCCGCCAGCGGGGCCAGAGTGTCGGATGGCGGCCAATCGGAGCTGTGATGGTCCCGCTCTCCGGATGCGGATGGCCAAAGACAACGGCCTGATACACTTTTTTGAGATTCCGGTCCCGAAAGGCGGCAAAGAGTTTTTCAAGGGCGGCTTCCTGCTTAGCCACGACAATTACGCCCGACGTGTCGCGGTCCAGCCGATGGGCCAGAGCGGGCCAGATGTGCGAAGTTTTCCGTTCGGGTTTTTGCTCAAAGTAGCCGAGCAGGGCATTGAGCAGGGTTCCGGTCCGTTCCTTGACCGAAGGGTGCGAGAGCATGTCCGGCGGTTTGTTGACGGCAATCAGCCATTCATCTTCGTAGAGGATTTCCAGTTCCACCGCTTCCGGGACCAGCGCCCGATGCAGATAGGGGTCGAGGTTAAACCGGATTTTGTCTCCCACGCGCAGCCGCCAGCCGGCGGACTTGACCAACCCGTTGACCTTCACGTCGCCATGCTCGACCGCCTGCCGGATGGCACCCAGCGGCAAGGTCGGTTCCTTTTCCTGGAGGAATTCATCCAGGCGGTGGTACCCGGAGGTTTCCGGTACCAGATAATCAATGATGTTGTCCGTATCAGATGGGGCGGGGCGAATATGGGTCATAAAAATCAGAAGTCTTGGGAGTCTCTTGGGAGTCTTGGGAGTCTCTTGGGAGTCTTGGGAGTCTTGGGAGTCTTGGGAGTCAGGAAATCCTTGTCATTCTGTCATTCTGTCACTTTGTCGCTTTGTCAGGTTTTCGACTTTCAGGATTCCCAGGACTCCCAAGACCCCCAAGACCCTCAAGACCCTCAAGACTTTTTGTTTTGAGGTCAATTTGAGAAAATCCTAAGACCTGCATGGTATTGGCCAGACTTTGCATACTGGAGGTGAGAGCGGAGACGGCTTCGTGTGTTTCCGCCTGCATGATTTGGACGGCTGTTGTCAACTGTGCCTGATTTTCAATCAAGGCTTGGATTTGGGCGTCGTGTTTGGCTTGGTTATGCAGCAGAAACTCGATAGTTCTTTCAACTTCTTCGTGATTCATAAAACGGCTCCGTTCAGAAAATACAGCTTGCCAAAGGATAGGCGGCTCCCGAGAGGGTGTCAAACCACGCAAAAAAGCCCCGCCGTTTGAGGTTTGCGGTCAAACGGCGGGGCTTGAACGGAGGTAAGTAATGAAAGGGTTTCTGTTTGACTGGCAGCCTTATGGTTGCTGCTGCCTTTGCAGAATTTCCTGAATTATCCGGGTGACTTCTTCATGCCTGGGTTTTAGGCTGAGTGGTTTGAGGCGTTCGCGTTGTGGTTCGGTCAGCGGCAGTCTTGTCAAACATTTGGCGGCCCCAACAGCCAGTTTCGGTTCCTCGTTTTGAAGCTGACCCATAAAAAATTCGCAGGCGTCATTGGATGACATGTATCCACGTAGAAGTGGGAAGTAAGGCAATTTGTAGCTGGATACTTTCATGTCAATTGAAACTTGCGGATTGGCAAGCAGCTTTTTCATCAGGTTCAAAAGCAATTTGCTTTCGACTGTGTTCCATTGCGACAACACGTCCAGACAGTCAATTACATAGGTGGCTTCCGAATCGGTTAAAGGAGCTTTTACCCAGCTTTCCTCCAACTCCAATCTGGCTCGTGAATTTTGCCACGTCACACCCAGCTTCTCAGTGAGGATTCGGTCTAAGGCGGTTTGGCCTCGGATGGTTGACCGACCTGAAACAGCCAGGGATTTCAGAAAATCCACCCCTTCGGAATCATCCATAGCGCCGAGCGTTTTAACCGCCCAGGTGGAAATTTCAGGCGACTGACTGACGGCCAACTCTTTGAGCAACTGAACGGCTTTTTCTTTCGGCGACCGGGAAACAGACTCAACCGCTTTGGCCAGATCAAGGACCTGCGGATATAGAAAGTCCTGATTTGAACGCGATGGAAATGGCACCCCATAATTCGAATGTGGGAAAACAGTCAATTGATTGCCAACCCTGAGAAGCGCCCACACTGTTATTTCCCCGGATTCCAATTTCGGATTAATTATTTGATAAGCTCTTCCAAAATTCATGTTCTTTTCATAGTAAGCCACCTGAAACGTGCGGCCTGTAAATGAATCCGGCCCATGAAAAACATGAAGGACTTCCATCGTACTGATAAATTCCATTCCCACCGGACGGTCATCCGGCTGTGTCTCAATCACCTTGCATAAGGCCAAGATGGATTTTTCCTTAATAACGGACGTGTCTTCTGAAACGGACTGAACCAAGCTCTTTGAATCCGGTATAGGCTGTGCAGTTCCATAGCCAGCCAAAATGCCTTCAATCCAACCATTGACTATCAAAAAAAGCATGCCTAACAAAAATTTCTTTTCCATTTGCCACCTCAAACAATCTTCTTTACTGGTTGACGATTTCCCACACTGCTGTTTGAAAAAATACCTGAGCAGCCGTGCCAGTTGTAATCGGCACTCTTGCTCCAGTTTTAACCTCTGTGAAATTTGAGCCAGCAGTACCTATTTCATCTGAAAGAGGGGTCCATTGTCCGGAAATATCCACATTACCTGTTGCGTCATAGTACCAACCTCCGTTACGTGGAGCAGCCTGCCCCGTTGGAGAGGTAAAGGCCCTATTAGTAAAGACTTGGTCTGCCTCATTCTGACTTTGAGTGGTATGAACGGCAAAATACGAGTTGAAACTAAAAACTAAAACAAACTTGCTCACTCTGATTGATTGTCCGTCCACCATTATAGCCATATCCTGACTAGCCTTCGCTGCTGGGGTATCTTGAAATGTCAGTGTTTTTGGGGGGATAGGCGTTAAAACAGGCGGATCCACTCCAGGTGCAAAAAAATACCTTTCATCATTACTGTTGTACCAAGGAATTCGACTAGGAGGAAGGCCAAGAGGATCCATAACATTTGAATCAACAAATTGTACCTCATTCCCATCAAATTGAGATTTTTGTCTTTTTCTCACAGGTGGATTGCTAAACACACTGTTAAAGTCACCATGCTGCTGTCGGATGGCCGCATCTTGAACGAACCCTATCTCCATAAACTTTACGCCCCTTACTTGATTGCTTACAACCGGGCCAGTAATACTCTCAACCGTTATCTTACCTTCCACTGCTGCATCAGTAAGCTGGCGTGATCGTAACTCGGGAGTCCAAGGCCCCATAAAGCCCTGACGGACCTGAATCGGAGGCCGGTGATATGTAATCGGGGAGGTTATGGCAAGTTGTATTTTGACTACGTTTACCTCCAAGTCCCAAATAAAGTTTGAATTTGCTTGGTAGACTGCTTTTCCAACGACTCCGCCTTCACCCCATAAAACTTGAACATCGGAAGAACCATCACCTTGGTTGATGCTTCCCTGGGAAGGGGCAATCCATTTGCTGGTGGCCAAAGCTCCTTGGGCAGTGTAACGGTAAATCGCGTACCCTGGCACATTCAACGGCCCCAACCATGCAAACACTGTGATTTTAATTGAGTCGGCATTGTTGATGGTCGTACTGCCCTCTTTCCAATTGACGGAGAGTGTCACAATGCCTTGCGCTGTACCCTCTATATATAATTCTTTATTGCTTGTCGCAGGAATCGGTGTTGTGGCTGTGATTTCCCCGGTTCGGTTCGCTGCATTCCAGACCCGAATTCCATTCGGGATATTCAATGTGTAGTTGCCGCCTCGTGAAGTTGGCTGAATCTTATGCAAAATGATCGGCAAAAGGTCATTTTCACCAACTATTTCGCCGGTTTGGTCTTTGTCAGGCTTATTCTCCGAATCATAGTCGTCGTCGTCATTGTTGACTGGAACAAATGCGCCAACCGTATTTTGCTCGCTGTTTGGTAATTCAGCTCCCTTTACATTATGACTGACTTTGAAAACACCTAAGTCAATGGTTGGAGGAGGTGCTGTTACAATCAACGTATAGTCCAAGGGATTATAGCGTATCGGCTGACGAGTGAAGTAATCAATAAACCGATTTGAAATGCCTGAAATCCGGATCACGTAGGTTCCCGGAGTAGTCTCGGGAAAGGTTTGCAAGGTCAGTTGGGACTTCACACACGAATTGACCGCATTGCTGCTAAAAGTTGGGACCGCTAAAATCGTAGGCATACTCTGGTAACTCGGGGTAACCAAATCGGCTCCGTAGCAATAGCGAGTTCCAAAGGCGTCAAAGACCGCGAGATCAAATACAAAAGGAAAACAGGTGCTTTCACCTGCTTCAATGGTTCTGACTTTATTTTTCGGACAAGTTACCAAGGCATCGGGAACCAGAGCGGAGATTTGGTTCAAATCCAAGTCATTGATTTTGAAAGTCAGGGAGTTGCTGGCCAGTCCTCCGCTGGTCACCGTCAATATTTGATCACCAAGTGTTGCAGCCGGGGTGACTTCAATGGTCGCCTGAATTTGAGTTGATGTTGAATTGGTGACAGTGGCCGAGACCCCGACCCCGCTAACTTGTACGTTTGGGGTAGTCCCCAAATTACTTCCGGTGATGATGATGGTTGACACGGTTCCACGCAATCCGGTGTCATAATCAATACTCGAAATCACGGGTGCAACCGAATCATTATCGTTAATTTGCACAATCGCCTGACTGGGCGCGCCCAGCACTCCGGCGGAGACGGAAAGCAGGTTGACCCGGAAGGTTTCAAACGATTCGGGCGCAGTATCGTCGGTAATCGGAATCAGGATGTCTTTGCTGGCTTCGCCGTTCAGGAAATTCAGGACGGTTCCGGCAGTGCCGGTGTAATCCGCGCCGCTGGTGGCGGTCACATCCGTCGTGCTGTAGGTCACGGCCACGGTTCCGGCTCGTCCGTTGCGGCGTTTGACGGTGACTTTGGCGTTTGGCTGGCCTTCGGTGACCGGAATCGCAGTGCCGTTGTAATCCAGGTAAAACTCGCCCGGCGGTTCGGGTTCGTTGTCGGTGATGACAATGCTGGTTTCAACGTTCCCCAGTTGCGCGCCTCCACCCGGTGTATTGAGGCGGACAAAGAACCGTTCGGGGTCTTCGTAGGTCGTGTCATCCAAAATCGGAATGTCAATTGATTGAACCGTGACCCCGGCGGCAAAGGTCAGGGTGCCGCTCTGTGCCGTGTAGTCCGAACCAGCCAGCGCTGTGTCATTCACCGTTGCATAGTTGACCGTCACGGTTCCGGCGCTGCCGCCGACGCGGACGACGTTCACCCGCCGAGTGGTGCCGCCGGCAGTTTCCGTGACCGGATATTCTCCCTGTTCAAATTGCAGGAACCCGGCTTGTGACGTGGTAGCGTTGTCCACAATGTAGACGGTGGTACCTGCAAGAGCGGCTCCGTTCGCCGCATTGCTCAAGCTGATGTGAAATGTTTCGTGCCCTTCGTTCAGAGTGTCGGGTGTCACCCGTACGGTGAAGGTTTTGGGGAACGTGTCGCCATTTCCAAAGGCAATCGTGCCGGAGGCCGCCGTGTAGTCCGCGCCAGCCGTGGCCGTTCCGTCACTGGTCGCGTAGCTCAAATTGAGTGGTCCCGCTGCTCCGCCCGTCCGGGTCACGGTAATTTGCACGCCGCCGTCGCCCTCGTTGGCAAAATAGGGCGAAAGGCTGAATTGAGGGGTTCCGGTTGCAGTGGGCGCGCTGGCATCGCGGATGGTCACCGTCGCCGTGCTGGCTGTTCCCAACGTGGCATTGACCGGATTGCTTAACACAACTGAAAAAGTTTCATCCGCCTCAACCGGCGCATCCGTCAAAATGAAAACTGAAATGGTTTTGGTGCTTTCTCCCGGCAAGAACGTCAGGGTTCCTGACGTTGCAGTGTAATCGTCGGGTGCAACTGCCGTGCCGTTCGCAGTCGCATAATTGACCGAAAGGGTTGAAGAAACATTCCCCGAACGGGTCACGGCCAACGTCACTTTGTCCGATTCACTCTCTCGAATAGTGTGGGAGGATTGACTAAACTGGATGGTGGGGGTTGGGATTGGGTCAAGGTCAATGATGGTAACTGTTGCAACCGATGGGGAAATAAGTGTTCCGCCATTGGTTGCGCTTGTCAAGTTGACTGTAAAATATTCTTCACCTTCCCAGTTTTTGTCGTTCAGAGTAAAAACCGAAATTGTCTTGCTGAGTTCGCCATCCGCAAAGGTTAAGGTTCCAGAAGTCGCAATAAAGTCATCGGTTGCGGTTCCTTGCGTTGTTGTATAAGCAACATCAACAGTGCCGTTGCTACCATCAATTCGGAGTACATTAAGGTATACAGTTGGCGCTCCCCCTCCTTCGATAACCCGGTGGTTCGAAAACTCAAACTTAAATTTTCCTGGCTGTGGTGTGCCGCCGTCGTCGGCAATGGTCACAGTGGCGGCAATTCCATTCGAAAGGGCTATGCCGAAGTCTTCCGGACCTTCAACCAGTAAATCACGCACAATCGGAATGGTGATGATTTTGACGCTGGTGTCTCCGCTTCCCCAGGACAAGGTTCCGGTTGCCGAAGTGTAATCCCCTGGAGAAATTGCCGTGTTGTCCACCATTGAGTAGGTAACAGACAGGGTGCCGCTGGCTCCGTTGACACGGGCAACTCCGACCGTCACGCTGCCGACTGCTTCACTGGCTGAAATCGTTTGGGTTGAGAACTGAATTTGCCCAACCGTTGGCTGGGCGGTGCTGTTGGCAATGGAGACAATGGCAGTGCTTGGGGTACCGAGATTGGCTCCCAATGGTTGATTTAACACAACCCCGAAATTTTCGGTGGATTCGTTCACTGCATCGTTAAAAACCGGTACGACAATGGATTTGACGGATTCACCCGGAGCAAAATCAAGCGTGCCGACCACGGGTGAAAAATCATTGCCACCAATCGCCGAGCCATCGGCGGTGGTATAGGCAACACTGACGGCTCCGACCGTGCTTCCCAAGCGGACGACGGAAAGCGTCACACCGGCGTTGGATTCACCTTCACGCACAGCATAACTGGCCCTGGCAAATTGAATCGTCGCAGTTGGAGTTTGGGCTGCAACGCGAACAGTTCCGGCAGCTTGCTGAAGCGGTAAAAATCGGGAGGAAAAGGAAAACACCCCAAGGCAGAGCAGAAAACAGAGTGTAATTGAGACAAACAACCGATTGGAAAAGAGCAACACAAATTTTGACTGAAACATACCCAAAAGTTCCCCAAGCCAGAGCAATACCAAGGGTTCAACCACAGTTCCGGATAGAAGCAGGCAAAGCTCCGCCAATACCTGGAAACACAGGCAAACCAAACAATGTAAAAAGTTATAGGGATAAAAAATCAGTTCCGGCGCACAGGCATACGGCAGGTGCCGTCAACAAAAAACCGTCCAACTGATTTACTGTCCAAAGGGGAAGTCATGTTTAGGGATTAGAGGAGGGAAAATTCCGTGACCGAACCGACTGACGTTTATTGGTTATAATGCGTGGCAAGCGCAGGTTTTTTCGGTATCACAGAACCAACAAGGACTTCCAACGGCTGGGGTTTTAAGAGGAAACCAGCGGGTTTGTCAATAGTTTTTTTTTTTTTTTTGAATTGCCGGGTTTTAGCAGAAAGTATTTATTTTCAATGATTTGGATAATTGTTGAAATGAAAATCCGCCGCGTCAGCGGCGGTTGAATGTAGCCGTGGATTTTAATCCACGGAGCCAAATTCCGTGGATTTGAACTCTCCGTGGGTCGAGCCTCCGTGGGTCGAGCCTCCGTGGGTTAAAACCCACGGCTACATTCAATGTCCGCTGACGCGGCCAGAAAACCAAACGATTCGAGCTTCTCAATTAAAACGAAGCCTGCCCGAACGACACCGCCCGCAGGAAGGAAAAGTCGGTGGTGGTCAATTGACCGTTGCCGCGACTGGTGTTGGCATTTGCGGGCACTACATCCACGGCCAGCATCTGGCGGGCGGACGGCGTGGCCTGAAATTGCAGGTAGGCGCGGGAGAGAGCTACGTCGTTGGCCTGGAATGTGCCGTCCCCGGTGGCATCACCCCAGAGGACAAATTCCGGAAAGACCGCATTCGAATTACTTGGGTCGGGAGCATTTTGCTGGAGGAACTGTGTGGTTGCATCCGGTGTTCCGGCAACCCGCACAGTCAGGTACCCGTTGATGTTTCCAGCACCGCTGGATGAAGCCGGAACCGTCACATCAATCGTGGTGGGCGTCACATTGGTCACCGTTCCGGCAATCTGGCGGGTTCCGCCAAAGAGCACCTGCGTGCTGCCCGGCACGAAATTGGTTCCAAAGACCCGAATTGTTTTCCCCGTCGTCGCAGCAACTGGATAAAACTGAGTAACCGTGGGGCTGATGATTTCGGTGGTAATGGTCAATGACCAGCCAAAAGCGATGGTGCCGCCTTGTCCCGCTGCATCATCCCGAACGAAAAGTTTCCAATCTCCGGTTGGATCTACATTATTGAAAACAGAAAGCGCCGTTGCATAAGGTCCGGCTGGAGCAGGGGCTTGAAATATATCATCTCCAAATGGATCGGGGTTCTGGTTAGTTGGGCGATAAGTTCCATCAGGAATGGGGACTGCCGTGATCGGCAAAGGTGTTCCTGTATCATCAAAAGTACAAACAAAACTGTTCAATCCTACGGCTCCAGAGACTCCGCCACCAATGTCCCCCATCAGTTGAATTTTCTGTCCTTGGGGACCCACCAATAGAATGTCTACATCTTCAATGTAATCGTGTGTCAGATTGTTGATGGTGCAAGTGACTTTCGTCACCGTTCCGGGAATTGGTGGTACGGTAATGACTGACGGATAGAGCGAAGCCGGTCCTTCATCCGGAATGGTAATTGCAGTGGTGTTGGAATAGGTATTGACGTCACGCCGCAAGGTCAACGGCGGAACCGAAACCGGGGCCGGTTCCTGAATGGTATGGGCGGCATGGGTTGTTACATTTTGGCCCAACGGCAAAAAGACATACCCAGCCAATGCCAAAAGCTGAAGCCAAATCAAACGGGTTGAATATTTTCGCAAGGTTGAACGCATAGGTGTTTCCTAAATCTGAGTGATGGATTTCGGAGCGGCCACCGAAAATGAGGGGATGAAATCCTGCAGAGGTGAAAACGTCTGGCATCTTCACCTATAGCAGTTTCTTTGGAAATGGCTGGAAGGTCAAGGCTGAGAATTGAGAATTGAGAATTGAGAATTGAGAATTGAGAATTGAGAAAGGGGTGGCTTTATTTTGGTCTGAGAGCCTAACAACCTCTGATTGAGGAAAACATATCCCAAAAACGTTGGTAATTCTCAATTCTCAATTCTCAATTCTCAATTCTACCGATTCCGCGCCACCATACCCGGTACGAAACGCAACGGGTCGGTGGGGACATCGTATTCCCGGACTTCGTAATGGACGTGGGTGCCGGTCGAGCGACCGGTGTTGCCGGCACGTCCAATGATGTCGCCGCGCCGGATGCGTTGTCCGGCCTCGACATCAAATGCCGAAAGGTGACCGTAGCGGGTTGTCACACCGTTGCCATGGTCAATCACCACCACGTTGCCGTATCCGGCACGTGGTGCTGCGTACAGCACAAGGCCGTTCGCTGTAGCCGCCACCGGAGTTCCATGCGGCACGGAAATATCCTGTCCCGAATGGAATTCGCTGCCTTCTCCGCTAAACGGATTGTTCCGCGAACCAAAGCCGTCCGTCAGATAGCCCCGCACAGGCAAGCCGTTGGGAGTGTTGGCCAGCTTGAGGGCGTCCCCGTTATAGATGTCCCTCAACTGGCGCAGTTCACGTTCAAGTGCCTGGGCATTGTTTTCAATTTGATTGGCAATTTCCGGTCCTCCAGCCGCATTGCGGGCAATCGGAGGTTCGGCGGCCTGGGGGAGTTTGGCCTGGGCTGCGAGTTCTTTCGAGATGTCCTGAATGGCGGTGACCCGCTGGTTGAGGTCATCGTAGCGCAGTTTGAGTTCGTGGTTTTCGTGTTTGAGTTCCCGGTTTTGGGTACGCACGAACGACATTTCCGAAAGCGCCATGGCTTTTTGCACCAGCCAGCCAATACCGATGGCCGTGGTCAGAACTCCAATCACGGCAAAGCTGCACACAGTGTAAATAACGGAGAACGGGATGTGAACCTGACGAATTTTTGAAGTCGCCCCCGGTGCCAGAAATAAAGTATAAAAGCGTTGGTCACGAGGCGTTCGGGAAGCTTTTTGGGTGGGTCGCGGCGTCATGCGAGACTTCAAAAAACCAAACATGAATCCCCCTTTGCTAAAATTTGACCGAATAAGTGAAACCAAACCGATACCGCTCCACAAAATTGGTTTCGGTTTGTGGGTTCAGCTCATTCGTATGTGGCTGCATTCCGGACGGTCAGGATAGTGAAAACCGCCCACTTCGAAAAAGACGGCGGAGGCTATCACAGGAGTCTGGGGTTGGCAACCGGCATGTCTGGTTGCAGGCGGGCAAAATCCAGGACAAGAGCGGAAAGGCTGTGTTATAACCGCCCTCGTTTTGAATTCCGTTTTGAGTTCCGCCTTCAGGCGGCGGTTGTGAGTTCCGCCTTCAGGCGGCGGTTGTGAGTTCCGCCTTCAGGCGGCCTTTTCCAAGGGAAAAAGAACGGAAGGAGCATTTTTGCCTTTAT
>JAIBAN010000061.1 GCA_019695185.1 Blastocatellia bacterium | reverse complement strand
CAGGGTCCAGGGTCTTTTGAATGGATAATTGACAATGGACAATTGGCAATGAAAGTCCCATCCAGAGCTTCACATCTCCTGATATTCGAAAACCCCGAACCCCGAAACCCCGAACCCTGGCCGTTGTTTTACAGTTTTTCCAAAACATGGTCGAGGTCGGCCAGCAGGTCTTCCAGGTCTTCGATTCCAACTGAAAGACGGACCAGCCCCTCCGTAATGCCAAGTCGTTCCCGCTCACTTTCGGGGACACTGGCATGAGTCATTGAAGCCGGATGACAAATCAGGCTTTCAACCCCGCCCAGTGATTCGGCCAAAGCAAACACCTTGACCCCTTCCAGCACAATCCGGGCCTGAGCGGCAGAGCCGACATCGAAGGCAATCATGGCTCCAAACCCGGTCATTTGCCGGTTTGCCAGTTCAAATTGGGGATGAGTGGGCAACCCCGGATAGTACAGGGTGGAAATCTTCGGATGCTCGTCCAGATACTTGGCGATGGCACGGCCATTTTCGTCGTGCTGTTTCATGCGGACTGCCAGAGTCTTGATACCGCGCAGGGTCAGCCAGGAATCAAACGGTGAGAGGATGGCCCCAGCCGCATTCTGGACGTAGAGCAACCGGGCATGAACGTCCGGGTCGGTGACCACCACCACGCCTCCAACACTGTCGCTATGTCCGTTGAGATATTTGGTGGTGGAATGCACCACAATATCGGCACCCAATTCGATGGGGCGTTGCAGGTAGGGGGACATAAACGTATTGTCCACCACCACATGGATTCCTTTGGGCCGGGCCAGGGCGGCAATGGCCTGAATATCACACAACCGCATCACCGGATTGGTGGGTGTTTCCAGAAAAACCATGCGGGTGTTGGGCTGAATTGCAGCAGCGACCACACTGGTGTCGCTGGCATCCACATAGCTGAATTCCAATCCGAAATTTTTCAGGATTTTGTCAAACAGGCGAAAGGTCCCGCCATAGGTATTGTCGGAAACCACCACATGGTCACCAGCTTTGAGCAGGGTGGTGACAGTTGCGTGGATGGCCGCCATGCCGGATGCAAAGGCGCAGCCACCCACTCCTTTTTCCAGGGCGGCAACATTGTTTTCGAGTGCGGCGCGGGTCGGATTGTGGGTGCGGGCATATTCAAAGCCCTTGTGTTTCCCCAGCCCCTCCTGCACATAGGTTGAAGTTTGATAAATGGGAACCGTGACGGCTCCGGTGGTGGGGTCCGGTTGCTGGCCGGCATGAATGGTATCGGTGGCAAAGCCCATAATTTTTTAGGACTGAGGACTGAGGACTGAGGACTGAGTTTATGGTCGAAAGAATCCGAAGCCCTTCAAATTAGGAGGGGGCAACTCTGTTTGAGTCGCATAAGTTTGTAGCTCAGTCCTCAGTCCTCAGTCCTCAGTCCTTCCTTTGGTTAGAGGTTTCCCTGATCAAAAATGCCTTTACTCATATAGCGTTCCGCCCCGTCAGGGAAAATCGTGACGACCCGCTTGCCTTCACCCAGTTGCTTGGCTAGCTCAACCGCAGCATAGGCGTTGGCTCCCGATGAGCCACCGGCTAAAACACCCTCCTGAGCGGCCAGTTGACGGACCATCCAAAAGGCTTTTTCATCATCCACTGCCACGATTTTATGACAGATTTCCTGATCAAAGTTGGCCGGAATAAAGCTGGTTCCAATGCCTTCGACTTTGTGGGGGCCGAGTTTTCCGCCACCCAGCACGGAACCCTGGGTTTCGACTGCGATGCAAATGGCGTTCGGATTACGTTCCCGGATGTAACGGGAAACACCGGTAAAGGTTCCGGCCGAACCGCAGCCAATCACCACCGCATCAACTTTGCCTTCCATCTGTTCATAGATTTCCCGTCCGGTGGTGGCGTAATGAAAGTTCGGATTGGCCGGATTTTGAAATTGTTGCGGAACAAATGAGTCAGGAATGGTTTTGGCCAGTTCGTGTGCCCGGTCAATTGCACCCTGCATGCCCAGTTCGTTGGGGGTGTAGACGATTTCACCTCCGAGGGCTTCGGTCACCCGCATTTTCTCGACGCTATAGCCCTGTGGCACACACAGCACAATCCGATAGCCCCGTGCCCGGCCAATCAAAGCCAGACCGACTCCGGTATTGCCGGCGGTGGGTTCAATGATGGTTCCGCCAGGTTTGAGCCGGCCACGTTCTTCGGCATCGATAATCAAGCCTAATGCGGCCCGGTCTTTGATGCTTCCGCCTGGGCTGAGGTATTCAAGTTTCCCATAGACATCGGCGGCACCTGGGGGGACGATTTTCTTCAAATGCAGGAGGGGGGTGTTTCCAATCAGTTCGGTAATGGCTTCGGTAATTCCTAAAGGCATATAAATTCTGGCTCCACTTTCAGGAGTGAGGGATGGCGTCACGAAAAAGTCGGATGATGTACGGCGAAGCGCGTCAGGTCGAACCGATCAGAAAAGCAGGATTGATCGAAGATCATACACGTTTGAGGCACAGTCCCGCTGTGACAAGGGCGCGATATTACCCTAGCGATTTTCAGCGTGTCAATTTACGCTTCGGGGCGGATGACGCAGGTTGGATTCAGTGGGCTGATTCCGGCTGAGGTCACCGAATCAACCCTTTTCCCTGCTTCACAATTTTGATTTTGCAGTGTGTCGCTTCCTGTTAAAGATTTCCCGGATTTTATAACGATGCCAATTCCGTGACCTGGGGCAATTCCGGATGGCGGGCAATCTCAGTCAATGGGACATGAATTTCCGGACGTGCCGGTTTGATGTCAACCCCTGTTACACGCAGCAGGAGAACGGTGATGTTGTCTTCGCCTCCGGCTGCATTGGCGGCCTCGATTAAAGCTGTCGCCGCCCGTTCCAGGTCGTTTCCGGCAGTTTCCAGAATCTCACGCATCCGGGGACGGCGGACTTTGCCTGACAGTCCGTCGCTGCACAACATAATGACATCTCCATCACAGAGTTCGAGATTGTGAATCGCCACATTGACCCAGGAACTGGCTCCGAGTGCCTGCAATACCACGTTGCCAAACGGGTGATGTTCCGCTTCTTCCTCAGTGGCCACGCCCATATCCACCAGTTGTTGGACCAGCGACTGGTCTTTGGTCAATTGGTAAATCTGTTGGTTCCGATACAAATGGGCCCGTGAATCCCCGATTTGCGCGACATACAGCCGTTGGTCAACCACTCCCACTGCCGTCAAGGTCGTCCCCATGCCGCTGTATTCGGGTTTTTGCGATTCGATATGAATTCCCAGATTGACCTGTTCGACCACCAGGCGGAGCCATTCATGGAGGGGGAGGGCATGTGCCTGCGGTGACTGAACCGTTTGCTGCATGAGGTCGCAAATCCAGTTGACTGCCAGTTGGCTGGCAACCTCGCCAGCCAGTGCCCCTCCCATGCCGTCGGCCACCGCGCACAAAATGCCGTCCGCACCGGTGGCAACATAGGTGGTGGCTGCATGGCGCATCCCTCCGCCGGTCCATTTTTCACCCGTTCCCAGTTTGGCCACCAGAAAATTATCTTCGTTGCCCAGTCGTTTGCGGCCCACATCGGTGGCGGTCACAATTTCGAGCTGAAGAGTGGTGGGCGGAATCGCTCCTGGTTTCATAAAAACTCCTTGTCAGCGCTTCTTAAAGCCGTATTAAATTGCGCGGAAATTGTTGTGTATTCGTTGCAAAAATCTGATAGGTCAATTGTTTTCGGGTGGCCTGCACATCGCTGGCCCGAATCAGTTCCGCTTCCAGACTGTCGAGGGCTTTCATTTCGGCCCGTAAGAGATGGTCCTCTCCAATCCGGGCAATCGTCTCAACTGCCAGAGCCAACCCGCGAATGATGAGTCCGCGAGCTTCGTTTTGCCGTCCTGCATCCAGACACTGCACCGCCTGCCGTTTCAGGTCGGCAATCGTCAGGAGACAGGCCATTTTATGTACCATCGCCTGGGCGTCCGGCGTCATTGGTTCAGCCGGAAGACAGATGGCGGTCAGCGATTTCCGTTCAGCATCGTTGGTTGATGTCCATTCCAGCATGATTTCCAGTTCCCCGGCTGGCTCAGTCGCCGCAACCACAGCCATGACATTAATCGGAATTCCAGCCCGCAAGTCGCTCAACTGAAACCCTTCGGCAGTCTCTGCGGGAAAATGATTCAGAACCTGGACCAGTTGCAACCCTTTGCCTGCTTTCAATTTCAGTGTCGGGGCATGACCAACCAGCGACCAGGCGTCTTTGACCTCGGCAATCAGGGCGGCTTCCAGGTCGCTCGGCAGAGCAATGTGGGCGGCGTTTCCTCCCCCGGCTTCAGCCATGGCAATTAACAGGTCTTCGTTAAAATCCTGCCCCAACCCGATGGTTGAGGTGGTGATGCCTCGTTTGGCCAGTTCCCGCGTGCGGGCAATCAGAATTTCCGGGCGTTGTTCACCCACGTTGGCAATGCCATCCGTCAGCAGCACAATCCGATTGACGGTTCCGGCTCCGATTCGTCTTCCAACTTCAATCCCCGTGCTGGCCCAGCCGGCATGAAGGGCTGTCATGTCACCGGTCCGCAAGCCGGAAATAACCTGCTTGAGGGCTTCGGGGTCAGTCACCGGAGTGGCGGCAATCACCACCTCCGTGTCGGTATCAAATGCGACCAGACTGAAGGTGTCCTGCGCAGAAAGCAAATCCACCACGGCGCAGGCCGCATCCTTGGCATGCTGCAATTTTTTTCCGGCCATGCTGCTGGACCGGTCAAAGGCAATACCAAAATTGAGCGGTGGCCGTCGCCCGGAAGTATATGAAGCCTGCGGCGCAATCCGCACCAACACATAAGTCAGGTCGTCCGATTCAGGAACCGGTGCCAGCGCAATCTGGAGCGAAAGCGGTTCAGTCACCGGTCACCTCTCTTTCTCGTTGTGTCGGGCGGCTTCAACTGCTGCTTCCAGAAGCTTTTTGGCCAGCCGCTGGCGGACCTGATGTTCCGTTGGCGGGGTCCAGTCCCGGACATGAATTTCCAGTCCCGGTTCAACCTCCACCCGCTGCCAGGTGGTTGGCTGAAACTGGGTCAGGACACCTGAATGCAGGGCCTGCGAGGGGCTTTGCCAGCCGGAGATTTTATCTTTTTCCTGGGCCAGGATGCCTTCCAGAAAACCGACCGGAGTCGGGTCACTGGGCATGGGATGGGCTGCTTCGGGTTCATCCAAAATGGCTTCCAGTTGAGCCGTGGTTTTTCCGGCCATGACTTCCCGGATGGCCCGAATCCGGTAATTCAATGCCTGCAACCGCTTGATGACCAGGAGTTCCAACAGATGCCGATAGCCAAAAACCGAAGCGGTTCCCTGTTTACGCTCCGGTTCGGAAATCAATTCCTCGCTGATGTAGTACCGAATCGTCCGTTCATCCGGTGTATCCGTCACCGTGCCGCGCTGTTGCACCGGGGCTATGGTTGAAAGATAGCGGGCTGCGGCATCGGCGAGTTCAGCCGTTCCATGGTATTTGCTGGCAAGTAATGCTTGGTCGGTTGGCATAGCGGAACTATAAAAGAAAATAAAAATACTGTCAACAGTATTTTAGAGAGTGTAACTGTGTTGCTTGGAAGTATGATTTTATCTGGCTGTAAGTAATTGAATTACTGTTGTGGTAAAGAAGTAAGGTGATAGGTTCTGAAAATACTGTCAACATTTTGCTGATAACAGGCAATGTTTCCAAAACTGGCATCCAAACCGGTTTTATGACTTGGCGGGATGGCCGGAAGGGAAGCCCTCAACTCGCAGTCCGATTTCAGTTACTCCATCAGGATGCGGGCATGCAATTCCTCCGCCTTGGCAATTGCCGCTCCCAGCCGGACAAACTCGTTAAAGCTCCGGCTGCGGCGCTGCATTCGAAAACGCTCGGTCGGAAGCAGGTCATGGCGCAGGACAAAGGTGAAAAACTCGTTGTAATCCGAAAGCGCAGCCGGCGGCAGTTCACGTTCATATTCGGGCTCGGTTGCTTCCACTTGAAACCCTTGAATGACATCAAACAGATGGTCGGTGGTGAGGTGGTGGTGCGGGCCTTTGAGTGTCAGCGGCAGGCTGCGTTCGAAGTAACGCTGCCCATTGGAGGTCACCATTCGCCGCAGCAACTTGCTGCGCTCACCGTCAAAAGGGTTGTCCGGGTCAAGCAGGACATGCAGGAGGCGAGGCCATTCTTCGGTTGGCAGCACGTCTAACAGCAATTGGGTGCGGTTGGCCAGAAAATGCTCGAAATGGGCATCAATAGGATAATTGAGGCGGCCCAGGCAGCCGACCGATTCGCGGATATGGTCATGGTCTTGGGTCGGCAGGCAGGCCGGACAGGCCCGGCAAACCGGGGCAATGCGCTCGATTTCCGCCAGGGGTTCAGCGTATTTTTCGAGAAACCGCAGGGCATTGGGCGAAGGTCCGGATTGGCTTTCAATGCTGGCAAAAATCAGACGGGACGTGAGATGCCCCAACCGGCCCAGTTCACGCAGTCGCTTCTCATTCACGGTTCGGCGGACCGGACAGGAAAATTGGATCGCATATTCCATAGCTGCTGGCTGCCCGAAGCAGGCTTGTGGGACAGCACGAATCGTTTTATTTGCTGTCAGTGCTCAGGATGACCGGCCCTGGGTCCGGATCGTTGGGAGAGGCGGTGATGGCCCGTGATGCCGGGTGAATTTCGGGCGGGGTTGAATGTTCTTCCGGAAGGATTTCGGGATTCATTTCAAGCGGACTGCGGTCCCCATGCCATTCCGGGCGGGGGGAAGTCAGAGACGAAGTGGAACCAGTGCCATTCCAGTCGCCGCTCCGGAGTGGTCCGGTGTGAGTGCCGCTGCTGGTATATGGCCGCTCAATCGGAGGCCAATCCGCACCCGAGCGACGATGCAGGTTGCCGGTGGAAAACCGGTCGCCCTTGGAGATTTCGGCCACCAGTGCATCCAGTTCAATAAACCGGTCGGCGACATCAATCAGGCGCGGTGAGGTGTTGCTGCGGAATCCGGCAATTTCCACCCGGGCACCTTTATAGGCCACCGCATTCACCGCATAGGCAAAATCCTCATCCCCGCTGACCAGAATCGCCGTGTCATATTTATCGGCCAGCGAAAGCATATCCACCGCAATTTCCACATCCAGATTGGCCTTCTTTGTGCCGTCGGCAAAAAGCTTCAACTCTTTTTCCACAACCCGGTATCCATTCCGCCGCATCCACAATAAAAAACCCTGTTGCCGTTCCGCCTGCTGGTCCACCCCTGTGTAAAAAAATGCCCGGAGCAACTGGTCTTCGCTCCGCAAGACATCAAGAAGCTTGGCATAATCAATTTCAACCCCAACGGACCGGGCCGCATGAAACAAGTTATTGCCGTCGATGAAAATCGCAATTTTCCCTCGGTTTGAGCTGCGGGTGGTACGTCCGTTTTCGTGCGCCATGAGATTTCGTGCTCCTAGCTGTGAGAACTTTCTGGAAGGGGGCCTTTTGGCGAGAGTTTTAGGATTCTAGCCAGAGAAACGCAGAAGGTCAAATTTGTGTTCGGATTTCATCCGTTTGCAAAGGAAATCAGGACTGGTTGCAGAAAAGCCATTTTCCCCCGCTTTCCCGTACCGGATGAAACGCACTTCGGCCAAGACGGGTTTCCAGCCGCTTGAGCGCACTGTCTTCAATCAGCAGATAGGAACGTTGCGGGCTTTTCCAAATTTCTTCGAACCGGTTGTCATCAATAAATACATTCGGAGCCCCCGGAGCATAGGACCCGTACTCAAGGTTGTTAATCCGTCCGTTGAGGAGGAGCGCCTGTTTCACGTCGGCGTAAAAAAACACGGAGGAAAAGGTATAAAACTGGTTGTCCACAATCACGGTTCCGGGCGGTGCCTGCCGGAGCGACTCGGCCAGCAGGCGGGAGCCGAGGTAAGGCTCGAACGTCACCATTGCGGAACGGGCTGCCAAAAACAGGAGCACCATCATGGCGGCAGCCGTAACTGCCTGCATGTCAAATGACTTCCAGCGGCGCACCGCACCCGCAAACCCAACCACAAAGGCAATTCCAGCCAACACCAGGGGAAACCTCAGGTAGGCAAAGGAAGCCAGCGTCAGGTCGCCCATGTGACCCAGGGACAGCGTGTAGACATTATAGACATCCGAGCTTTTGCGGAGCGCGGAGCTAATGTCCCCAACCGCCGCAATGTCTTTGACTTGAAAAAGGATAATCCCAATGGCAAGGGCCGCCAGTCCGGCAACCCCGGCAATCAACCCGGTGGCAACCCGGTTCAGTTTGGTGTCGGCAGCCATTCCGCAACCCAGCAGAAGTGCCACCGCCGGGTACATGGGCATGGAGTAATATTCCTGCGTGGTGGAAAACGTGAAAAAGAACATCACGAAACCAATCCAGCAGAGGGCCAAGAGGCGCGCCCGCTCGGCCCGTGTGGCCGGTGTGCGGGTCCAGGAAAGTTTGGCCCAGGATGGGAAAAAAGCACTCCAGGGAAAGAACCAGACCAGATGGAGCAGCCAGAACCAAAGCCGGGGAACCGTGTTGTAATCACGCGGGTGGCGGCGTCCCAGAAAGCGCAGCAGATGTTCGTTGAAAAAGAAAAACCAGAAAAAGCCCCGATAATGCCCCGGCGTGCTGGTCATCGAAAAATCAAAAAAGGGCGGATTCCGCAGGGTGGCCACCACATGCCAGGGAGCCGCCACAAGCAGGAAAACCGCCAGCCCGGTCACCGGATACAGCTTCTTCCAGGTTGCTCTGCGAAACAGTTCCCCGGTTACGACCAGATAGACAAACATCACTCCGGCGGGGAACACAGCGGCAATCAGTCCTTTGAGCAGCACACCGATTCCCACACTGACCGAAACCAGGACCATCCAGCGGCGCGAGCCTTTTTCAGGTTCCTCCAGTGCCCGCAGGAACGCCCACAACGCGAGTGCCACTGTCAACGTGACCAGTGAATCGGCAATCAGAATCCGGGTGAAGAGAAACAATCCGATGGAAGTGGACAGTACGAGTCCCGCAAACAAACCGGCCCGTTCCGAAAAAGCCCAGGCTCCAAACCGAAAAGTGATCCAACAAAGCGCAATCACCCCCAGCATAATCGGCAACCGGGCTGCCCAGTCGCTCACCCCAAAAATGGAAAAAGAGGTGGCAATCATCCAATACTTAAAAGGAGGTTTTTCAAAATAGGCGATTCCGTTGAGGTGCGGGGTGACCCAATCGCCCGTCGCCAGCATGGTTCGGGAAATCTGGGCCTGCACGGCATCCACGTCGTCCATCAGTCCCGGCGGACTGACCACGGATGCCAAAAAAACAATCCCGGCGACCAGCAGCACCAGGATTTCAGAACGACGAAAGTTGGACATTGAATTTTGAGTTTTGAGTTTGGAGTTCCGCCTTCAGGCGGCTGTTTGGAGTTCCGCCTTTAGGCGGCCTGCTTGAAAGAAATGGAAAAAAGTAAAGAAAGCCATATTTTTTGCTTCTCTTTTTGCCGCGTAAACGCGGAACTCCAAACAGCCGCGTAAACGCGGAACTCCAAACTTTTATTGGGAAACGGGGACAAAGCGCCCGCCGGGTAAAATGCGATAGCGGCGGTTCCGCCAGATGACTTCCTTGCCAAGAAAACCACCCACCCACGACGCAAAGCTCAACAAATCCTGGAGCGGAAGCAGCCACAGGTTGCGCCACACTGTTCGGTCAGCCAGCAGCGAAACACCCAAAACCAGGGCCAACACAATCCGGGTCAACAGCGAAATCCCTAGAAAACCGCCGCTCAGAGGCGAAGGGAAACACGCCAGCCAGAGGGCTGCCCAGGCAAAACCGTAGGTAAAACCCTGGCCGAGATACCCCAGCGGGCGCGAAAACCGGGTGCTGCGATTCCAGCGCAACCGGTGGAGAAAACTGTGGGAAAACCCCAACGAGGTGGCATGGTGGTTGATGACATGAGGCGAGAGAGCGACCTGAAACCCTTTTTCAGCAGCCCAATGCCCCAGCACGAAATCATCAGCCAGATAATCCGCCATAGCCGCAAATCCGCCAATTTGTTCCAGGCAGGTTTTGCGGACCGCCATCGAAGGTCCCAGCGTGAAATCCATATCCCCCAGCATGTGCGCCACCGCCACCCCGGCCATAAATTCAGTGCTCATGCCCAGGGCTTCCAGGCGGGACCACATGTCGTCGGCTCCGACCCCGCGATACAGATTGGTGGCGGCCCCCACGGTTTCGACGGCAAACACCTCGGCGATGGCGCTGAGATAATCAGCGGAAACCGACGTGTCGCTATCGGTAATCACCAGCACGTCGTGCGCCGCCGCCGCCGCCATTTGCTCCAGGCTATACACTTTGGCGTTGGCATAGGGCGGTTCGTTGGTGACAATCAACTTGGTGGGAATCTGCGGATACTGCCGCATCAGTTTTTGGACGACCGCAACCGCCGGGTCCTGCGGGTCATGAACGGCAAAGAGAATTTCATAGGTCGAATACCGCTGCACAAAAAAACTGGTTAAATACGCTTCCAGCCCGGTTTCGACCCCTTTGAGTGGTTTCAACAAACTGACGGGAGGCTCTGCCGCCGGGTGTGATGGCAGTGCCAAATGTTTCTTTTTCAACCGTTTGGATGCAATGATGGCCAGCCAGTAATAAACCAGTCCTCCCAGCGCAATTCCGCCCAGGATGATTTCAAGCACAATGGGTAAAAATGTCATGAAGAAATGATTATGAACCTGCAAGTATGGGCAATTGGCTGCTGTGGAAATGCCAACCAAATGCCGGAAACCTGCAAAGTAGCCGAAATATTCACCGAGGACAAGCAGCCCGCCCACCGTAACGGAAAAGCCCAATCAGGGACAGTTGCTTGCAACCTCAGTCTCCCCTTCCTAAACTGGCTGCCTGCCAAAAGTATACGAATCCCAATCCATGTTTCCCAAAGAGACTGTGAGCTGTGAGGAAAGCTGTCCTGACGCAGCCCTTTAGACAATTCACCATGCGAACCATACAAGACCTGATCAAACCGAAGGTGCGAAAGTTGGCACCCTACACCCTGACCCCGCACCGGACCCGCATCAAGCTCAACCAGAATGAAAACCCGTTTGATATGCCGGAATCCGTCAAAACGGAAGTGCTGCACCGTTTGGCGGAGCGGGAATGGTCCCGTTATCCGGATTTTATCCCGGTTCAGTTGCAGGAAACCCTGGCCCGCTTTGCCGGTTGGCGGGCGGACGGCGTGCTGGTCGGAAACGGCTCCAACGAGCTGATTCAAAACCTGCTCATGGTGATGGTTGCCGAAGGAACGCCAGTGGTGCTGAGTGAGCCGACCTTCACGGTCTATCGCCTGATGGTGGAAACCCTGGGCGGAGAGGTGGTGAATATTCCGCCCCGCGCCGACCTGAGCTATGACCTGGCCGCAATTGGCGAAGCGGCCTGCCGGACCAACGCGGCGGCAGTGATTTTGTGCTCGCCGAACAATCCGACCGGTGTCACCGTGAGCGAAGCCGATGTGCGCCGCCTGTTAGCCGAATTCGACGGGTTGGTGGTGGTGGATGAAGCCTATTATGAATTTTGCGGACAGAATTTTGTCCGCCTGTTGGCCGAGTTTCCCCGGCTGGTTGTGCTGCGAACATTCTCGAAAGCCATGGCCATGGCCGGGTTGCGGGTTGGGTACCTGCTCGGAGCCCCCGAACTGGTCATCGAGGTCAACAAAGCCAAGCTGCCTTATAACCTCAACTTTTTTTCCATGGCGGCTGCCACCGTGGCGGTGGAACAATATGAAACCGCCCTCAAACCGTTGGTTGAATTGCTGATAGCCGAACGTCACCGGTTGGAAACGGCTTTCCAGGAACTGCCTGGTTTCCGGTTGGTGCCTTCGGCAGCCAACTTTATGCTGGTCGAGGCATTGCGGCATACGCCCAAGGAAGTTTTTGAAAGCCTGCTGGCAGAAAGTATTCTGATTCGGGATGTCAGTCGGTATCCGCTGTTGGAGCGGTATTTTCGGTTCAATGTTGGAACTCCGGCGGAAAATGATGCTTTTCTGGCAGGATTGCGATTGCTGTCGGAAAGGTAGCCGGATTGCGACCGGCGGCAGATTCCCCAAATTTTGGAGGCCAAGGCTTGACGGGAATCCGGCTGCACCGTATAGAGAAACCTTTATGTCTGCGCTCCATACGGTTTCACCTTCTTATAAGTACGGACTGATTGCGGGAAACGGACAATTTCCGTTTTTGGTTTTGGAGGGCGCACGCGCCCAAGGCGTCGAAATGGTGGTGGCGGCCATCAAGGAAGAAACATTTCCTGACATTGCCCGTCATACCTCCGCCATCGAGTGGATTGGCCTCGGACAACTCGGCAAACTGATTCGCTTTTTCAAACGGGAAAAAGTCACCCACGCGCTGATGGCCGGACAGGTCAAACACAAACAGATTTTCAGCGGAACCTTGCCCGATTTTCGCATGGTCATGATGCTGGCCAAGCTCGCCACCAAAAACACCAACTCGCTCCTGGGGGCCGTGGTTGGCGAGCTTGAAGCCGAAGGTATTACCCTGATTGATTCAACCCTGTTTTTGCAGTCGCTGCTGGCACCGGCAGGCGGGTTGACCCGCCGCTCGCCCAATCAAAAAGAAGCGGCGGACATTGCCTACGGGTTACGGGTGGCGCATGAAATTGCCCGCCTGGACCTGGGGCAGACAATCGTCGTGAGTGATTGCGCGGTGGTTGCAGTGGAGGCCATGGAGGGCACGGACGCCACCATTTTGCGGGCCGGAGAACTGGCCAACGGTCGTCCTCTGACAGTGGTCAAAGTAGCCAAGCCAAAGCAGGACATGCGATTTGATGTTCCCGTCGTGGGCAAACCGACCATTGAAACCATGAAACGCGCCGGAGCCACGGCCCTTTCCATAACTGCCGGAAAAACCTTGCTGTTCGACAAAACCGACATGCTGACACTGGCCAATCGTTACAAGATGACCGTGACAGCCAGTCGGGAAACTGACTGAACCGAGGTCTTGGGGGGCTTGGGAGTCTTGGGAGGCTTGGGAGTCAAAGCCAAGTGACAGGTGACAGGTGACAGGTGACAAGAAAAAATCTGTTACTGTTTACTCGTCACTCGTCACTTCTTCCGACTCCCAAGACTCCCAAGACTCCCAAGACTCCCAAGACTCCCAAGATGTGATTCCTGGACCCTATGACCACACCTGCTCCCTCAACGGCTTCCTACAGTTTGCGCTATGCCTGCGTGTGCGACCGGGGACTGCGCCGTTCGGGAAATCAGGACCGCGCCTGGGCCGACCTGGACCATCGGGTGTTTGCGGTCTGTGATGGCGTCGGGGGCAGTCAGGGCGGGGAAATCGCCAGCCAAACTGCGATTGAAACGTTGCAGGATGCGTTTTATACGCCGGACAACAATCCTCCCTTGGTTCGGTTGCAGCGGGCGGTTCACTACGCCAACCGCGATATTTATGAAATGGCTTTGCGGGATGTGCATTTGACCGGCATGGCGACCACGATTGTGGCACTGTATCTGGAGGGCATGACCGCCTATGTTGGCCATGCCGGAGACAGCCGCCTCTACCGGTTTTTCAAAGGAGCCCTGCAACAGGAAACCCAAGACCACACTGACACCCAGGATGCTGTCCGGCGCGGTGATTTGTCCATTGAGGAGGCTCGTCAAATGGGCAAGAAAAACGTCATCAACCGGGCATTGGGCATCAATCCGGATGTGGAACTGGAAACCCAATCCTTTCCCTTTGAAATCGGAACCCGGTTTTTACTGTGCAGTGATGGCATTACCCGCCATGTTCCCAATACTGAACTGGCCGATTTAATGGCCCGGCACTCCGACCCGCAGGTTTTGTGCGAGATGTTGCACGAACGGTGCTACATGCGCGGTGCGGAGGACAATTTAACGGCTCTGGTCGTGTGTGTGGATGGGCCGGATGGACCGGTTGAAACGACAAATCCCCCTCCGGAAGTGCAAAAAGTGGGTATTCACGGCAGGTTTGAAATTGCGGAAACCCTTGATCCCAATTCAGGCCGGCTGCCTCAGATGAACACCTCAGGAGAGTTCCGTAAATCGCGGGAACAGAGCATCCCTCCCAAGAGTTTCCCGCCGGAGCGGACCAACAGCAAAATTCACCCGCTCCAGGAATATTTGGCTAAACACCGGGCCGCTACCCAACGGCGTATTTTTATTGGCTCCTGTATTGGCATGGTGTTACTAGGGGTGGCATTTTGGGCTGGCATTCAATATGAAGCCGCCGTCAAATCCCTGGCTGAACAGTCAACCTCCGCCGTAGGAACAACCTCTGCCACACAGGGGCAACCGCAAAGCTCCAAGAACAATTTGGCTTTGGCCGAAGAAGGCCGTCGTGACTTCGAAGCCCGGAATTATAAAAGCGCCAGTGAAAAATTCCTGAAACTGGTTGACCGTGAACCAACCCGTGCCGAATACCGCTTCTGGTTGGGACGCTCTCTGCTGGCAGACCGGCAAAGCAAAGACGCTGTGACCCAGTTTGAAATGACACTCACACTTGACCCCAATTCCCATGAAGCCTATGTCTATCTGGCAACCGCCCGGCGGTTGGCCGGAGATGCAGCCGGTGCTGAAGGGACTCTCAAACGGTATCAGGAAGTCCTGGCCAAAGATGCGGCAGCCGTCAACCCCAGATAGGAAAACAGGGCCGGGGACGAAACCAAGGACTGAGGACTGAGAACTGAGGAGGATTGGTTCTGGCACGCAGTTTGGGCCACCTTTTCCTCCGGATTTCGACAGGAAGAATTTTCAGGCGGTTTCTCTCCGGAAGAGTTCTCAATTCCCTGGCGCTTGGTGTAATCTTGCAAGAGACACCGGCATGTGATTGAACGTACTGCATTCCTCTTGAGCACAACACCATCTTGACCTTTGACTGACAGCCTTTGGGGCTATCCCCGTTATGACTGATGCACCCAACAAATCAAAAGGCGAAATTCTGATTGTTGACGACAATCCCATCAACCTTGACCTGCTTTCCAGCATGTTGCGGGAACACAGTTACCGGGTTCGCGCTGCGATTAACGGGCGGCGGGCCTTGATGGCGGTACGTTCAAGTTTGCCGGACCTCGTGATGCTCGACATTACCATGCCTGAAATGGATGGCTATGAAGTCTGCCGCCAGTTGAAATCCGACGAACTGACCCGTGATATTCCCGTGATTTTTATCAGCGCGCTGGATGAGGTGCTCGATAAGGTCAAAGCATTTGAAGTTGGCGGGGCTGATTACGTCACCAAGCCGTTTCAATTTGGCGAAGTATTGGTCCGGATTGAAAACCAATTGAAAATTTCCCGGTTGCAACGGGAAATGGAGCGCAAGAACCAGGAATTGCAACAATCCTATATGCAGCTTGAGCGGGCCAACCGGATGCTCCGTTCGCTGTCGTATCTGGATGCCCTGACCGGAATTGCCAACCGGCGGCACTTTGACGAAACGCTTGACCAGGAATGGCGTCGAGCCTGCCGGACGGGTGCGCCGGTGACGCTGGTCATGATTGATATTGACCATTTCAAAGCCTACAACGACAACTACGGTCATCAAGGCGGAGACGAGTGTCTGCGGCAGGTGGCAACCACCCTGAGCAATACCCTCAAACGGGCCGGAGATTTGGCCGCACGCTATGGCGGTGAGGAATTCGCCATCATTCTGCCTGGAACCGATGCCGAAGGCGCAGCCCAACTGGCGGAAGAGTTTCGCGGCAAGGTCGAAGCACTTCAGCTTGAACATGCCAAATCCGCTCTCCGCTACGTGACCATCAGTATCGGAGTCGCCACGGCTTTGCCGCAGGAGAGTCTTTCCACTGATGACCTGATTGCAGCGGCTGACAAGGCGCTCTATGCCTCGAAACATGGTGGCCGCAACCGCTATACGGTATACGATGCAGCCCTCAATGTTCTGAGCACACACAAACAGGATTGAGGACAACCCAAGGACTGAGGACAATTCAAGGACTGAGGACTGAGATTTTCAAAACCTGAAAACCTGTGGTTGACCGAATTTTTGTTTCTCACTTTTTCAGGTGTAACGACAACCAATCATCAGGAAAGTGAACTCAGTCCTCAGTCCTCAGTCTTCAGTCCTCAGTCCTGGGCTTGTCCTTAGTTCTTGATTCTTCCAAACAATGACCGACCTCCCGAAAATATTCCTGACTGCCGAATGGCGCTATCTGGCCATGCTCAATTTTGCCATTGAGCCGGAGGTGTTGCAGCCGTTTGTCCCCGCTGGAACAGAACTCGACTTCTGGCAGGGGCGCACCTATGTGAGCGTGGTTGGTTTTCTGTTTTTGGATACCAAAGTGTTAGGCATCCCGATTCCGCTGCACCGGAATTTCGAAGAAGTCAATCTCCGGTTTTATGTGCGTCACAAGGGACCGGAAGGCTGGCGGCGCGGAGTGGCTTTTATTAAGGAAATTGTGCCGCGTTTTGCCATTACCGCTGTTGCCCGCTGGGTTTACAACGAAAATTACGTTACCCACGCCATGCGCCATCGGATTGACCGGGAAGGGCTTTCCTTACGGGAGAACGGAAAGGTCCGCTATGAATGGAAGGTTCAGGGACGCTGGAATCAGATGGAAGTCACGACCGCTGGCGGCCCCGAATCAATGATACCGGGTTCGGAAGCGGAATTCATTGCCGAACATTACTGGGGCTATGCCGCCCAAAAAGATGGCGGATGCGTCGAATATCGAGTCGAGCATCCGCCGTGGAAAGTCTGGAGGGTGGCCGACCAAACATTCGACTGTGATGTCGAAACGCTGTACGGCCAACGATTTGCCCCGTATTTACGAAAAGGCCCGACTTCGGTGTTCCTGGCCGAAGGTTCGGAGATTATCGTGCGCAAGGGCGTTCGAATTGAGAATTGAGAATTGAGAATTGAGAATTGAGAATTTGGTTTCTCAGTCCTCAGTCCTCAGTCCTCAGTCCTGTTGTTATTTCTTCTTTTGTTTGGGGTCCAGGACTTCGATTTTGATGTTTTTGCGCCCGAATTGCCGGGCTTCGGCTTTACTGGGCACGAAAACATCCACCCGGTTGCCCCGGATTTTCGAACCGGTGTCTTGCACCTTATAGATTCCCGTATAATGACCGGCATGAATCTTGACAACCGACCCCATGGGAAGAACCTTGGTGTCGGCGGCAATCACGCCTCGTTGGGTTGGTACGCCCGAAGCAGTCCGGCCTTTGAGACAATACGCCGTGGCCGTAAAGGGCCGGGCTTTGGGGGAAGGTTCGGATTGGGCGTCTGCTGAGGTGGCAGGAGCTTCCGGCTTGGTGACGGTATCGGCGGAAGCTGCGGGTACTGAGGGAGACTTCTTAGGTGAGTCTTTCTGTGAAGATTGGGCCGTTCGGTTTCCTTTGTTTCGAACGGGTGATGCACCTTTCTGACTTCCTTCGGCCATGCTGCCAAGACTCAGAGCGGTGAGGGTAAACAATACAAACGCAGATATGACTCGTACAGTCGCTGGTTTGCCTTTCTGTAGCAAAGTGCTATATGCACGTTGTTCCATAGGTGCCTCCATGCGAGGGTTTGGCATCGGCGAACTGCACTCCCTTTGGAGCAGGCAATTGGCCACAGAACCTGAGACGGTTTTGAAAACACCCTCCGGTAACGGTCGGGCGAGTTGCCTCTGGCAAAGTGGCTGACTGCCTACAGTGAGCGTAGGCCGCCAATAACAAAGCGCGAGAGTATACCATGGTCTGTCAAGTGCTCTTTTTGTTGCGACCCCTTGAATAGACCTGGCCTGAAACCATCGCCACCACAGTCACCGCGCCGCACAACCATGCGAACAGGTCTCCGTGCGCCGCATAAAACGTGAGCGGTTCGCCTTCGGAACGAAGTGAAACCGTCCAGGTGCGGACGACCGGAACAAACAAGGCTGTGTGCTCACGCACAGACCCATTGGCAAGGATACATGCGCTGGTTCCGGTGTTGGTCACACGAACCGTGTCGAGTTGATTCTCGACTGCGCGAAAAATGAGGTGGTTGAGGTGTTGGGCAGACGCGGCAGTATGCCCGAACCAGCCATCGTTTGCAATGTTGATGAAAACCCCGGCCCCTTGCCGCCGCAAATCAGCCGAGAGTGAAGGAAAGGTGGATTCGAAACAAATCGAAGCCCCGATTTTCCCTTTTTCCAACACGGTAACGGTTGGCTGGGTTGCCGGTTGGGCGTCAATGGCCAGCGGCGTAAAGCCAATCTGAGAGAAAAGGCTGCGGAGGGGAATGTATTCGCCAAAAGGAAGCAGATGGACTTTGCGATATTCGCTCTTGATGGTTCCATCCGGATTCATCAAGGCGGCAAGATTGTAAAACCGTTCATCCGCCCGCCGGATTCCGTTAAAGAGCAGATACGTTTGCCGTTCACGGGTCAGGGCCTGCATGACTGCCCTGGCGGGCTCGGTTTCGTCATCAGTGCGAAAGCCCATCTGGGATTCAGGCCAGACGGTAACCCGCACAGCGGAACGGGCTTCTGTCAGTCCCTGTCCGGAAAGCGCGAGATGGCGGGTCAGTGCCTCCTGATAGTCGCGTTCGCTTTCCAGTAAAACCGGCACCAGCGGTTGGACAGCCACCACATCCACCGTTCCGGCAGCCGGGCGATTGGCCAGTGCCCGGACCGTCCGCCAGCCGTCCGCCACAATCAACAATATCAGTATGACGAACCCAACCCCAGTCTGAAGGGCCTGTTTTTTCCCCCACAAGGCATAAAGCAGGCCGCTTGCAATGGCAACCAGCCAAAAGCTGACGCCCAAAACACTGGTGAAACGGGCAATCTGAATCAGCAACGGTTGTCTGGCCAGCGCATAACCGAGGTGGTTCCAACCCATTTCCGCCAGGTTCAGTCGTAAAAATTCGGCAGTCACCCAGGCAAACGGAGCCGCCACCAACCCCCATTCCTGCCGGTATCGGCTGGTAACCTGGATGGCCAGGGTAAACAAACCGGTAAAAAAGCCCAACGTGGCTGCAACGGCAAGGGTCAGCAGGTGAGCCAGTGGAAAACTGATTTCGCCGTAATGAATCATCGAGTGCGAAATCCAGCCGGCACTGAAATAATAAAAAAGGGTTCCGGTCAGCCAGCCCTGCAAAAACGCCGACCACCAACGGGCAGTCCGAAGTGTCGCCCGGAGGAGGGGAGCCACGGCCACCCCCGCCAGCGGCCAGAGCGAAAAGGGCGGGAACGCCAAAACCAAAAGCAACGCCGCCGCCAGCGGGCCGGCCAGCCAGCCGAGCACCTGCCGCCCGATATGTGCCAAAGTGACAGTCGCTTGTGTCATTTGTTGGGGATGATGGGAGTCGGTTGGGAATCGTCCCCAATGGCGACATAAATCACGTCGGCTTCCGTGACCCGGACCAGTTTGCCCCCTTCGCGCATCCGGTTGGCCTCAACCAGAACGTGAACGGTAATGGAGGTTCGCCCTACTTTCGTCACCGAACCGTAAAAGCTGACAATGTCTCCGACATAGACAGGTTCGTGAAAAATCACTTCCTTCATGGCGACGGTCACAAACTGGTAGGGGGCATAATCGCGGGCCGGAACCGCCCCGGCCAAGTCAATGTAGCTCAAAATCACGCCTCCGAAGATGGTTCCATAGGCGTTGGTCTGGTGCGGCATCATCATTGTGCGGATGGCCGGATTTTTGCGGTATTCAAAATCGGTTGCAGGTGTTTTTGGTTCACTCATAAAAGATTTTGGGGTGAATGGTGAATGGTGAATGGTGAATGGTGAATGGTGAGTGGCGACTGATGAATGATGCTAAACTCCTTGTTGGAGCAAGCACTTACCATTCACTATTGACCACCTGCCCAAAGCGGCTGGCTGTCTTCGGCAGCCGAAAAACCGCTCTTTAACATGCAGCCACCGCTTTTTCCAGCCAAGTCCTGGTCACATTTTGCAGGTGGCATTTGACCCTGCGCGCCCCTTTTGCCAAAATGGATTGTCATCCAAAATTCCGTCACTCAACCCCAGGTCAGTTGAATTGTTTTGCGACTTACAGAGGAAGCCAACTCATGTTTGAAGCTTTCCCGGAAGGTGAACTCGACTTTTTGCGCGATTGCGAACTTTTTTCGGATTTATCCGAGAAAACATTGCAGGCAATCTTTAAGCGTGGCCGGATTGTAAAACTGGAGCCCGGCCAGGAACTTTTTTCGTTGGAGTCGCCCGCCGATAACTTTTATGTCGTCAAATCGGGGGTCGTTGAAATCTGGCGGCATGGTGACACCGACCCGGACGAAAAAGTGTCCGTTGCGTTTTTGGGCCGAGGGGAGTCGGTTGGTGAAATGCGCATGTTGACGGGCTCTCCCCATAGCTCCGCCGCCCGCGCTCCCGAAGGCGGCGAGGTGTTTGAACTTCCGCAACGCAGTTTTCGCGGTATTTTGGAAACCTTTCCCGAATTTGCCATCCGGCTCTGTCATCTGTTTGCCGAACGGTTGGAATCAACCGTGAAAAATCTGGGGGTCCAGCGCAAACGGCAGTTCCATGGCCATCTCAAATATTTTGATTTGGCCAGTGTAATTCAGACGATTGTCGTCTCGCGGATGACCGGCAAACTGATTGTGACCGACGATTTCGGGAACAATTACGCGGAAATGTATTTCAATCTGGGAAACTGCTGTACGGCGCATGTCGGCCATTTGCGCGGGGCCCAGGCATTTTACCAGTTGTTTCAACCGCCACCGGTCGAAGGTCTGTTCGACTTTAAGAGTGACGCCACCCCACCTGAGTTCGACCCCGAAGAGGAAGAAGGATTCCAGCCTGGCATGAACATGCTCATGGAAGCCATCCGGATGCAGGATGAACTGGAAACATTTCGTCCGGAAATCAAAATCGAGGACATTTATCAACCTCAGGGCGAGGAGCTACGGTGGGAAGGCGAGGAAGCCTACGTGGTGCTGGCCAATGATATCTGGTATCGTTTGCATAAGGAGCAACCAACCGTGGTGCAGTTGATGCAGGAAGTTCCTTATTGCCACTACAATATTTATTACGTGTTGGTAAAGCTGAAAAATACCCGGCAGATTCTTTCTTCGATGGACAGCGGTGCCTGGCCGCTGGAGAGTGTTGGGATACGGGCGGCCTTTCAGCTTGATGATGTGGAAGGAGAACCAGGGGAATAATTGAGAGTTGAGAGTTGAGAGTGGAGAGTGGGGAGTGGAAAATCCCTTTCCAGGTTTCAGTCCTTATTGGCGGGAACCAAAAACCTCAGTTACTCCAGATTTTTTCAACTCGCAACTCGCAACTCTCAACTCTCAACTGTTTTGTGCTACAGTCGCACCGACGCATTCCTTTTCCTTTTCAAAAGGCATTAGTTTTTCGAACCCTGAAACCGTTTTAAGGAGGAACCATTTGTTATGGCCGAAGATTCAGGCTCAACCAAGCTCACATATTTTCTGATTGGAGCAGGGATTGGGGCAGTTGTTGCGCTCCTGTTTGCCCCCAAATCAGGTCGTGAGTTACGCGGAGACATCAAGGACGCCACCCGGCGCGGCGTCGAATATACCCAGGACAACGCCCGGATGCTGTCGTCGAAAGCCAGCGAGTTGTACGCCACTGGACGTGAAAAGGCTACCAACCTGTATGAATCAGGCCGAGGCCGGACCAACGACCTGTTGGAAACCGGTCGGGAAGCTCTGACCGACCAGCGGGCACGGGTTGCGGCAGCCATTGAAGCTGGAAAACGGGCTTATCAGGACAAGAAGGCCGAAGCTCAAGGCGCTGATTCCGACCTTGCTCCTGAGGGCAGTGAAGCCTAAGTTTTGAGTTCCGCGTTTTGAGTTCCGCCTTCAGGCGGCAGTTCGGTGGGCAGCCTTGAGGCTGCCTCTTTCAAGATGGAAAGCAGCCGCGTAAATGCGGAACTCAAAACTCAAAACTCAAAACTCAAAACTCAAAACTCAATTCCATAGGTGAATCGTGACTTCTTTTGAACTTATCATCAGCATTGAGCTTGGGGTTCTGACGTTCATGCTTGTGGTCGTGCTGGTGGCGGTCCTTGTGGCGCTGAACAAGACCGTCAAGCTTCTGGCCAGCATCCAGCAGCAGACTGAGCCGGTGCTCAAACAGGTTCGGGACACGACGCAGGCAATTAAACCACTCCTGGAGCAGGCCCAGAAAACCGTGGCCTCGCTGGGACCGATTCTGGACCAGACTCAGCAGACGCTTGGAAATGTGCGGGAAACTTCGCTGATTGCCAAACAGACGGTTGCTTCGCTCAAAATTGAAGCCGAAGCCTGTATGGCCGCAATTTCAACCACCACCCGCGAATTGGCCAAAATGACCCAGGAAGAGGCCCGCGAAGTGCAGGCCGTGGTGCAGGACACCACCACCAAACTGCGCGGTCAGGTCGAACGATTAGACCGGGTGACTGCCCGGACAGCCGCTCGGATTGATGATACGGCAGCCTTGGTGCAGCACGATGTGATGCGTCCATTGCGGGAAATTTCAGCTCTTCTGGCGGCACTTAAAACCTTTCTGGAAGTGCTCTTTGCCGCGCAGCGCAAGCAAATTGACCAGGCTTACCACGACGAGGAAATGTTTATTTAGGGTTCAGAGTTCAGGGTTCAGGGTTTTGCCTATTGCAAGCATTGAAATTCCGAACTGGTGTGCAATCCTCAATTCAAAAACCTTGAACCTCGAACCCCGAACCCCGAGCCCTCAAGTTTTGAACCCCCAAGCGGTCAATCTGGCCGCTTTTAGTGTCTTTATTCATGAAAATCCGGCTGGAAAAAAATATGATGCGAAAAAATGGACCTTCAGCCCTGGTGCTGCGTTGGGTGGCACTGGCCTTGGTGGTTGTGTTGGTGGCTGGCATACAGATGCTGAGTGGAGCCGCCGTGGCGGGAACTGCTCCGGAACCGGTGGACATCATTTTGCGGGGCGGCCCGGTGGTGACCATGGACGGCGACCGGCACCTCTATGAAAATGGCCTGGTGGCTATTAAAGGGGACCGGATTGTGGCCGTCGGGGATGCGCGGGAACTGGCTGCCAGATACAAAGCCAAAACCGTGATTGATACGACCGGAAAAGCGGTTCTGCCAGGACTTATCAACACCCACACCCACGTTCCAATGGCGCTTTTTCGCGGCGTAGCTGATGATTTGATGTTGCAGGAATGGCTGACCAAGTACATCTTTCCTGCCGAGGCCAAAAACGTCAACCGCGAGTTTGTCCGGGCCGGCACCCGCCTGGGCTGCCTCGAAATGATTCAGGGGGGCACGACTTGTTATGTGGACATGTATTATTTTGAGGATGAAATTGCCGCTGTGACCGAGGCTGCCGGAATGCGGGCGGTCCTGGGCGAAACGGTGATTGACTTTCCGGTGCCGGATGCCAAAACCCCGCAGGAAGGATTGGCTTATGCCGAAAATTTCATCAAAAAGTACAAAGGCAATGCGTTGATTACACCGGCGATTGCTCCTCACGCGCCCTACACTTGTTCGCCCGACCTGCTCAAAGCTGCGAAAGCCCTGTCGGACAAACTGGAAAGCCCCCTGGTGACCCATCTGGCCGAAGACTACAGCGAAGTCGGCATCATCACTGAGCGGTACAAAGCCCGCCCGGTCGAACATGTTGAAAAACTCGGAATTCTGGGACCGCGTACGATTGCAGCACATGTCATTCAAGTAACCCCGGAAGAGATTCAAATTCTCAAAAACCGGGGTGTCGGGGTGGCCCATAACCCACAAAGCAATATGAAACTGGCTGCCGGGGTCTGCCCGGTGCCGCAGATGCTCAAGGCTGGGTTGGCGGTTGGCCTGGGAACGGACGGAGCGGCCTCCAACAACGACCTCAGCATGTTTGAGGAAATGGATTCGGCGGCCAAATTGCACAAGGAATTTTCCAAAGACCCAACGGTCGTCAATGCCCGCGAGGCCCTGGAAATGGCAACCATCCGAGGCGCACAGGCCATTCACCTCGACAAGGAAATCGGGTCGCTTGAAACCGGCAAACGGGCTGACCTGATTGTGGTGGACATTGACACCCCGCACCAGTGGCCGGTGTATAATCTCTATTCGACGCTGGTTTATGCCACCAAGGCCGGTGACGTGACGACGAGCATTATCAATGGCAAAATCGTGATGCGGGACCGCAAAGTGCTCACCCTCAACGTACCTGCCATCAAAGCCGAAACCCTGAAATACCGAACGCAGATTCTGGAAAGCCTGAAGAAATAGGGTCCAGGGTCCAGGGTTCAGGGTTTTCAAATCCGGGAAGGCTTTGGACATCAAAAAGCATCTTAATTCTTAATTCATAAAGACCCTGAACCCTGAACCCTGAACCCTGAACCCTGTAGTGGAGCAACCTTATGGACCGTGAAATCAAGGAACTTGAACAAGCGCTGGAAAAGATTTGGGACATCGCTCTCAACAAGTTCAAGCTCGACCCGTTTCCGGTTCACTTTGAAATTGTTCCGGCGACCGTCATGTATGAAATCGGTTCCTATGCGTTGCCGGGAAGGTATTCACACTGGACGTTTGGGAAAGCCTATCATCGGATGAAGACGATGTACGATTATGGGCTTTCACGGATTTACGAAGTGGTCATCAATACCAATCCGTCCTACGGGTTTTTGCTCGAAACCAATTCGCCGCTGCAAAACAAGCTGGTCATGGCGCATGTGCTGGGGCATGTGGATTTTTTCAAAAACAACGCCTGGTTTTCCCGGACCAACCGCCGCATGGTGGATGAGGTCAGTGCCCATGCCGCCCGGATTGACGAATACGAATTTACCTACGGGCGCAAAACCGTCGAAGCCTTTCTGGACTCCGTGCTTTCCATCGAAGAACACGTTGACCCCGACTTCTTTATTAAAAAAGAGCGTGACCTGTCACCCGAACAACGCCTCCCGGCCAAAACCCAACCGGGAAAATTCGATGACCTGCTGACGCCCGAAGAACGGAAAAAGACCGAAACACCTCCGAAAATCGTGGCTCCGGGAACCCCCCTCCTGCCGGAAAAGGATTTGGTCTGGTTCATTGCCAACTACTCGCCAACCCTGGAGCCCTGGCAGCGCGACATCATGAACATGGTCCATCAGGAAATGCTCTATTTCGTCCCGCAAATGCAGACCAAGACAATTAACGAAGGATGGGCTTGTGCTGTTGGTGAGACCCTTTTACTGACAGAAGAAGGGTTCATCCGGTTTGACCAACTATATGAGTCTGGGGCAAGAATCTGTGTCGCCAGTGGAGGTCGGAATGAAAAGCATCCTATCACTGCCTTTCATAAAGAAGAAAATGTGTTAACCATCCGAGTAAAAACACGCCGAGGGCTGATTATTGAAGGTTCAGCCAAACATCGAATTTTCCTAAATGGCGATTGGGTCTACCTCAAAGACGTAAAAGTTGGCGATAAATTGCCGATTGAGTATGCAAACAATGTATGGCCAGCACAAAAACAAAAATTCAACTTTCCGGCTGCCCAACCGAGCCCTACATTGTATGACGTTGCAAGTACAGTAGGGGTATCTTATACGACCGTTGTACGTCACTTGCAAGGTTTGAAAACTCGCAAAGGTGAGCACCTCCAAGCCGCCTTGCAATCGATTGCATACAGACCTGGGTTTGCCGGCAAAGTGCTTGAAACCAGGGCAAAGCTAAAAATACCGCTTGAGCTGGACGAAAACATGGCTTGGTTGCTCGGATATTTTATTGGTGATGGGAACAAAACAAAGTCCGGAATTTGTTTGACATGCGGTGAATCAGAGTTGGCCGAACAACTTAAATTTTCGATTTCTCAGCTTTTTGGCTTGTCTGCAAAAGTTTTTTGGGATCCGACAAACTTGGGCGGTCAAGGCGGACGTTGGAGGGTTGTTGTTCATTCCCGCGAGTTGTTAAGGTTTTTACGAAGTATTGGTCTCAACCTTGAAGATAAAGCTCGAACCAAAAAGATTCCCTCCTTGCTTTTACGTTCACCCAAAGAGGTTATCGCTGCATTTCTAAGAGGTTATTTTGACGCTGATGGCTATGCTGGAAAAGCCGGGGTGATTCTTTCTTCTGCAAGTGAAGAACTGATTCGAACAGTCCAAGTCATCTTGCTCAACTTTGGTGTTTTATCATGGCAACGCCCTCAGACTGACGGATGCACGCACCTTGCAATTACAAGTTCCTCTGCTGAGCTTTTTGAAAAAGAAATAGGTTTTGGCTTAAAACGAAAAAAAGAAGCGCTTCGAAAATATATTGAGAATCGGCAGTGGTTCAAAAAGGAAGAAGTCACTGATTCAATTGTTTCAATAGAACATGGTCAAGCTGATGTTTATGACATCACAGTTGATTCTAAACATGCATATGTTGCTAATGGAATTCTGAACCACAATTCAATCATACATTCCCGGATTATGCGGGAGCTTGACCTTTCGGATAGTGAACATGTCGAATTTGCCGAACTCCATGCGAGTGTGGTGTCGCCGCATAAAGGCCAATTGAACCCGTATTTCGTTGGTTACAAGATACTGGAGGACATCGAACGCCGCTGGAATCACCCAACCAAAGAAGAGCAGGAAAAGTTTGGACGGGTGCCGGGCGAGGGCTGGCAAAAGCTGCTTGAAGTCCGCGAGGTGGAAAATGATATTTCGCTGCTGCGGAACTATTTGACGGAAGATTTATGCGAAGAGCTTGATTTATATGTCTTTGAACTGGTGGACGACGAAGACTGGACCATCACCGAAAAACGATGGGAACGGGTCCGCGACCAACTGGTGGCCAGCAAGACCAATTTCGGCTTTCCCTATATCGAGGTCACTGACGCCGATTACAATGGCAACCGTGAACTGTACCTGACGCACCGCTTTGAAGGCAGCGAACTGGATTTGAAATACGCCCGCAAGGTGTTGGAATACGTCCAGAAACTGTGGGGACGGACCGTCCATCTGGAAACCCGGACGGACAACGACAAGTTGGTACTGCACTACGACGGGAAAGAGCATGATGAAGACTGAAATCCAGGACTGAGGACTGAGGACTGAGGACTGAGAGAAAATCCGGCCTGTTGACAGCTTTCGCAAAAAAGATGATGAAGGCTGAAAGTCAAAAAGGGTGGATTTTTCAGCACTCAGTCCTCAGTCCTCAGTCCTCAGTCCTTAAAAAACTGGGGAGGTTACACGTGAGAGGTGAATATCAAACGCTGCGGATGCTTGCTCTGGAGGGCAAGATAACCGAGGAAATGATTCAAGTGGCCCAGGACGAACGGGTCGAACCGGAGTTTGTCCGGCAAGGGCTGGCTGACGGGACCATTGTGATTCCGTGCAACATCAACCATCGGTTCCGGCCCATCGGTATCGGCAAGGGGTTGCGGACCAAAGTCAACGCCAACATCGGCGCTTCCGGCTATCACCAGCTTATTGAAGAGGAAGTGGAAAAGCTCCATGTTTCGGTGCATTACGGGGCCGACAGCGTGATGGACCTTTCGACCGGAACCGACCTTGATTTGATTCGGGAAACGCTCATTGCCAAAAGCCCGCTCATGCTTGGTACGGTACCCATTTATCAGGTGGCTTCCGAAGGTTCCATTCTCAAGATGGACCCCGAAGAACTCTTCGCCGTGATTGAAAAGCAGGCACAGCAGGGTGTGGACTATATGACCGTGCATTGTGGCGTGACCAAGGAAACCGTCAAAAAGCTGCGCGGTCACCAGCGGATTGAAGGCATCGTCAGCCGGGGCGGTTCGTTACTGGCGGCCTACATTGAAGCAACCGGCAAGGAAAACCCGCTTTATGAACAGTTTGACCGGTTGTGTGACATCTTTGCCCGTTATGATGTGACCTTCTCACTCGGAGACGGACTGCGTCCGGGCGCAACCGGCGACGCCAGCGACCGGGGCCAGTTGGCGGAACTGCTGGTTTTGGGCGAACTGACCGCCCGTGCCCGCAAGAAAGGTTGTCAAGTCATGGTGGAGGGGCCGGGTCACGTGCCGCTCGACCAGATTACGGCCAATGTGCAGCTTCAGAAACGGGTCTGTGAAGGCGCGCCGTTTTACGTGTTGGGGCCGCTCACCTGCGACGTGGCACCGGGTTACGACCACATCACGGGCGCGATTGGCGGCGCAATTGCCGCCGGAGCCGGAACGGATATGTTGTGCTATGTGACCCCGGCGGAACACCTCCGGCTGCCGGACCGCCAGGATGTGATTGAAGGCATCATCGCCACCCGCATCGCGGCGCATTCGGGCGACTTGGTGAAGGGCGTCAAGGGAGCGAAAGAGTGGAACGACAAAATGTCGGACTACCGTAAGAAGCTCGATTGGGAAGGCATGTACCGCTTGGCGATGGACCCGGAAAAAGCCCGCCGTTACAAAGAGGAATCCGAAGCGGGCGGCTCGAAGGTCTGTTCCATGTGCGGCAGCCTGTGTTCCATCAACATTGACAACGCCGCAATTTCCAAGTTTTCCGGCAAAGTTCCCGACACTTCCGAAAAATTCCTTGAACCGAAAGAAGCCGCTGCCGCCGGTGATTAAAGTTCAGCGTCCAGTTTAGAGTTCCACCTTCAGGTGGCTGTTTTGATTTCGTTTTAAACTGTATGTCTCAAGCCGCCTAAAGGCGGAACTCCAAACTCTGGTTTGAAGCTGAAACACCTGCTTGCTCACAACAAATCTGAATGAATCGTTCCACTGCACAACAAATCCTGAATGCTTTTCGTGGTCGCCGGATACTGGTTCTGGGCGACGTTATGCTGGATGAATTTATTTTCGGGCGGGCTCGCCGGATTGCTCCGGAAGCGCCCGTTCCGGTGGTTGAAATCGAACGGGAAAAACGGCACCTGGGCGGAGCCGCCAACGTGGCAGCCAACATTTTTGCCCTGGGTGGCATGCCGTTTGTGGTCGGCGTGACCGGCAACGATGCCGGGCGCGACGTGTTGCGGGCCGAGTTTGCCCGCGCCCGGCTTTCCAGTGACGGACTGGTGCCGGACCCTTCCCGCCCAACGACGATTAAAACCCGGATTGTGGCCCATTCGCAGCAGGTCGTCCGGGTGGACCGCGAACTGCGCCATCCGGTCAGTACCGAAATCGAAGCCGGTTTGATTGAAACCGCTCTCCGCCTGCTCACCGAAGTTGAAGCCGTGGTGGTTTCCGATTACGACAAAGGCACGCTCACCCCGAACGTCCTGCAAACCGTGTTGGGGGAAGCCGCCAGCCGAAAGCTGCCCGTCTGTCTGGACCCCAAGCTTAAAAACTTTCTGTGCTATCAGCCGGTCACCGTCATCACGCCCAATCACCATGAGGCCGAAGCCGTGACCCGCAAAACCATCGAATCACTTGACGATTTACTGACTGTGGGGGCTGAAGTCCAACACATGTTGGACAACCCAAACGTCCTTGTCACCAGAGGTGAAGAAGGCATGTCGCTGTTTGCCCAAAACGGGGAAGTGACTCATATTCCGGCGGTTGCCCATGAGGTTTTTGACGTAACCGGGGCGGGCGATACGGTGGTGGCAACGTTGGCGCTGGCGCTGGCCGCCGGGGCAACTGTGGCCGATGCCGCCATCCTTTCCAATCATGCTGCCGGAATCGTGGTTGGAAAGTTGGGAACCGCCACCACCACCACGGCTGAAGTCGCAAACAGTTTTGAAGTATGAGTATTGAGCAACTGAAACCCAAAAAAGCCAAAGAGCGCCTGGAGGCAGGTGCCGAGGTCATATTGCTGGACGTGCGCGAACAGATGGAATTTGACTTCAACCGGATCCCCGGCGCGGTTTTTCGCCCGCTCAGTCAAATCCAGACCTGGGTTTCGGAACTCGACCCGGAAAAGGAATATATCGTCTATTGCCACCATGGAATGCGCAGTCAGCAAGCCTGCATGTTTATGTTCCGGCACGGCTTTCGCAAATTGAACAACCTGAGCGGGGGAATTCACTCCTGGTCACTTGAAGTTGACCCCAAAGTGCCAATCTATTAGGAAGGACTGAGGACTGAGGATTGAGGACTGAGGACCAAAAATTGAAAATAAGGAAATAAGAATTGGAATCAGCCAAAAACTCAGTCCTCAGTCCTCAGTCCTCGGTCCTTCACCAAAAACTACTTATGAGCGAAATCCTGTTCTTTGCTCCGTATGATTTGCAATTGATTCCGGGATGGTTTTGGGGCGGGCTGGTTTGTATTCTGGGACTCTGCATTGGCAGCTTTTTGAATGTCGTCATCTATCGGGTTCCGCACGAAATGTCGGTCGCATGGCCGGGTTCCCACTGCCCGCAATGCGAAAAACCGATTGCCGGGTATGACAATATCCCGGTGCTCAGTTACCTGCTGCTGGGCGGGAAGTGTCGCAATTGCAAAAACCCGATTTCATTGATTTATCCAACCATTGAACTGTTGACCGGACTCTTGTTTCTGGGGGCTTTCCTGCGCTTTGGGCTGGGCTTCCCTCCGGCGGAAACCTGGGGACAGTTGTGGCGCGAAGGGAATTTTGTCCTGATTCCCAATCTGGTTTTTATTGCTGCCATCATCGCCTTGTTTTTCATTGATTACTTTGAACGGATTCTGCCCGATGTCATCACCTTGCCCGGCATGGTCCTGGCTTTGCTGTTGCGGGCATTCAGTTTCAATCTGGTTGGGATTGATGTACAGACGCTGGGTTGGGTGCTGGGCTGGAACAATGTGGCATGGTTGGTCAATCCACGAGTGGCTTCGCTGGTGAATGCGGTGGCCGGTTTGGCGTTGGGAGCCGGTTCGCTGTGGTTGATTGGAATCGGTTATTTCCGGCTGCGCCGGTTTCGCCTGGAGACAGTGGCTGACCTGGGTGAATTCCTCTGCGAACGCTGCGTGCCAGGGACAACCGTTCGCCTGCGGGTCCGGCGCAAAGACCGGATTACCTCGGTTTATGTCGAAGGCGGCGATTTCAGTGAATTCACGGCGGAAGAATTGGCGGAAATGAAATTCCAATTGGCGGAAGGCGGTTCTCCCGCCCTGCGCAAAACGGTTTTGACCGGGGTCACGGCTGAAGACATCACCGGAGGCAGCCAATCCGGCATCTGCATTGCCGAGATTCCCAAGGATTCAATCGCCGCCGAACATTACCAACTGCAAGCCGGAGATGTCATCACCCATGCCAATATGGAAGGCATGGGGCTGGGTGATGTCAAAATGATGCTTTTTGTCGGGGCCTTTCTGGGCTGGGAACTGACCCTCTTTACCCTGGTGGTTTCCTCACTGTTGGGCGGGTTGGTCGCTGTCTGGCGGGTAGTGCGCGAAGGCCGGCAGGCATTGCAAACGTCGGTTCCCTACGGAGTGATGCTCGGAGCCGCAGCCCTGTTGGCACTTTTTTACGGTGAACAACTGATTGAACGCTATGTCCAGTTTATGATTCGGTTGCAGGGGAATGTCCCACAATAACAGTCTTGGGAGTCTTGGGAGTCTGAAGAAGTAAACAGTGACAGGTAAACAGTAACAGGATTTTTTCTTGTTACTTGTCACTTGTCACCTGTCTTTGACTCCCAAGACTCCTAAGACTCCTAAGACTCCCAAGACTATCTTTCATGGCACGCATCACCTCACGCTGGTTCGAAAATTTATTCGTCCTGCTGTTGCTCGGATTTCTGATTGTGGTGAATTTGGCGGGTTTGTGGATGCAACGGCACATCCGCCAGTCATACCAGCACGAACACGAAGAGCATCACCGGGCTGAAGTGCGGCTGCTGCTGGACCGGGTGCAGGTCAAGATGTTGCGGTATGGGGAACCGGGGCTGACTGAAGCAAACCTCCAGGAGTTGTTGCAGCGCCAGGACACCAGAGCGGCCATCGGGGTCTATCGGCTGGACGGGACGCTGCTGGCGCGGGCTGCCACCGCCGATGCCAAAGATTTGTTTGACGGGCTGCCTGGCAATTTCAATCAACCGGCCACGGCGTCCAAGCCAATTTTACTTGAAAAATCTTCGGCGGAGGATGATTTCACTCCTGCCATTTCAGTTCTGAAACAACCGTTTACCGATTCCCAAGGGCAGGTTTTCGGAACAATTCAGGTTATCTATTCGGTCGGGAAGGCGACCTTTCCGGAAGTTGCTTCGCGGGTGATTTACGAGTTGCCGTTGTGGCTGGTGGGGATTCTGGTGCTTTACTGGCTGGGTCGCCAGATGCTGAATTCGTTGCGGAATCAGCCGGCAGCCGTGAGCGCCGGACAGGTCGGGGAGCCCGGTGAAATGCAGTTGGTGATGGACAGCTACCAGCACATGATCAACCGATTGCAGTCACACGGCAAGGAACTTGAACGCGAGCGTGAGGCGGAACGGGTTCGCGCCGAATCAAGCGAACAGTTTAGCGACCGGCTGGTGGTCAGCATTCCCAGTGCTTTGATTGTCGTTACCAATGACAATCTGGTGTCCATTACCAACCGGCAGGCTCGTGAGCTGTTTGGCAATCCTGAACTCAAACCGGGAATGGCCGCCTATCAGGATTTTTTTGCAGTTGCTCCTGACGTGGTGGGTTTGATTGCCAAAGCCTTTCAAACCGGGGAATCCCTGCACCAATCGGAAGTTCCGGCCATGCTCGGAGGCCATGCCCGGTTTCTGGATGTCAGTGTCTCGCCAATTCCAGGCCGCACCGAAGGGTGGCAAGGGGTTTTGTGCCTTGTCAATGAAAGCACCGAAATGGTGGAACTGCGGGCGGGAATGCAGTTGCGGGAAACGCTGGCCAGCCTGGGGGAAATGGCTGCGGGAATTGCCCACGAATTCAAAAATTCGCTGGCTGCGATTTCCGGTTACGCCCAATTGATTGAACGGGATGCTGAGGAACGAAATGCCCGTCCGGCTCAGGCACTGCGGCATGAGGTGACCTATTTGACCAAACTGGTAACCGATTTTCTCGCTTTTGCCCGTCCCCATGAGGTTGTCTTCAAACCCGTAGACCTGGGGGAGTTGCTGGAGGATTGCTGCGAACGCGTGCGTCCTGAAGCAGAAAAGCGAAATGTTACGCTGACTCTGGGAAATCACTTTCCGGTGGTGCCGGGGGATTCCACCCTGCTCGGACGGGCCTTTCTGAATTTGTTGCAAAATGCCATTGAGGCAATTTCCACTGAGGCGGCCATCCGAAATGTGACCGTGTCCTGTCAGACCGGCGCGACCATCGAAACTCAAGCCGGTGAGTGCATAGTTCAGGTTGCCGACACCGGCGAAGGGATTCCGGAAAATGAACTGGCAAACGTCTTTATCCCGTTTTTTACGACAAAAACACGGGGGTATGGGATCGGTCTGGCTATTGTGCAAAAGGTTTTCGTGGGTCACAATGGGCGGGTTGAGGTTGAAAGCCGTGTGGGTCACGGTACGACATTTACCTGCTATCTTCCCACCCAAAAAAGAGAGTTTTGAGTTTTGAGTTTTGAGTTATGACCACTGGCTTGAGCAAGCAGTGTTGTCCCAACCGGCTCCCTGCATTACCCTGGCAAAACTCAAAACTCACAATTCAAAGCTGCCTTTGTGGAGGTTTCATCATGGTTTCGTTTGCTCGCACCTATCAAAAACTGTATTTCATGGCTTGTGTGTGCATTCTGGTCGGTTTGTGGGGAACCCCGGCAACGGCCCGGCAAAAGGCCAACGCTCAGAAGAAAGCACCCGCCAACCAGGAAGCCCCGGCTCAGGCACCGCCTCAGAATTTGCCGCCAGGAATTCAGGAAATGATGAAAACCATTCCTGGTCAGGCAACGGGCTCAACTCCGGCAGCCGCCCCGGAGGCGACTTCACAACCGGCTTCCGGCGACCTGCCGCCGGGAATACGGGAAATGATGGGCATTGCGCCGACCCCGGAAGCTCCCAAGACCGGCACCAAGCCAGCTCCCAACCCACGCTCTGGCAAGGCTTTGGGAAATGAGGATTTTGGAGCGCCCCCAGCGGATGAAGTCCGCGAACGGCTGGCCAAAAAGTATGAAGAACAATATGCCGCCGATGAGGCTTCCTGGCGACAGGCTTTGATGAGTGCGCGCCAGGAATTGGAAGCGGCCAGGGCTGAACAGAACAATCCCACCAAACCGGCCCCGGCGGCTGAAGGGGGGCCGGGAGGACAACCTTCGAAAGCCGTGGACGCACCTCCCCAGCCGCTGAAAACCCAGGATGGAAATGCGCCACCGGCAACCGGAGCACCTACTCCGGGGCAGGCACCGGCAACCGCCCAAACTACAACTCCGGGTGCTACTCCTCCAGGAGGAACCCCTCCCGGTGGAACCGCTCCGGTTCCACCTGTAGCCGAGAAAAAACTTGACCCGGTTCGGGCTGCGCAGGAAAAAATAGACAACCTGTTGCGTATCGGACGGGAACGTCGGTACCGGGAAACCGCACCTGAACCGAGCGCTGCTCCTGCTGCTCCGGCACCAGCTCCGGACTCCAAAAAGCCTGCTCCCCCGAAGTAAAAAGCTCGCAGGAATTGAGAATTGAGAATTGAGAATTATCTTTTGTTTGTGAATTTGAAAAGGATATCAAAAGAAAACCCAAAGGATTCATTCTCAATTCTCAATTCTCAATTCTCAATTCCCGAAGAAAGCACCTATGTCCTCAGCCAGTCCCCGTCGCATCGTTCATGCCACCTGCCCGCATGATTGTCCTGACACCTGTGCCATCGCAGTCACCGTCGAAGGTGACCGGGCGGTCAAAGTCGAAGCCAATCCGGCCCATAGCACAACCAATGGGTTTCTGTGTGCCAAAGTCTCAAAATACCTCGAACGGGTTTATCATCCAGGCCGTGTGACTGAACCCATGCGCCGGGTGGGTGCCAAAGGTGAAGGAAAATTCGAGCCGATTTCCTGGGAAACCGCCATTCAAACCATTACCGACCACTGGAAAGCCTTGATTGCGGAATATGGGCCGCAGTCAATTTTGCCCTACAGCTATGCGGGAACCATGGGTCTGCTCAACAGCCAGGGGTTGGACCGCCGCTTTTTTCATCGGATGGGGGCTTCGCTGCTCAATCGAACGATTTGCGCGTCTGCCGGAGCCGCCGGCTACAAGGCCACCATTGGAGCCAGTATCGGTACCGACCCGGAAAGTTTTGCCGCTGCCCGGTTGATTTTGATTTGGGGCAGCAACACGTTGACCTCGAATGTGCATTTGTGGCCCTACATTCTCAAAGCCATGAAACAGGGAGCGCGGGTCATCACGATTGACCCGTACAAAACCCGGACGGCTGCCGCCACTACCGAACATCTGGCCATTATGCCCGGCACCGACGGTGCATTGGCCTTGGGGCTGATGCATGTCATCATCAACGAGGGATTGACCGACCAGGACTATATCGAACGCTACACGATTGGCTTCGACCGGTTGCGGGAGCGGGTGCAGGCGTACCCGCCCGCGCAGGTGGCTGCCATCACGGGGCTGCCGGAAGCGGTGATTATCAAACTGGCCCGTGAATATGCCACGACCCGTCCGGCAGCCATCCGGTTAAACTACGGGTTGCAACGTCATTTCGGGGGAGGCATGGCGGTTCGGACGATTGCCTGCCTGCCGGCACTGGTGGGAGCCTGGCGCGATGTCGGAGGCGGCGCACTGCTTTCCACTTCGGGAACGTACCCGCTGAACTATCCGGCCCTTGAACGCCCGGACGTGATTCCACCCGGAACCCGCACCATCAATATGATTCGGCTGGGGGAAGCTCTGACCAATCGGAATGAACAGGGCCTGCCCGCCGGATATGACCCGCCGGTCAAGGCGCTGTATGTCTATAACTCAAACCCGGCGGCGGTGGCTCCGGATTTGGCGCAGGTTCACGAAGGGCTCAAACGGGAGGATTTGTTTACTGTCGTTCATGAGCAGTTTTTTACCGACACGACGGACTATGCGGATATTGTGCTGCCTGCCACCACGCAACTGGAGCATTTCGACCTGCACAAGGCATACGGCCATCTTTCCGTGATGGTCAATGAACCAGCGATTCCACCGTTGGCGGAGGCCCGGCCCAACACTGAGGTTTTTCGGGCACTGGCAAAGGGAATGGGGTACACCGAGGACTATTTGTTTGATTCGGATGACACCCTGGCCCGGCAGGTTTTGACCTCCAACCACCCAAGAATGGAAGGGATTACCTTGGAAACACTGCGGGAAAAAGGGTTTGTCCGGTTGAATGTACCACAGCCGTTCCTGCCCTTTGCCGAAGGGAATTTCCCCACTCCTTCAGGAAAATGTGAATTTTATTCGGAATCGCTCGAAAGGCAGGGAATTGACCCGTTGCCGACCTATCTTCCGCCCCGCGAGGACCGCCTGAGCAATCCGCAACTGGCCGAACGGTATCCGCTGGCCTTGATTTCGCCTCCGGCCCATAACTTTTTGAACTCCTCCTTTGTGAATCAGGATTCGCTCCGGAAAGTGGAAAAAGAACCGATAGTCGAAATTCACCCCTGGGACGCTGCTCCCCGTCAGATAGAAACGGGGATGACGGTCAAAGTCTTTAATGACCGGGGCGAATTTCGGGTCCGGGTCAAAGTGTCTGAACGCACCCGCCCTGGCGTGGCCATGGCCCCAGGCGTATGGTGGAACAAGTTCAGCCCCGATGGCCACAATGTCAATTACACAACTTCACAAGCCGTCACTGACCTGGGCGAAGGTGCCACCTTCTACGACAATCTGGTGGATATCGCCATTTTAAGGACTGAGGACTGAGGACTGAGTAACAAATTCAAGCAATAACCAAGCTCAGATTCATTTCCACAAATGGGATACAATCTGAAAAACAGGTATGCAACTCAGTCCTCAGTCCTCAGTCCTCAGTCCTGCTTTGAGTCCTCAGTCCTTCTGAATATGGAGGTAGTGCCTATGCTGTTGCGCAGGTTTGCCTTGAGTGTGTCGGTGATTGTTTGGGCGGTGGTTTCCTTTTGGGCCGGATGGCCGGTTACGGCACATCGTGCTTTGCAGAGTGAATTCCAGCCACAGGCCACGTTGACCGTAACGACCACAGCGGATTCAGGACCTGGTTCACTGCGGCAGGCTCTGACCGACGCCCGGACCAGTGTGGGACCTGACACCATTCTTTTCAACATTCCGGCTTCACAAGCCACCGGTACGGTTTTTGTCATCAAGCCGCTGACACCATTACCCGCACTTGATACGGGTGGCATCACTGTGGCCGGAGAAACCCAGCCCAACACAAATGCCCTGGGACCGGAAATTTTTATTGACGGCAGTACTTCCGGCAGCGGGCTCAAACTTCAATCGGGCGCGAACGTGATTCGCAACATCGGCATTTTCCGCTGCTCCGGTACCGGGATTCTGATTACCGGCGTTGGGGTTTTCAACAATGCCGTGCAGGGCTGTTATATCGGGGTCAATGCCGAGGGGACCGCAGCCCAAGCCAATAAAATCGGAATTCAAATCAACAGCGGGGCCACTGGAAATGTGATTGGCGGAACCCTGGCCTCCCAACGCAACGTGATTTCGGGGAACACGGACGGCGGCATTGTCATGGAGGATATTGGAACCGCCGGAAATATCGTCGCGGGCAATCTCATCGGACTTAACGCAGCGGCTTCCGCCTCCATCGGAAACAGCGACGGAGGCGTTATCATTCGGGGCGGAGCCGCTGGAAATCGGATTGGCGGAACCAGTTCCGCAGAAGGCAATGTCATTGCCGGGACGAAAGGCAGCGGACCGGGAATCCTGCTGACCGGGGCCGGAACCAACAGCAATCTGGTTCAGGGAAATCTGATTGGAACCAATGCCGCCCGCCAGGATTTTGGCAATGGCGGAGAAGGGGTGCGGATTGTCAGCGGTGCTTCGCGCAACCTCATCGGGGGCAAAACCTCCGGAGCCGGCAATGTGATTCTTTTCAATGACCGGGACGGTGTTGCGGTCGGTGCCAGTGCCTCCAGTTCCGATACCCTTTTCAATACCATTTCGCGCAATACCATCTACTCAAACGGCGGGCAGGCGATTGACCTGGGGAGCGATGGCATCACAGCCAATGATGCCGGCGATACGGATATTGGTCCCAACAACCTGCTCAATCGTCCAATTCTGGGTACTGTCACGGCAGCCGGTGCCGGGTTGGTGGTCACCGGTCAGATTGACACTCCGGATGGGGGAACTGTGATAGAAATCTTTGCCAGTTTCTCGCAACCGGTTTCCCAGCAATTTTTAGGTGAAGTCACCTTGACCGCCGCCAAGACCTTCTCATTGAATATTCCGCAACCGGATGGAAAGTTTTCCCTCACGGCTACGGCCACTGATACCCAGGGAAACACTTCGGAATTTTCCTCTGCCGTGACGGTTGACCGGCTGCCTGATTTGCAGGTGCAGAACCTGACGCTGACACCCGGCACAGTGGCAGCGGGCGGGCTCTTGAACGTGTCGTTTATGATTCGCAATGACGGGACGGATGATGCGTCCTCATCTTCATCAACACTCGTTTTTTCCACCGACAGCAAAATTTCCTTACAGCAGGATACAACCCTGACGACGTTGCTGACGCCGGCAGTCCCGATGGGAACCGCTGTTCCCGTGACGTTCGGCCTCAATTTACCAACCACACTGGTACCGGGAACCTATTATATCGGTGTCATTGCCGACACCAGTTTCAGCATTAACGAAACCAACGAGAATAACAACAGTGCTGCCAAAAGTTTCAAAGTGGTGGCTCCCAAACCGGATTTGGCGGTCGGAAATGTTCAGGTATCCCAGGACGCAGCGCCGCCGGGCGGCAGCCTGACAGTCAGTTTCACCATCATGAACGAAGGACTCGAAATGGCCGGGCCGACTGTGGTTCAACTTCGGCTTTCAACCAACGCCACCATCAATAATTCGGATCCTTTGCTGGTGGCCATCAATATGGCGGCCTTGCCCGGAGGCGGTTCACTGCCCCTTGCGGCCAACATTACCATTCCAGTCAACACCCAGGCGGGAAATTACTTTATCGGGGTAACCGCCGACGCCACCAATCAGATTGCCGAGGATGATGAGAAAAACAACAGCACCACAATTCCCCTGACGGTTTCGGGAAATGCCGATTTTGCCGTTGACAGCGTGCGGGTGAACCCGACCAGTATTGCACCGGGCGGCTCGGTCACGGTTGATTTTGTGATTCGGAACCGGGGGAACTCTCCCGCCGAAGGGACGACCCATGATGTTTTGATTTCAACCGATAATGTGATTCGAAGCGGAGAAGATTTGATTTTGGTCAGCCGCTCCACCGGACAACTCAGCCCGAATGAAACCGCCAGTTTTTCGGTCAGTGTGACGATACCGGAAGGCATTCCCGCCGGGTCACGGTTTATCGGCATCATCGCTGATTCAAGCAACGTGGTTTCCGAATCCTCCGAAACGAACAACACCCGCTCAACCACCCTGATGGTTTTGGACCGGGTGCCTCCGGTCGTGCAAATCAAGACTCCGAATGGTGGCGAGGCCATTGCGGCGGGCCGGGCCTTTCTGCTGCAATGGAGTGCCGGTGATGCTGTTGGGGTCGTTTCGCAGGACATCCGGCTTTCCACCGACGGGGGAACAACCTTCCCGGCCCAGATTGCGATTGGGATTTCGGGCAATCTGTCCACCTTTTTGTGGAGCGTTCCGACTCTCAACACGACTGCAGCCCGGATTCAAATCACCGCCCGCGATGCCGCCGGGAACAGCGGAACTGCTGCCAGTGCTGCCAACTTCACCGTGGCACCGCCACCCCGCATCAATTCCGCCAAACTCAAAGCGAGTGGCAAGCTGATTTTGGACATCACGGGAAGCACGGTTGCCCCCGGAGCCGTCTTGCAGGTAAAAGTCGGAAACACGACCGAAACATTTGCTTTGACCATCAATGACGCCCTCAAGGCCCAGGTGAAACCGAGCACGTTGAGTACGCCGGGAAACAAAACCACCTTGCAGCTTTTGCCTCGTGGCACCAGCGCCATTCTGGTTTTGGTCAATCCGAACGGGATTGCCTCGGATGGATTTGCATTGACGGTTCAATAACCTGTTTGGCAGAAAAGGAGCGATATGCCAGCCAAAAACCCACATCCTTATTTCGATGACCGGGGAGCGGTCAATTGGTACACCCGGTTTGCTGAGGCAGTTGCCGTTGCAACACAATCCGGAAAGTATATTTTTGTCGAATTTGGACGCTTTGCCTGAGGCGGATGCCATGCCCTCGTTGAGGGCATCATTCCACAGCCTGAAATTGCGGCCCTGCTCAATGAACATTTTATCTGCCTTTCAAATGACTGCGACCATCCGGAAGCCGAAGTGATGGCCATTGGCCGGGAGCACATGCCCATGGCGCGGGCGCTTCCGTTCTGCCTGTTTTTAAGTCCGGCAGGGAAGTTCATTCACGGTACCGCCGGACGCCGCACGGCAGAGACGTTTCGGGCGGATTTGGAGAAAGTCATTCAAAGCGGTATTCATCAAACGTAGCAACGACAAAATGCCAGCCTTCAAGACACAAACCATCTCCGGCTGGGGGCGGTTTCCGCAAGCGGAAGCGCAGCTTTACCGCCCGGAACGAACCAGCGAAATCAAAACCATTCTCCGTGAGCACACGCAGGCGGCTCTGATTGCGCGTGGCAACGGGCGGAGCTACGGCGATGCCTCGCTCAATTCCGGCAATGGTGTGGTGTTGACCGAACGGGTCAACCGCTTTCTGGCTTTTGACGAAACCACCGGTCTGGTGACCTGTGAAGCAGGTGTTCTGCTCAAGGACATTCTGGATGTCTTTCTGCCGCGCGGCTGGTTTCTGCCGGTGACCCCCGGAACCAAGTTTCCCACGATTGGCGGCTCGGTGGCCTGTGACGTCCATGGCAAAAACCATCACGGTGCCGGTTCAATCTCACGTCATGTTGAATTTCTGGACCTGCTGCTGGCTTCAGGAGAAATCGTCCGCTGTTCCCAAACCGAAAACAGCGACCTGTTTTGGGCCACTGCCGGAGGCATGGGGTTGACCGGCATCATCCTGACGGTGGCCCTCAGATTGCAGCGGATTGAAACGGCGTACATCAGCGTGGATTTTGTCCGGACCCGCAACCTGGATGAAACCATTGAGCTATGTGAAGCACGGGACGATTCCTATCGCTATTCGGTCTGTTGGATTGATTGCCTGGCTTCCGGCAATGCCCTGGGACGCGGGGTTTTGATGTGGGGTGAACATGCCCGCCTGGACCAGCTTCCGTCCCGGCTGGCCAAAAACCCGCTCCAATCCCGGAAAAAACGTGACGTGACGGTACCGTTTACCTTTCCCAACTGGGCCATCAACCCACTGACGGTCAAGCTCTTCAATTTCGGTTACTACCATCAGCACCCGAAGGAGCGGAACGGGGCAATCGTTGACTACGATACCTATTTCTATCCCCTCGATTCGGTGCTGGAATGGAACAAAATCTATGGCAGTCGTGGATTTGTACAATATCAATGCGCCTTTCCGCTGGAGGTCAGCCGCAAGGCGCTGACCCAAACGCTGGAAGTTTTGAGCCGTCATGGATTGGCTTCGTTTTTGGCTGTTTTGAAACGATTTGGACCACAGGAAGGCTTGCTTTCGTTTCCACTGCCGGGCTACACCCTGGCGCTCGATATTCCATTCAACAATCCCAACTTGCTGGAGACCTTGAACCGGCTGGATGCGCTGGTGGTGGCCGAAGGTGGACGGATTTACCTGGGGAAAGATGCCCGGATGTCAGCCGGACATTTTGCCCAAATGTATCCAAATCTGGAAAAATGGCGGGCAATCAAACGAAAAGTTGATCCGGAAAATGTTTTTTCCTCAGACCTGTCCCGGCGGATAGGATTGTCTGAGTTTTGAATTAAAACCATCCACAGACGATTTCATGAAACGGATTTCACCAACCCTCAACCCGGAACCCGGTTTTCTTATTCTTGGTGCATCTTCGGCCATGGCGCGGGCGATTGCTGCCGGACTGGCCCAGGAAGGTTATGGATTGTATTTGGCCGGGCGGGATGTGGCCGACCTTGAAAGCACCGCGGCTGACCTTCAGCTTCGTTACGGTGTACCGGTTTTCAGTGGGCCGTTTGATGCAATCGGGACAGCGACCCATCAGGCTTTTTTTCAAACTGTGATAGAAACTCTGCCCGCATTGAAGGGGGTTGTGGTGGCCTTTGGAACCATGACCGAACAGACTGAGGCCGAGCGCGATTTTCCGGCAGCCGAAGCCATGATTGCCTCCAATTTTACAGGGGCTGTCTCCATCCTGACCCATGTGGCCAATTACTTTGAAAGCAAGGGAACAGGCGTGATTGTGGGGATTACTTCTGTGGCCGGAGACCGGGGGCGCAAATCAAATTATGTTTATGGTTCTGCCAAAGGTGCGCTTTCCCTGTTTTTGCAAGGGTTGCGCAATCGAATGTTCCACTGTGGTGTGCGGGTGATTACCGTCAAGCCAGGGTTTGTTGATACGGCCATGACCTACGGTTTGAAACTGCCTCCCATTGTTGCCCCGCCGGAGGTTGTGGCGCGTGACATCTGCCGGGCAGTCAAGGGGTCGGCGGATGTGGTGTACACACCGTTTTTCTGGCGTTACATTATGCTCGTCATCAAGCTCCTGCCGGAATTTGTTTTCAAACGATTGAAACTGTAGGCATTTGCGGTTTACCAATGGGCAGGACGGAGGGTAGTCAAAAATTTGAGATGGCAAATTGGAAATGTACGTTGACAGATTCTTTCTTTAGAATTAGTCTAATAATGCTATGCAGAAGTTATCTCTCGAATCCGTCGAAAAACTCGTGCGCGGGCAGGGGTTGAAAATGACGCCTCAACGGCAGGCGATTGTTGAATACCTGCAAAACGCCAAGCATCACCCCACGGCTGAGGAAGTTCTCGGCGCTGTCAATCAGCGTTTTCCTATGACTTCGCGGGCGACTGTTTACAACACCCTGAACTGGCTGAAAGAGTCCCACCTGATTATCGAAATTTTCGAAAACGGGGTGGCCCGATTTGACCCAAACACCAGTCAGCACCATCATTTTATTTGCCGTGCCTGTGGAACGGTTGAAGATGTGGCTTTTGAGGTTGTCAGTCAGGTGCCACAGCACCTGCCCGGCAACCAGCAGGTTGATAGTTTTGAAATGACGTTGCGCGGCTTGTGCGCACATTGTCGTTCCTGACGGAACTTTTTATTTTTGGCTTCGTATTTAGATTTAGTCTAAAATTAAATAAATTCCAAATTAAAGAGAAAGGCTTCCCTATGTTTCAACTGCAACACATTGATCATATTGCTTTCAAAGTGCGGGATGTCGAACGCTCCGCCGCCTGGTATCAGGAAACCCTTGGACTTGAAAGACTGGCACGAACCCCGGTTGGTTCGGTGCCGGTCGAACTGGTGTCAGGCAATACTGCTGTGGCACTGTTCCCCTTGAGTCCGGCGGAAGCCGGTGGTACCCAAAGGTTGGATTATTTTACCCCTTGGCATTTGGCTTTTCGTACCAATCGGGATAACTTTGAGAAAGCCAAGGTCATACTGGAGCAAAAAGGAATTGCGGTCGAGTTTCAGGATCATGGATATTCGCAGTCAATTTATTTCTATGACCCGGATGGCTGCCGACTTGAATTCACCACCTATGAAGTAGAAGCCTAATCCAGCGGAGGGGCTATGACGGATATTGGGTTTACCCATATTGCACTGCCGGTCACCAATTTGGATGCAAGTCTTGCCTTTTATGCCAAATATGCCCGCATGAAGCCGGTCCATATCCGCACTGACGCCACCACCGGCCATCGGGTCGCATGGATGAGCGATTGCACCCGCCCCTTTGTGATTGTCCTGGTTGAAGCTGAACGGGTACCCCATCCCTTGTTGCCCTTTGCCCATTTGGGGGTTGGCTGTGAAAGCCGGGCTGAGGTTGACCGTTTAAGCAATGAAGCCCGTCAGGAAGGAAGATTAATTGACGGTCCGAATGATTTTGGCCCCCCGGTTGGATACTGGGCATTTTTTCGTGACCCGGACGGACACACCCTTGAGGTTGCTTTTGGTCAGGAGGTTGCGCTGACCGTTGAACAGGCCACTTCATAACCCATTTCTCACATTTGGGAATGATCGTTCTTCAGGAAAGGAAGGAATATGCAGATTCAGAAATTTGATGAGTTGGAAGGCTATGGCGTCGGTTTGCGGGACCCGGAACGGAAGCGCCTGATTGAACTCCTGAACCGTAATCTGGCCAACGCCAGTCTTTTGACGACAAAATACAAAAAATATCACTGGACGGTTTCAGGTCCGCATTTTCGGGACTTGCACCTTTTATTTGACGACCATGCCACCAATGTCAATGAAACAGTGGATGAACTGGCGGAGCGGGTGATGACGCTTGGGGGCGTGCCGCTTGGCAGTCCGCAGGAATTTGTTCAGTTCGGCAGTCTTGCTTCGGCGGAACCGGGCATTATCAACGCCCAATCCATGCTGGAAGATCTGCTCCAGGACCATCATAAGATTATTCAGCAACTGCGCGAAGATATTGATGTGGCGGGCCAGTGCGGCGACCCTGGAACGGCAGACCTGTTTACCCGGATTGTCCAGGTTCATGAAAAAGATGCCTGGTTTATTCATGAACACACCAAACGGGATCGGTAAATCAGAAAGAGGGCGAAAGCAAAGAGTGATTAGGGTGAGGTGCCAACCTCACCCAATTTTTTATGGCATTACATCGGGAAAAAGACAAGCGTCAACTCTTTTGAAGATGGTGGCACTTTTGTTGAAATTCCTTGTATTCGCGGGCATTTTTATACGTTGCCACGCCTGGGCGGCAGGTGACTTCGTTGATAATGCGGATAACTTCACGGTCACTGCGGAGGGCAGCAGCAGCTTCCTCCCAGCGGCGCTGTCGAGCAGCGCGTCTGCGTTGCCAAGCTTGGCCCAGGGCCTGCCAGTAATGGAATTTAAGTTGAACGGCGTCTCCTGTCAGCAACAACCCCAGCATAAATAAATGGGCCATCCACCACCAGGTATCGTGCAGGTGAATCCAATGCATCAGGATCCGGTTGCGCGTTGCCACCACGCTCACCGCTTTTGGCTCAAACTGATGGGCAATGGTTGCGCTGGCTTGATGATACACCAGGCTTTCCGGTTCGAATCGAACCGTCCAACCACGTTTCCAGGCTCGATAGCACAATTCCGCATCCTCCCAATAAAAGGGGGCCAGCAATTCTTCAAACCCGCCCAGGGTTCGCAGTTTTTCCGTTGAAAATGCTGCATAACCCCCGCTCGCCATCATGGTATAAAGCGGTCCGTGGGCAGTCCGGTCGTAGCTTGGCAGTAAATCGTAACTGCGGTAGACCTTCCAGAACCCTCGTACCATTTCGGCCACTCGTCCGGCCCCGTCAATTTCCGTTGTTCGCTCTCCCGTTGGGCCGAGCCGATAGGCACGGCAACCAACCGCAAAAACTTCCTTTTCAGAAAAATGTGGGACCAGTGGCAACAGGGCGTTTGGTGAAGTTTCAATATCGTTATTCAGTAACCAGACAATCGGAAACCGGGCTGCTCTGAAACCCAGATTGCAGGCCGGGCTGAAGCCTCGGTTTGCAGGCTGGACTAAGCATTGAACCCGCTCCGGGTAGGCTGTTTTCAACCAATCCACGGTGCCATCCCGGCTACCGTCGTCCACCACGATGATTTCGGTTGGAGCCTGTGTCTGCCGCTCATAGGCCACTGCGCTGGCCACCACTGAAGGCAGGAACCGTTCCAGCAGATGACGTCCGTTGTAGGAAGGAATCACAATACTGACCCCTGAAACCTGAACAACCGGTGGTGATAGGGAAGGGGAGGATGGCAGGTTCATCTTTGATGGGTTCAAAGAGAGGCAAAAGAATTCAGATTTTCAGCCTGAGGCGGTATCAAATCAAATGATCGTAAACCGTCCTCCAGGCTGAACCCCTAAGATCATAAAAGGCAATAAACCCTGATTCTTTTACTTTCAATTTCTATGCAAACTGAAAGCATTTGCATGGTATCTATCAGGGTTGAAACGGCGGGGAAATTTACAGGTACCCTTCATGAGCCAACAGCTCTGCATTCAGAATGGCTGCTCCGGCTGCTCCCCGGACCGTGTTATGGCCGAGGACCGTAAATTTCACATCCCAAATCGGGTCTTTGCGCAACCGGCCCACCACACTGCTCATGCCGTTTCCACAGTCCCGGTCAAGCCGTGGCTGAGGGCGATCCCGCTCGGTCCGAACCACGACGACTTGGTTCGGGGCACTGGGAAGCCGCAGTTCCTGGGGAACTCCGCGAAATGATTCCAAGGCTGCCTGAATTTCAGTCAATTCGGCTTTCTTTCGCAGTTTGAGCGAAATGGAAATGGTATGACCATCGGTAACTGCCACCCGGTTGCAATGGGCGCTAATCTGCATCGGAGCAAAGATCAATTGCCCGTCCTGAAGTTTTCCCAGAATTTTCTGGGGCTCGGTTTCAACTTTGTCTTCCTCGCCATCAATAAAAGGAATCACATTATCGACGATATCCAGTGAGGCAACCCCAGGATAACCGGCTCCGGAAATCGCCTGCATTGAGGAAATAAAAGCCGCTTCGATGCCAAATGTCCGTTCAATGGGGGCCAAAGCCAAAACCAGTGCCAAGGTGGTGCAATTGGGGTTAGTGACAATATAACCACGGCCATAACCTTGGGTATGCCGTTGCCGGTCAATCATTTTGACATGATCAGGATTGATCTCCGGAACGAGGAGGGGAACATCCACCCCCATGCGATGAGAGCTGGAATTGCTGATGACCGGATAGCCTGCTTGGGCAAAAAGGCTTTCGGTTTCACGAGCCATATTTCCCGGCAGACTGGAAAAAACCATGTCGCATTCCAAGGGAGGCTGACAGGGAGTCACCACCATGGTTTTAATTCTTTCCGGAATGGGAGTGGAAAGTTTCCAATTGGTTGCTTCCAGGTAGGTTTTTCCTTCAGATCGGTCAGATGCTGCCAAAGCCGTGATTTCAAACTGAGGGTGTCCATCCAGCAATTGAACAAAACGTTGGCCGACCATGCCGGTTGCCCCTAAAATTCCAACTCGAATCTTTTGTGCGTGTATATTTGCCATACAGGTTTGGTTTGACGGCCTGAGCGCATAAAGACTGCTTGAGTGATGCTGTCAAAGCCTGGCCAAAGCCTTTTCTTCTCCTTCAAGAGTTGCCAAATTCGAAAGAATCTGCTACTAACAGGCCCTTTGCGAAAATAAGCCTGTGCGGTTTATCTCTTGTTTCAGGCTGCTTCGTCAAGTCATCAAGTACCATGGTGCATATCTTTACAACCTCCTCTTTATTCTTCATCCAAAATCAGAAAGATTTATTACTACGGATTGACTAGGTTTTAGTCAGCCCGCTCCCCTCTATGATGGGAACGGGGCGTCTGAAATGAATTGTCTTTGAGATTGGATATAAGTCGGGGAAAAAAGATAAGCGCTTGAATCTAAAGATATATGTATTATGGAATCTTTAGTTTATAGCAGGAGAGTTGAAGCAATGGGTGAGGTATTCCACGTCTTTGGCACGCGAAATGCTTTACCTAGAGCGAGTCATAGTAAGACTGCGGTGTCAATACTTTCAACTCTACCGGATTATCGTATCGTGGTGCATTTAGAGCGTGAAGTGGTGTTCAGGCTCTATCAGGCTCAATCCCAAGCCGCCGGTTAATCATGAAATTCTTCAAAAAAGAGAAAGCGGCAGGGTTGCAGCATATGCAGACGCCCGGTGTTCGCCGGGCACGGATCAAACAGATTTTTATGAAGGAGAAGGAAAGAGCTATGCAATTGAGTAAGCTCAAGAGGTTTCTGAAAGCCTCGGCACTCCTCATGCTCGCAGCGTTGACGGTAGCGACCCTCGCACCGGTAACTCGCGCGCAAGAGCAGATTAACTTTAACCGTCGGGTGCTGAACCTGCCGGGCGGTCTGGGCAACAACTTGGCCGCTTCAGGAACGACCGGCAATCCGGCCAGCTTCCTGTTCCCGTTGGGTGGTGCCAATGCCGGATCAAATACAACGTCCGACATTCTCACCGCTGATCTGAATGGTGACGGTTTCACCGACATCCTGATCGGCTCGCTGAGCAGCGACGAAATCGCGCTGTTCCTGGGTCGTGGCAACGGTTCCTTTGTGCGGGCCCAATTGGGTGCCCTCTTCAACGGTGCCGCCATCAACTACAGCGATGCCCGGGCGTTTGTGAATGAACCGCAAAACGCACAGTTTGGCCGCGTCACCTCGATGGTGGCTGTCTCCGGCTTCAGCACCGCAACCGGTTTCTCCCGTGTGGCGGTGGCTATTGACTACACTGGCGTTCCGGCTGGCTCCGCTTTGGCGGCCAACTCCGGCGACCAGGTACTGTACCTCGATATCAACCAAAACGGTGCAGCGCTGAACAACACGGCGTTCTTCCCGTCAGGTGTGGCCGCCACGGCCTTCACCTCCAACCCGGTGGCGCTGTCTATCGGAAGCCTTGACACGGGCGGCGGTCTTGACGTTGCGGTCCTCTGCTCCGGTGAAGGTTCAACTGCCGGTGTGACCGGTGGTTTCGTGGCCATTGACCGTGCGTTCAACACTTCAGTTGATCAGCGGATCGGCGGCGGCACGGCTGCCGGCGGCGCTGTGATTGCTGAAAACGGTCAATCGGGCAGCCTGTTTGACACCCGTTCCTATGGTTCAGGCCCGGTGCCTGCCACGGGCAACAGCAACACCTACGGTGCTGGTGCAGCGGGCAACCGCCGCGCGTTCACGATCACCCCGGTGACTGGTTATGGTGCCGGTATTGCTCCGCGCGCCATCTCCTTTGGGAACGCGGCTCACCGCGATGACGGTGCCAACGACCTGTTCTTTGTCGGCGTTGACTTCGGTTCAGTCGGCGGTGCGGCCACGATTGCCACCCCGGCCCCGAGCAAGTCGGTGGGTGAAGGCGTGGTCTTCTGTCTGGTCAACAACCAGAACGCCAACGGCAACATTCTGCGCAACGCCCGTGCGTTGTCGGAAGCCTATGACTTCGGCAACACGACTCCCGACGTGCAGGGCCAGCAGGATGGCGTGATCATCCGGGCCGGCAACGTGCCGTCAGGCGTGGCCGTGGGCGACTTCAACGGTGACAACCGGCTGGACGTGGCGACCTCGAACTCCGGTTCGGGTACGGTCGGCGTGGCGCTTTCGGGCACCATTGCGACGATTCAGAACAGCGTGGGCGTGACCTCCGGTCCGACCATCAACAGCTATCCGAACACGCAGGTTTCGTTTGTGCAGGTGGGCGGCGCACCGAACACGGTGTATGTCCGTGACCTGAACAACGACGGACGGCTGGATATCCTCGGCACCAACATTGCCACCAATGGTGGTTATGCGGTGTTTGGCAGCGCCACCACGGCGGGTACGTTCGTGGGCGGCCAGATCATTGCGACCAACACCGGTGCAGCACCCTTGGGTGCAACCCGCGCGTTGGCTGTCAGCGCTCCGACCATCAACGGCATCCCCGGCGGTGCAACAGTGGGCGGCGGCATTGACTTCCAGAACGGTAACCCCGGCACGCTGGCGGATATCGTCTTCTCCCGGACCTCAACGGCTTCCGCCGTGGCTGTGCGCTATGGCACCGCCGTGGCCGCCGCTTCGGCCACCTTTGGCACCGTGACGCTTTCGAGTTTCGTGGGTGTGGTGGAAGGCCGGATCAACAGCGACACGCTGCCGGATGTGGCGATTGCCGACCGCGGTGCTGACCGCCTGATCGTGGTCACCAACGGAGCCAGCGGCTTCGTGAGCAACACGGGTTCAACCGTGACGACCTTCATCGACCTGGGCGACCTCTTCCCGAACATTGAAAACGGCGGGATCAGCTCCCTCGATGGCGGCGACGTTGACAAAAACAACACCTTCGACCTGGTGGCGACCGTTGACGGTCCGAACGACCAGGTGCTGGTGCTCTACAACATCGGCGGCTTCAGCGACATCGACCCGCGCTTCACGATCCGGGCCTTCCCGATCGGTGGCGACCCGACGGCGGTGAA
>JAIBAN010000150.1 GCA_019695185.1 Blastocatellia bacterium | reverse complement strand
TTGACGGACCAGCATTTTTGCTGTCGGGCCCAAAATCGGTTTCGCATTTTCCCGCTCGAAAATAAACATTTTGAGGTGACCTTGTTTTGGACGACTAACGGCTGCCATCACCGGTTTGCGAAGCGGCACACGAACTCACCCTTTATTGATGCTGCCCGCTGAAGCAAATCCGCGTGCAATGGCATGGTTGGGCAATTTGACTTCACCCAAGTTGTACCCCGTTGGTACTGTCTTGTCACAGCGTTGAAGTCATCTCACAGTCTGTTTCAATCACCCGCGACAATGACCTTGAGCTGTTTTTCCCTGGCAAATGTAATCAACCAAAGAAACTGTTGAATGATTTCCGCCAATTCTGTCTTTCTGACAGTCTGCCAAATCTCATTTTCACGTGACTGGCTGGTATTCCACCCGGTCAATATTTTCCATTCCGCCGGTTTGTGGGTGACATCGGCCAGCGCGGATTTGAGTTCATCTTGGAGTCGATCCAACTGGTAGCCAAAAATCTCGCCTCCCCCATAAAGATCCACCAACTCGTGCCGGCGATCAAGATTTGCCCCTTCGAAGTATCGATATAAATGCCAATACACACCTGAATCGTCCAGACACAGCGTTTTTTCTGGTGGATTGGCAAGGGTTGCCGATTTCCAATTTTCACCTACATAAACGGTTGCTGCCATAGGGTGGTAAAAAGAGAACCATAGGGATTTGTGATTCAGTCATACTTTGCAAAACAAAGTTACTCATTTTGCCCAACGGTTGCCATCACTGGTTTGGGAAGCGGCGACCACCGTTCCCTTCATTGAAGCTGCAAGCTGAAGCCAATCCGCTTGCATTGCATGGCTGGGCCACTCAAATCTACCAAACCCCAACGAAACAATGGCAACGTGGTTGCACAACGGGTTTTTAGTTTCGGAACCAACCGTGAAAAACACATCGTGAAATCCGGTCCCAACCCAACTACTGGTTTAGATATACAGTGCATTCCTCAGCTTTGCTACCAAGTGGACCAAAGATCAGGGTTGCCTTCGCCTGAGTCATGAACGGCAGCGTCTTCAGCAAAGGGGTGACAAACTCAAAGAGTTTTTTTGCGTCCCTGCACTCAAATACTACCTCAGCATCTCCCCCATCTAATGCCATGTCATCACCAAGGTAGTGCCCAACGTCACTGTCTTCAAGGTGTGGCTTCAATTTTTGGATGAATTCGCAATATGGAATTACATCCTCGATTTGGTGATTGAACTCAATAATCAGGTGCTGCATCTTCGATTCTTGCTCTTTGGCCCAACGGCTGCAATAACCGGTTTGCGAAGCGGCCACCAACCCGCCCTTCATTGATGCCGCCCGCTGAAGCAAATCCTCGTGCAGGGCATGGTTGGACAGTGGTGCGAAACTCAGGTGAAATAAGGCAGTGGAATTTGATGTGCCAACTGGAACAATGAACGATTATCAATAAAACCTGCCCCACGCCGCCGTATAACCGCCCGGAGTCGAAATCGACAATTGTCCTCCCACACGAAAAGGGCTATCCCTTCCCACCCGTAATCTATATCGTGAGTGTAGGTGGAGACAAGCTGACAATGAGTGCACCAGCCAAGCTTGTAAGAACGTCCCTCTTTGTCCCTCAAGAGGCCCAGACTGATGCTGGGGCAGCCATCCTCAAGACAGGGAGGACAAAGAAGTTCCAACTTCTCTCGTTCTTTGAGAAACCCCTGCACATGAAAGCGAAGATTCCGGATCCGCACCTCCCATTGACGGTTACCAAAGCAGCTTGGCGGTGACATTTCATTGAATCTGAACACTGTTCCTGCGCGGGACCAGGAGTAATTGTCGGTCCATTCTGAGTTGTATTTCCCGGATACATCAGGACCTCGGAGCTCAGTTATCACCAGGAACGCTTCGTCACATCGAGGGCAGTAGAATTCCGCCACACCGCAAAGGTCAGGGGCGGCTCCCATCGAACCCAGGGGCACAAGAAAACTGCCATCACGGGGACAGACCACCCATTCATGGGACAGGGGTTTTATCAACACCATAACTTTCCAATTTTATGCGAAAACTGTCCAACGGCTGCCATCACCGGTTTGGCCAGCGGCGACCACCGTTCCTTTCATTGAACCTGCCCGCTGAATCAATACCGTGTGCATGTCATGGTTAAGCGGTTTTTCTGGATTTGCCAAGTGCTTCCTTTGTGGAGAAATGAAGGTCACCTCAGTTGATCTCAAATTCGACAGGCGGCAGAATTGCCTTCGTTTCGGGTTTATCTGTTTGATAAAGCAAGGTTGGCGTGGCCTTGGCTTTGATGGGATGGGCAACGACAAATTCAAAGGATACCTGAATCCGTTCGAATTGGACGAAACCTTCAAGCACCACTTTGCCAGACTGGACCGCCAGGCTTTTCAGCGTCCAACCAGTGGAGCGTAAACTTCGCTCCAAGGAAGTCTGGTTGACCACCGCCCCTGGCGGAAGGCCGATTTCAACGGTCAAAAAACCATTTCGAGCCAGATAGTTAAGATTGTAAGAGGAACCAATTTCAACTCCACAGGTGATTGACTCGCCTACCGCAGCCCGGGTCTTGTCAAAACCGGCTTGAAGCCACAGGTTTCTGTCCTTGACCCTTTGGTTCCAGCCTTTCAACTCTGGATTCGCCCAGGATAGGTACTGGGGCGATGTGACTGTAAAAGCAGAAGGAATCAGGCCGCCGGTCCGGTGAATTTCCACTTGGTTGACCGGGGCGGTCAGCCATTTGGCCAAATCCACTGAAATCGGCTTGGTTCCGGCAAAGGTGAGGGTTTGCACCGGTTTGCCATTGACCCGGATTTCCGCTGTTTGGGCTCCGGTGGTCACCCTTGGCAAATGTTTTGCCAGCCGGAGGAATTCAAGCAGCATTTTACCTCCCTCAGGGTAATCATAGCCTCCTCCGTACTGTTCCAGCCGGGGCAGGACATACCTCAACCCTTTGGCAACCAGTGGATGATACTGAGGGTCCGCCAGAAACAGGCGCAGCACCCGGCAGGTCTGAAACAGCGTTTCCTCCAGCCAGGAAGGGTCACGTTGTGACCGATAGGGATTGATTTTCCAATATAAGATCTGTTCATCAACCTGGAGATTTTTTTGCAGCAGCCTCAAGGCAGTGTCAGCCAGGGCGACCCGTCCGTCTGTCCGGGCCAGCATGGTGGTGGTGATCCATTCAATCGGATTGTCAAACTTCAACAAGTCGGGTGGCATGGTGTCGAGCACCCGCCGGATGATGGTTCGGGGCGGTTGCCGCATCCGGGTCAGGAATCCGGCCATATCCCGGCTGAACTCGCCCACGTCGATATGAACTTCATAGATTGTGTCAGTCAGATGCTTGAACCCAATCCACTTTTCAGTTGTCTTTAACAAAGACGGCTCAAAGTGAACAAAATCCTGGGCCTGGTCGAGCACCTCCAACGCTGCAATAGTGAACTCCAGCTCGGTTTCCTTGGGGTTATAGGGGGCAAACCCGCCGCTTTCCTGGCGGAAGGTCAGCAGGTTGCGCACGCTTGCACGCAGATTTTCCGTGGCTTTGGCAACTGCCTCCGGCGGGAGTACCGGAAAGAGGGCCTGAGCTTGCAACACCGCCAGATTGGCCTGTGTTTCCGCCAGACTTGATGGACCAGTGGGCGGGTCCCGCAACAGGTAGGAAACCAGGTGCTCGATTCCCTGCAAACTGAACAATCTGGCATCAGGATACAAGGTCAGTACGGTTTCAGGTTCACGCCCGTCTGCCCCTGCCGGGCGGGTTACGGCAAAACCGGTCGTGTCGGAAAAATACCGACTGGCGGTTTGCTTGCTCCTCAACCGGTCCGCCACCAGTTCCAAAGTGGTTTCAACAGTATCAGATACTTCGGTACCTTGAGCAGTAATCCGGACGCTTGCCCTGGCCAGCGGTTTTTCGGCGGTCAGGATGAGCCAGGCCGATTGGCTGGTTCCCGGAGCCACCGGAACTGAGGGAAGCGAAAGCCGAACTGCCAGTTCCGGCGAAGTTTGAACCTGCAAGGCAACCACCTGTTCGGTGCCCATCCCGTTGCGGACCAGCAACGGAACAGTGATTTCATCTCCTACCGTCAACCGGCTGGGCAGTCGGGTTTCAATTGAAAAGGGCTGGGAAGTGGAAAACCCGGTCGTTCCGAATGCGAGGCGGCCATCCTTGGTGGTCGCAAGCACCGTAACGTCCCAGGCGGTGAGGCTGGTGCCGGTGGTAAAAGGGATGTCCAACGTTCCATTGGAGGCAGTGGCCTGCTCCGCCAGCCAAAAGGTGGTTTCCTCTTCATATGACCGGATGAGGGGTGTACCCAGTTGTGTGATCTGCGGCAGGGGCCGGACCAATTTCCCCAACGAAGCATCGGCACTGACTTCCACCAGGTCGGTTGATCCGCTGCCCCTTATCACCTGGAGGTGACAGTCAGTTTGGGTGGTGATTCCAGCCACCACCGGCACCCGCCCAAATTGACAATATCCGCCGGTTTCATGGTTGGCTGTAACCTGATACAGCCCGGGCAGGAGGCCGGAAATGACAAACGTTCCATCCGGACCCGTTTGGCCACGGAGTCTGACACCAAGGAGCTTTGCCTCAACCTGAATGAAGGCATTCTTGAGTGGTTTTCCGAGCGCATCGGTCACAATGCCACTTATGTTCCCGGTGGAACTGGAGGACGCACCATTTTCCGGATTCAGTTGCATCCGGCAATATCCATCCACAGTGCCGGTTACACCATCGTCGGCTGTGCCATCCAGTCCATCCGGTCCGTTGCTGTGGATTGAAATCGTGACGGTGGCAACCGAGAGTTCCGTTCCTCTCACATCCGGTTGGATGTTTGCTGCCTTGGTGACTGCAACCTTGATTGATGGGCCTGGTTTGATTGCAAAACCAAGTGTCAGTGGATTGCCCCAGCGGTCCACCAGCGTGGCCGGATTGACTTGGGATTCCCTGGCGGCCTGCTCCCATTCAAGAGTTGAACCGGGCAAAACGCCGTGTCTGGTGCGATAGGCAGTGAGAATTTTCCTGATGGGGTCGTTGAATTGGTGGACATAGGTCGCCCCTTCGCTCCAAACCAGGAAATCATCAGGTGAGGGCTGGTCTGGCTGGTTGAACCGCCGGTCGGGTCCGGCACTGAAAACCGACAGAAAGAGGTATTGCTCTTTGGCGTGAATGGTGTATTCCAACCGGAAAGGCGTTCCCCAAAAATCCCTCAAGCGGTCAAAATCCACCCCCTCCTTTTGTAATCCCAATTTGAACTGATCCAAGGTCACAAACAGGCGTTCACCCTGTTGGTTGTGGAATTGGTCGAAGACTTTCTCAAATTTTCGCCCAATTGGGAAAAACGGGTTAATTGCAGTCGCATACACAACAGTATCATCATCCGTCCCAACCTGCCGGTCCGGCCCTGCCGAAATCACCTGCACAACGGTTCGCCGTGGGAGCTTCAGAAACTCTGCCCTGAGCGACTGTCCCCAGCCGTCCTTGAGCGTTTGCAATATTCCGGTTTGCTCCATCTCCGCCTGGGTTTGGGGTATGGCCTTCAACTGGCTGAAGGATTCAACCAGATTCTTTTGCAGGTCATAGAGGGCCTTCATGGGGTCCCACTTCCGGGAAAAATAAGCCTGAACCCCAGGGGTATCCGGTCCCCTGGTCCAGCGCCCCTGGGTTTGGCCGGAAGTATCCCGGAACTTGAACAGGATTTCGGCCACCAATTGCAGGTCATCCGAAATGGGTTGAGAGGTATCGAGCCGTTCCAAATCCTCACGGGCAATGCCCCCGAGTGCGTCAAGCACACCAGGGTTTTCCAGCCGCATGGTGCATGCGCTCACCCCGCCCATGAAGCGCCACTGACCACCCGGTTGGACCGGTACAAACTCGCGCACCGCCCGGTTGGTGACAGCCATGCCGACCACTCCGGCCACCGGTTTTCCCTGAATATCAACGACCTGTATACTGGCCTTGGCCGACTCCTGAGGATGATAGGCCGGCTGGTCAACCGCCACCGAAACCCGCAGATTCGGCGGTTTCGGAAACAGTATGAAGCGGGTGGCCTGGATGCTTCCCGGTCCGTGAAAAGCATGGGCCGTCAGCATGATTTCTCCCGCCAGCTTGTCGGTACCCGAAATCTGCATTGTCCCTTTTCCCTGATTTAACCGCACTTGGTAGCGTTTGATTTCGGCGGTGTTTTGGACCATATCCACCTCGACCGTGGGAACGGGTTCACTGGAACGAATGGTCACTGTGACCGGCTCACCGGCCCGGTAGAGGGTTTTGTCAGTGTCGAGTTCAAAGGTTTCCTCCTGGTGGCGCAGGTTGACCCGGGTCAGGGTATGCCCGGATTTTCCGTCTGAGGTTTGGGCCGTCAGATGAAGCTCAATTCCATTCCAATGAGGTGTCAGGGTATGGGGTGGAATGGTCAACCGGCCTACGCCGTACTGGTTGGTTTGAACGGTTAGAGTCGGAAGTATTTCCAGATATCCGGTGTCTCTGTCACCCCACATGGACTCAAATTGCTGGGCCACAGTTACCGTGCAGGCAGCCGGTTTTCCATCCGGGAAAAAAGTGGCCACAAAAAACCGGACCGGCTGGTTTTCAACCGTATCACGGTAGTGGACTTCATCCCGAACCACATAGACATGAATGGGCTCCCGGGAGAACCGGACGGTGAAACGGCTGCGTTCGGTTTGACTGGTGGCCGGGTCCGTCACCTGCGCCACAAATTCCACCTCCCGGTAACGGTCCGAAGCCAATTCATACTCAACCAGGTCCGGGGCCGGGTCGAGGTTGGCCGTCAAGGTTCCGGTTTCATCCGTTTTCCCGGTCGGGGCCGGGTCGGTTGCAGACCATAAACGAATGCCGCCTGGACCGGGAACCTGCTCGATTCTGACGTTTCCACCGACAATCGGCTGTCCGTTCAGGGTCCGGGCCTTCACTGTAACGGCAGGCGTTTCAGGAGCCAGGTAAAAGTTCCGGTCTGTCTTCGCCGTAACCGTGAATTCGGGTAATTCGTATTGGGTGATGGTGAGGCGCGGCCATTGGAAATCCTGGTATTCCTGGACTTCCTCCAGCCGTTTGGGGCGAATGGTGACGGCATATTCCCCCAGTGGAAGGTCGGGTTTGATATTCCAGTCAACCGCCGCCACCCCAAATTCGGAAGGCACTGCCTCTGTTTCAAACACCGGCTCAGATTCCAGAGAGTACCCATTGAAAAGGTGAATCCGGATGAGCATTGGCACACTTGCCAAGACTTCCTTCCGGCAATCGCGCAGGCACCACCGGAGATGGGCGGTTTGCCCTGGTTTATACCGGGGCTTGTCGGCCTGCATGGTTACTTGCACAGCCGGAGAGAAACCAAGGGGAAATGAAGCACTGGCTTTCACTCCAGCCAAACTGCCTTCCACCAGGACGGAGTTGTCATAATCACCGGCCTCTTCCAGGTGAAACAGCAACTCAGCCAAACCATCCTCCCCAGTGACGGCGGTGACGGAAAGCAGCTTTTTGTCCCAAACGTTGCGCTGAAAGATGGATGCCTCAAGGTGAACCCCTGCCACACCTTGAAAAGCCAAAGGGTCAATGGCTTTGACCTGAAGGGAGAAATCCCCGCTCCGGCAGATTCTGCCAGGACCATTGAGCAGTAACTCAAAATTCTGATTGGCAGTATCTGTTTTTTGGCCGGATTGGGCTGCAACCGAAGTTACAGGCAGGAGCAGCATCAGAAAAAACAAAACGAAGCGAAGCATTGGGTCCTCCAGTGCAGTTGTCTGGGCGGCTTAGTTCGGAAAAACGTCATTTGCTTCACGGGGCGAAAGGCGGCCAACACCGGGTTGCACGGCATCGGCCACCCTCAAACTGCACATTGACCTGAATAGAACAAAACCAAGTCCAGAGCATTTGGGGGAAGCAACCTGGAAGAACGGGGTTTACTTCTTGCACTTCTTCATACCTGCCTGAACATACTCAGCCAATGTTCCTGCCTGCTGTTTTTGCAATAACTCATCCAACAAGGGGAACTTCGCCTTTGGCTTGACGGTTTTAATTGCCTGCCACGTGCGCAGCACGCCTTCAACCCCAGCGAGATACACCGCCCCGTCATCCTCCGCCTGTTTGGGGTTCTCGATGACGAATTTTGCTTGTGAAAAGGCCAATTGCCCCACCACCTCTGACTCGTAATCACCTTTCACCCGCTTGGAATCACCTAAAACATCCAAACAGAGGGTGACACTGATATCAGGCACCTCTGTCAAAAAAACGAGCAACGCTCCCCGGTAATCTATGGCTTCTTTCGCCAAAGGATTGGTTTCAAGAAACGTTGCCATCGCCACCGCCCGCTTGCGTTCTTCAGGAGTGGATGGGCCTCTTTTGTTCTGAGCGTATCCAACTGAACCACCACCGAGAAACAAGAGGGTAACGATAAGCACCAAAGTCTTTTTTAACATATGTTCGATTTCTCCTTATCCAAAATTGTGTAACCAAACGGGTCCCCAACGGCTAAAGGATTGGGTGCTGATACAATCAAAATCCACTCCCAAGCTGCAGGCCGTTGATCCATTTCCGGGTGTCTTTCACGGCTGTCACGTTTTCCCCGGTGAACGTGCTTCCTTATGTTTTATTTGAGCCAGCGCATATTGGTCGGCTGTTTGTTCACATTTCCGGCCATTCGCCCGGCTCCACCGGTTCGGGTCACAGTGATGGCCGATTTCATGCCCCAGCAGGACCCGCAGGTAAAAATCTTTCAAGGCTGGTTCGGTCCAGTGTAAAAACCAAATGCCGTTTTGAAAAAACCAATCAGTTGTCCACGGTTGATAGGCCCGGCGCACACGGTGGCTCGGGCGGGTGGGGCCAAATCTCAAGAGCATATCCCGCGCCCACGGATACAGGACGATGGCACAGACTCCGCTCCCGCGCAGATATTCAGCGAGGACATGGTCGGGTGCCTGCAAAACCCTGCCTGGGCGCCGGCGCAACCACAGATGGGTAATCCCGTCCGTGTCAGCCTTGGGGAACTGTTTGAAACAGTCGGATACTTCTAGCCCGGTAACTGGAAAAAAGAAATCCCGGGAAGGATTGTCCTCCAACACAATCGGCAATTCGGCACCTGCAACCGGTGGTTTTAGTGAGTGAACCCGATGCAAGACACGATCCTCAATTTTGACCCAGCACCGCCCCCCGGAAATATCTCCCAGGTTCCGATTCTTGCGCCAAGCTGTCATTTTGCGATTCATATTCCCGCCCCCCAGGCAGGGAAAGCACAAGGGCTTTGTTGTTTGATTTTGTCTGTTTCCTCATGGGGTCAACGGATTGCACAAAAAAGCCCCCAGAGCCAATAAAACCCAGACCGGAATCAAGTGGTGGGGAAGAGCTGGGCTGGAGGCCCCGCCAGGGTGTTTTGGGGTAGTGCCAAACCACTTGCGAACCCTGTTTTTTTCCTGTCGGTTTTTTCAAATGGGAGGCTGTAGTTGTCCGTTCCAGGGATGACATACAACCTATGCGATTGGCTATGCGGTTTGGCTGCCAAGCTCCATCAGAATTCCATCTTCCGAAACCAGCATTAGTAGTCTGGAACATGGATGGACTCCTTGATGTGTTTGAGGTTGACTACGATGGTAAAGGTCATAATGACCAGGAGCGACCAGGAACTCCATTTTCCAAGGTGGACTGTGGCCCACGCTCCCATCTGGTGCGGGTACTTCCACACTTCAAAATAGGTACTGATGTTCTCTGCCAACCAGATAAAGAAGCCAATCAGAACAAAGGCGACGAGGAGCGGCATGCGTCTTTCTCGATCCAGTGGGCGAAAGCTGACGGATGATCTCGCGTAGAGACCTAAAGCACAGGCTTCTATGTACCACCGGTAATCTCCCAGGTAGTGATGCGTAAAAAAGTTGGCATAAATGAATATCGCAAGAGTCCAGGCCATCCAGTAAGGAGGATGATGTGAAATGCGAAGATCGAACAGCCGCCATGCCTGAATGATATAGCTCCCCACCGCAGCGTACATGAAGCCGGAAAACAGTGGGACGCCCAAAACCTTGGTGTAGGCAAAATCCGGATAAGACCACGCTTTAATCCCTCCCGAGGTCTTGAATACTTCCAAGGCAAAACCAATCGCATGAAAAACCGTAATTGCCTTCAGTTCATCCAATGTCTCCAGTTTGCCCAGGACCATACCGGCTTGAATAACCAGGGCAACAATCAGCAGAACGTCATAGCGGGGAACTCCGAGAACACCGCCCTGGGGAATGGCAAACACCCCAAAGAAAAACAACCCGGCAAACAGACATGCCCGTGCTTCTTTCAAGCCAAAAAATGAGAACTCCAGAACAAATCGGCGCAAGCCGGAATGGTCAGCCTGATTATTAACAAAAGGGTGAGCAGCAAATAAACTCATTGGTAAAAAATAGTTTTTTGTAATCAAATCCAGTTGGTTGACCTGCGTAACCAGGGCGTCAACAATGGTTCACTGGGTAGTCCCATTCAGGCTGAAAGAACGGAAGAATGGCTCTGCCAGGGTTTCGAGGTCCTCTTTGTTCGGTTTTGTGACCATAATCGTGTAGTGTGCCTCGGGAGTGGCAAACATCCGGATTCTGCTCAACCCATTGGGAAGCACCACCTGATATTCACGGCCCGGGTAATTGCCGATTTGCAGGTTTTTGACCAGGGTCATGGTGGCTTGCTTTTTCTCAAACTCCTGTTTGACCTCCCGTTCCATGACATCCAACAGCACCTGAAGGGTTAGCTGGGAACCAAGCCCAATTTTTTCAAAACCCCTGAGGACCATGACAACACACTCATCTTTTTCCGAGGAATAAAAATAGCGAAACAGTTGCAAGGGTTCCCGTCGAACCTCTTCCTCTTTAAGCGAAACGGCGCTGGGCATCAAAACCGAAAACCGGTCGCGTTCTGACTGAATCAACCTCCAACCGGTTTGGGGATCAGGGGTTCCCTCCAGTTTTTTGGTAATGACTTCGGAGGATGGACCCTCCACGGCTGTCATTTGATTTTTGCACCCACCCAAAAAACTAAAAGAATCAAAAAACTCCTGAGCGGTTTGTTCCTGTTTGGGGGTTGGATTGGCTAAACAAACCAGCAGGTTATAAAACCTTTTCCCGGATAACCAGAACCTCATTTTGAACGATTTGCAGTCAGGT
>JAIBAN010000060.1 GCA_019695185.1 Blastocatellia bacterium | reverse complement strand
GTGCGCTTTCATGGCAGTTTCCCCGTTTCTTTGGTTGGTTGCTGCCGCAGTTTCCCATTTCACTTTCCGTTTTGTCGATTCTTTTGCCAGCTTCCTTTACACTCTCTCCAGCCGCACAGGTCGAAAACTGTTCCAGGTCCGCCCGGAGCTTTTCCAAATCCCCGCCGCACCGCCGGATTGCCTTGCTGGCCGTGCCGTCAAAGAGCAATGCGTACAAAACATGTTCCAGAGTTAAATATTCGTGTCGTCGCCGGACGACTTCATTGACGGCAATATTGAGCGTGGCTTGTAGTTCGCGTGAAATCATATCTTTTTGAAAGTTTTGGGAGTCTTGGGAGTCTTGGGAGTCTTGGGAGTCTTGGGAGTCTGAAGAAGTGAACTGTGACAGCCAACTGATGACAGGATTTTCTTGTCACTTGTCACTTGTCACTGACTCCCAAGACTCCCAAGACTCCCAAGACTCCCAAGACTGTTTTTACTCTTCTTCCATCGTACAAAGCAGTGGGTATTCGCGTTCGCGGGCCATTTGGGTCACCTTGGCGACTTTGGCTTCCGCCACCTCAAAGGAATAGACGCCCGCCAGTCCAATTCCCTGCAAATGTACCGCATACATGATACGGGTTGCTTCTTCTTCCGAATGGTGAAAAACCGACGTCAGCACCAGAATGACAAAATCCATCGTGGTGAAGTCGTCATTGTGCAATAACACTTTATAGAGCTTCGGCTTTTTGAGCCGCTCTTTGGTTTGGGTAACAACTGCGCCTTCGCCTTTTGGTTTCCTTGCCATAACTCTTCCGAATTGAGGGCTGAGGATTGTCTTGGACTCCCCAGACTCCTCAGACTCCCCGGACTGTTTTTACTGTTTCTTAATTTTTGAGCATTTTCCGCAACTCTTCAACCGTTGTGACCGGTTGCTGACAGGTAAAGTTTTCGCAGACGTAAACAGCCGGCTGGCCGTTGAGGAGTGTCCGGTCACGGAGGAGCGGAATTCGTTTTTCGGCTTCCGTGTCAGCCGGATGCTTGCACACCAGCACCCGATTGGGAAGGTAGGTGCGATTGATTTCCGCCAGCAATTCCAGGGTTGCGGGGTCCTGCGGGTCGCCGACCACGGCGATTTCCTTGGGAGCCGAAAGATAGAAATCGAGGGCGCAGAGCAGATGGGCAAACCCGGAGGGCATTTTCTCCATGTTCTCATTGAGCAGCAGCAGAATTTCCTCTGCCTTTGTCCGGTACCGGTCCACTCCGGTCAAAACCCCCAGGCGCAGCAGCACATCCACCGCTACCGAATTGCCTGAAGGCGTGGCATTGTCAAAAAAGTCTTTTGTGCGGCTGATGAGGGTCTCGTGGTCGTTACTGGTGAAATAGAGTCCGCCGTTTTCCGTATCGGAGAACCGTTCGAGCATGACATCGGCCAGTTCCTGCGCTTTTTCCAGCCAGCGGGTCTCAAAGGTCGTTTCATAGAGCGACACCAGACCGTCTATCAGGAAGGAATAATCTTCCAGATACCCGTTCAGTTTGCTTTCACCGTCTTTGTGGGTCCGCAGCAACCGCCCGTCCCGATAGAGGTTGGCCAGAATGAATTCAGCGTTTTTGACGGCTGCCGCCACATACCTGGGTTCGCCCAGCACGGCCCCGGCACGGGCCAGACTGGCCAGCATCAAGCCGTTCCAGGCCGTCAACTGTTTATCATCAAGTCCGGGCTTGATGCGTTGTTCACGGGCTTCAAACAAAATCCTGCGTCCCCGATTGAGCGCTTCCGTCAAACGCCCCTCGGTCACATTCTTGAGGTTGGCCACGACGGAAAGCGGTTCCCGGATATTGAGAATGCTCCGGTGGGTTTCCTCAAAGTTCCCTTCCTCCGTCACATCATAAAACCGGCAGAAGAGGTCGGCATCTTCAGTTCCCAGCAACTGTTCCACCTCAGCCTTTGACCAGATGAAAAACTTCCCTTCCACACCTTCGCTGTCGGCGTCCTGAGTTGAATAGAAACCGCCCGCCGGCGAAGTCATTTCGCGCAGCACGTAGTCCAAGGTTTCTTCCACGGTTTGCCGATAGTAGGCTTCACCCGTGATTTGATATGCCTCCAGCAACAGGCGGACCAGCAGCGCATTGTCATAGAGCATTTTTTCAAAATGGGGCACCAGCCAGCGGGCATCGGTCGAGTAGCGGTGAAAACCCCCGCCCAGTTGGTCATACATTCCGCCCTGCGACATCTTGAGCAACGTCAGTTCGACCATTTCCTTCGCCCGTTCCTCTTTGATTTTGTACCAGTAGCGCAACAGGAACGAATGAGACATTGAATTGGGAAATTTCGGAGCCGGTGCAAACCCACCATGATTCCAGTCGAAGCGGGAGGAAAAAACCCGGTATGCCTTGGCAAACACTGCGTCGGTCAACGGTTCTTCCGCCGGACGGGTCGTATCAATCGCCTGCAACTCATCCAGGATTTCCCTGGCGCTTTGGAGCACTTCCTCGCGGCGGGTTTCATAGGCATCCGCCACCCCCAACAGAATTTTGGGAAAACCGGGCATGCCGTACCGGTCCTGGGGGGGGAAGTAAGTGCCGCCAAAAAAAGGAACCTGGTCGGGGGTCAGAAACACGGTCATTGGCCAGCCGCCCCGGCCCGTCAGCATCTGAACCGCATTCATATAAATGGCGTCCAGGTCAGGACGTTCCTCGCGGTCCACTTTGATATTGACGAAATAACGGTTCATTAGGGAGGCAATGCCTTCGTTTTCAAACGATTCATGCTCCATCACGTGACACCAATGACAGGCCGAATATCCAATACTGAGCAAAATCGGTTTATCCAGCGCTTTGGCCAGACTCAGAGCCTCTTCGCCCCAGGGGAACCAATCCACCGGATTATGGGCATGCTGGCGCAGATAAGGGCTGGTTTCGTGAATCAACCGATTGGTGTGTTTGGGTTCGCTCATTGCAACAATTCCTTGGAAAAGGTGAATTAAGACAAAATCCAACCTTATTCGGTGCTGCCGGGGATGTCCAGCCATTCACACAGGACTGAGGGCCAATCCAGGACTGAGGACTGAGGACTGAGGACTGAGTGGTATCAGAATCCGGTGTTGCGAATCGCAGTGGAGACCTTTCAAAATTGGAATCCTGATTCTGCCTGTCAGGTTAAAAAGTTCAGTCCTCAGCCCTCAGTCCTCAGTCCTCAGTCCTGAATTTACTTTGCGTTTCCGATTGGCATTCGTATAATGGCGCGCACATCAAAGTCGGTTGCCCACGCATCTTTATCACAGATTCACTGGTTGAGTCGGAGACAGGCACGCCCACAGCATCACTTTGGTTGTTCACATACTTTCAAGATTCATCCGTTACAAAGAGGTTTTTAGGAATGAGACAGCTTTCTTTGCGGCTACTGGCATTTGCCCTTTTCATGTTCCCAGTGGCGGTTTTCGCCCAACAACCCCCCATCTCCAAAACAACTTCCGCCCCGGCGCAAAAACCGGCAGGAAGCACCAACATTCCCAGCGGCAAGGTCGTCATCATTGATACTTCGAGATTTTCCGAAGGCATTGATGAATACAAAAAACAGGTTCAAAAGCTTGAAGCGGAATTCGCCCCCCGCACCAAGGATCTCGAAACCAAGCAAAAACGCTATCAGGAACTGGCCCAGAAGCTGCAAAGCACCGGCTTGACACCAGACGCAGCCAAGAAAATCCAGGAAGAAGGCGAGTCCCTGGAAAAAGAACTGAAACGGCTGTCGGAAGACTACCAAACCGATTTGCAGAAGAAGCGGGAAACCGTGCTGGGCCCCTTGAGCGAAAAAATCTATCGGTTCCTCCAGGATTATTCCGGTTCCCGTGGCATCATTGTGGTGTTTGACATCGCCCAAGGCCAAACAGCCAGCCCCATCCTGGTCCACAACCCGCAGGCCAATATCACCGATGATTTCATGAAGGAATACAATAAGGTCAACCCGGTTGCTGCCGCACCTCCTTCACCGGCTCCGAACAAATAATTTAAGCCCTGAGAGTCTTGGGAGTCTTGGGAGTCTTGGGAGTCCAAAAGCCCCTTGCCACCTTAGCCAGTCTTCAGACTTCCAAGACTTCCAAGACTCCCAAGACTGTTCCTTTTATGAGACTTCAAGAACTTGCCGCCCGGCTGGGAGTCGCCTGGGCCGGTAATCCCGATTGTCGGCTGGAACGGGTCAGCCCGTTTGAAACTGCCGAAGCAGGCAGCTTGACTTTGGCGGTTGGAAAACATCGGGAAAATCTCTCCAGTTCCCAAGCATCCGCCTTCATTGTTGCCGCAGCCTCTTTTTCCGATGCTGAAGCCGCACCTCATTCGTTTTTGCTTTCCCCTTCCCCTAAAGTCACCTTTGCCCAGGCAATTGCCTTGCTTCATGTTCCACCGTATCAGCCGCAGGGAATTGCGCCTGATTTTATCTGCGGTTTGGACACGGAAATCGGAACCGAGGTTTCAATTTACCCACGGGTCACCGTCGGCAAAAATTGCCGCATTGGCAATCGTGTGACCCTCCACCCCGGCGTGGTGATTGGCGATTGTGTCGAAATCGGTGACGAAACAACCCTGTTTGCCAATGTTTCCATTTACCATCATGTCTCGATTGGTCGCCGGGTCGTGCTGCATGCCGGAACGGTCATTGGTTCGGATGGATTTGGCTTTGCCCAGGACGCAACCGGCAACCACATCAAAATGCCCCAGGTTGGTGATGTCGTCATTGAAGACGAGGTTGAAATGGGAGCCAATTGCTGTGTGGACCGGGGAACATTGGGAACCACCCGGATTGGCCGTGGTACCAAACTCGACAACCTGGTGCATATTGCCCATAACTGCGAGGTTGGGGAACATACACTCATGGCGGCCCAGGTCGGACTTTCCGGCAGCGTGAAAGTTGGACACCATGTCACCCTCGCCGGACAGGTCGGAACCAACCCGCATGTGGAAATTGGGGACGGCGCACTGGTCGCCGGCAAATCGGGGGTCTCAAAATCGGTGGCTGCCGGAGGCCAATATTCCGGGATGCCGATTCAAACCCTCAAAGAGTGGAAACTGACCCATATTTTTGCCTCTCAGTTGCACAAACGGCTTCCGCAACTTGAAAAAAGAGTGAAGACACTTGAGGCACAATCTCAACCAACCGGTTCCGGGGTTCGGGGTTCGGATTCGGAAACCGCCGATGGTTCTGAATCAAGTTGACCTTCCAGGAGGATTCAGAGACTTTTTCCTGAACCCTGAACCCCGAACCCGAACCCTGACCCTGAACCCTGATTTTTTATGGAAACCATTTTTGACAGCAATCAAATCCAGGAAATTCTGCCGCACCGGTATCCGTTTCTCCTGGTTGACCGCATTATTGAACTCGAACCCGGCCAGCGCATTGTCGGAATCAAAAACGTCACCCTCAATGAACCCTTCTTCCAGGGTCATTTCCCCGGCTTGCCCGTCATGCCCGGCGTCCTCATCATCGAAGCCATGGCACAAACCGGCGGATTGCTGATGCTGGGTGCCGTTGATGACCACTTGGCCAAACTCCTGCTGTTCACCGGCATTGACGGAGCCAAATTCCGCCGTCCGGTGGTTCCCGGCGACACGTTACGGATTGAAATGACCCTGGTTCGCTTTAAAGGGAAAGTCTGCCGCCTGAATGGAAAAGCCTTCGTTGAAAATCAACTGGCAGCCGAAGCTGAAATTACGTCGGTTCTGGTGGACCGGAGTTCACTCAAAAAACCGGTTCCTGTGGCAGCCGCCAAACCAGAAACGGGGGAATCGGTATGATGTCCATTCACCCGACTGCAATTGTGAGCCCCAGAGCTGAAATCGGAACCAATGTCCAAATCGGCCCTTTTTCCGTCATCGGAGCTGAAGTGGTCATCGAGGACAATGTTGAAATTGGCCCCCACTGTGTGATTGAAGGCCCTACCCGGATTGGACGCGAAACCAAGTGCTTCCCCTTTGTTTCGATTGGCCAGGAGCCACAGGACAAAAAATATAAAAACGAACGGACCGAACTGATTATTGGGGAACGGAACGTCTTGCGGGAATATGTCACCCTCCATCGCGGCACTGTCGGAGGCGGCGCTGTCACCCGCATTGGCAATGATAACCTTCTCATGGTCCAGGCTCATATCGCCCACGACTGTACGGTTGGCAATCATGTCATTTTTGCCAATGGAGCCTCCCTTGCCGGTCACGTTACGGTTGAGGACCATGCCACGCTGGGAGCCTATGTGGGAGTCCATCAATTCTGCCGGGTTGGGCGTTATGCCTTTTTGGGAGCTTTTTCCGTCGTGGTTAAAGATGCCCTGCCCTTTGCCCGCTCGGTGGGCAACCATGCCAAATGCTACGGTCCCAATACAGTCGGGTTACGGCGAGCCGGATTCACCACGGAAGATATCCGCTCGATTGAAAGAGCATTTCGGCTGCTGCTCAACTCCAAACTCAATACCACCCAGGCGGTTGAGGCCATCTACAATGAGTTGGGGAATTCCCTGCCGGTCCAGATTTTGACTGATTTCATCAAATCCTCACAACGTGGAGTCACCAAATAATTAGGACTGCGGAGACGGTAAAGCCAAGGACTGAGGACTGAGGACTGAGGACTGAGGACTGGGTGAGCCGAAGCGTCAATCGTTGGTAAGGCAATTAAAGATATTCAAACCCAGTAATAAATCCTCAGTCCTCAGTCCTCAGCCCTCAGTCCTCAGCCCTCAGCCCTGGTTTTTATTGCCCTCAGCCCTCAGTCCTTGGTTTTTCTCCCTCCCACTGGCATAATCAGATTGCCTTTTTCCTCCCCCGTATACTGAATTTTTTGATATCTGGAGGTGGTGATTATGAACCGGTTTGGATTTCCGGCCAAACAATTCTCCATTGGCAAATGGCTGCCCGGCCCACTGCTTTTTTTACTTTTTTGCGGAACCCCACCAATTCTGGCACAGACTGAGAGCTCTGTAACCCCGGCCCGCGATGGAAACGACCGGCGCAAGCCACCGGCCCTCGCCGATGTCACCCAGGCCGTTGGACAAGCCATTCGGGTTCTGGATGGGGCAACTCTCTTGTTAAAAGACGGGCGGATTATTCGACTGATTGGGCTCCTGCCACCAAGTTTGAATAATCATGATTATTATGCGGAAGAAGCCAAACAAGTGCTGGAGACACTGGTGGCAGGCAAGCAACTGGACATCTGGATGGAAAAGGAAAATGCCGGAATTGGACACCATGACGCTTCCGGGCGGGTCCTGGCCTATGTCTATTTGCGGGCTGACGGGCTTTTTTTGAACCGTGAATTACTGCGGCGCGGAACCTCTTTTTACTTCTCCCAGCATTATACCCAGAAGAAATTTGATTTTTTGGGTGACCAATACTACGCCCGGAAAAATCACCTGGGTGTTTGGACCCAGGCCAAGGAATCACCTGAAGAGACTGCCGAACGGCAAGGAAAACCCTTTCAGGAAGAATTTTTCGCTTTTGATTACGACTCACCGGACAAGCCCTTGCCAACCGATGTGGCCCTGGAAATAGACCCGGAAAAACGCATCAATGCGGAAACCATCTCACGACCTGAAAATCTGGGGATTACTGGAACCGACAACAGCTATTTTTACCGGCGGCCACAGGCGCAGGAACCACCGAGCCCTGTCTATGTGTGGGTCAACCCCTATCCGGTTCATTCCCGGAATTCCCGTTGGTATCGGTCGGTTCCGCCACCTCCGGTGACAATTGTCACCCCGGTTCCACAGCCTCCTCCGCCCAGTAATTCGACCGTGACCCGGCGACAATAGAGTAAAAGGTGAAGGTGATTAGTGAACAGTGAATAGTGAATGGTGCTTTTACCGAACATCTGTTTTTCATCATTCACTACTCACCATTTACCGGTTTTGGTGTTATTTCTGAATCCGCCCACGAGTTCCAGTTGGGTCGGTCACTTGGTTTCAGCAGATTCCTCAAGAAAATTACGAATGAGTGTCCGATACACCTCCGGCTGGTCCCAAATGAGAATGTGTCCGGCATTGGGTACGAACTGGTAACGAGCTTTGGGAAACAGGGCAGCGTATTCGTAAGCATCGCTGTAGGGAATAAAATCGCATTGACCTTGCAACACCAGAACCGGGGCCAGCATTTTCCGCATCTGCGGACGGGGGTCTGCAAGGCCACCGTAAAAGTTACTCCAACCACGCATATACGCCCCCCCGCCACCTTCCTCCGGTTGAACATTTTGGGGGTCACAAACCATGTGGCGAGTGAACTTGGAAGCCATCGAATTTAACGAAGCATCCAGTTCACGGTCCGAGGCAAATTTTCGGTTCAACAACATTGCCAAAGCGATTGAAACCATAGCCCGGACTGGTAGGGCTGACACTTCTGTGTCGCTTTTGGCATTGCCGTCCACATTAACGGCGGTGAAGTGCAGGTCTTTGGGAACCGGATACCGCACCTCGTTGACAGGGCGGCCCTGCGGGTCATATTCAACGGGTTGGATTTCTCCCGGCGAGCTCAACACCAAGCGTTCAATCAGTTCTGGATGTTGGGCAGCAAATACGCTGGCCAATTTCCCACCATAAGAATGGCCAATCACCACCACTTTTGGTACCCGTAGATGTTCGGTCACAATTTCATGTAAATCAGTGAGATGGCTCGAAAATGTCGTATCTTTCGGACGCGCCCGTCGGTCGGAGAGCCCACATCCCGACTGGTCATAGAAAAAGAGCTCCCGCCCGGTCTCAGCCACCGGAGCCAGCGTCTTGACCACCGAGCTGTGAATGTACCCCCCTGGTCCTCCATGTAGGTAAATGACCGGGGCTTTGGTCGGGGGGTGGACAGTTGGAACCTTATGATAGGCAATCCGGTATCCACCTTTCATCTGCCAGTAAGCAGTATCCAGACTCGGCTTGATCGGCTCAACCGTAACCGGAATTGGTTTGAATGCCAGCCCCAGCAAAATGACCAACGGAACCAGCACCGCCAGTCCAATCCACTTCACCATCCGCTTGAGTTTTTTCATGATTCAAAGGGTTCCTGAAACGGGAGAAAAATCCCGCAAAGATTCGTGCTTCTGTTTGATGTGGTAGGGGAAATCGTTATGTGGAAGTCCGGCAAACGTCTGGTTAAGGAACGAAGTTTCGTTGAAGTTGAGGATGCAGGAGCGCAAAACTTATTTTCCGGAGGTTGGAAAAACCTTTTTCAGAACCGTTGGGAATGTCAGCCCAGCCAATGACTGGAGTGTCATAGCTTGTCTGTGAGTCCTCTTCGAATCCTGTGATTGGAGGTTGTGTCCGAAATAGATTTAATAGTCACTTGTGAGAAAAAAAGAGGTAGGACCACTCATCACGGAGAGCCTGATGATCGCCCCAAAGTGAGGGAAATCGGGATTCACCCGAGCAGGATGAAAGGAGGGCACCCAGAAATCCTTGCCAGCCCCCACTGTCTTTCCTAACAACAAAAGAATTAATGATTTGATTGAGGTTTATTTTTCTTCCGCAGCTTTGATTAACTCAAAAGCGGCACGAATCGGAACCCCCAGGTTTGACCCCTGAATGGCGCGACCGGATTCATCCACCATGATTTGGGCATTGATACCCACCACTTTTCCTTCAATATTGAAAATCGGACTGCCGGACCCTCCATCAGTGGTTGCCGCATCATGCACAATCCGCCCGGCAATGAACCGGGTAATATGTCCTTGGGTGGCCGAAGGACTGATGGCACCCCGGCGGGCAAGCTCCTGCGCCCGCTCTGACAATCTGACCCGGCTGCGCAGGTCCTGTTTGGATTTTTCATCCGGCTGCATTTCGATAATGCCATCCACTCCGGTGGGGTACCCTAACAACACAATCGGTTGGCCGGTATTATCCCGGCTATCTTTGGCGTCTTCCAAGGGCAACTCAGGGAGGTTGTAATCACCCTGGTCAAAACTGCACAAGGCAATATCATTATCGGTTGAAGTTTTGGTTACCGACAGGTCAAAGCGATGATTGAAGGCGGGGAAGAAAGCATAAAGCTCCTTGATCAACGGTTTGCCGCCCAGGCTGTTGATGATAACCTGGTCATTTTGATCCTGCCACCAGGGCTGAACCACATGACGATTGGTCAATAAACTCCCTTCCGCAATGAGAAATCCGGTCCCGGTGAACTCTTCATAGTAAATATCACCGGTTCCTTCAAAACTGACCTGCAAGGTTCCATCCGGTCCAATCGCCATGCCCTGATTGAAACTCCGGTCAATGTAGCGGAGTGGCTGGTTTGTTTGTTTGTTGGTATAGGTATACACCCCCTGGATCAAACAAACACCACCACTGTATTTCCCAGCAACTGACTGCCCAAAATAAACCGACTCTCTCAATTTCTGGTTTTCTTTTGCGAGGGCTTCAATCTTTCGTAGCTGTTCATCAATCTGGGCTTCCGCGCCAGCACTAAGTTTACTATACCGGTTTAAGATGGTGTTGTACTGAAAGATTCCATAAAAAACGACCCCGGTCGAAATCAATATGCAAAGTGGAATCACAATTGTCAGCAGGACGGCAATCACCCGTGCCCAGGGAGGAATCTCGGCATACAGTGCCAGAATCAGCTCTTTGGCAAAGCGGGAAGCCGTGCGCGGGTGAATGCGGCCACCCCGGTCCACTTCGGGAAACTGCAACCGGGTATTGCGCACACCGGTCCGCGTTTCCTCCAATTCCTGCACCACATGAACCAACAATTCCGAAGGCATATGCAACTCCGTCGTCGTCACTGCCTGCACCGACAACAAATCGCCATCCGAAAGAGGAATCGGGGTTAAACGGTCTTCCTGCTTGTATGGTTTGCGATTGATTAGAAGTGAATAATGGTCGTAGTCGCGGAAAAAGAGGTCGAAATTATTCCGCTTGCGGTAGATTTCCGCCACGATATGGCGGGCTGCTTCCCCGGTGCCATTGGGTGAAGGGGGAATATCCAGCGGAATGTCACACTCGCGGTCAGGGCCAAGTGTGATGGCTTCCTGGTCAAAAATGAATGTTTTTCCGCGTTCGTCTCCGGTGAGATGAACGACCATCAGGCTTGCCATGACGGAACTTCAAAACCTTGTTAAATTCTGGGACCGGCGAACCTGTACACAAAGTGACAAACACATTTGCCAACAGGCCACACACGATACAAATATTTTCAAAAAGGATATAAAAATACGCCAGTTTGCCGTCCTGTGAAAGCCGGAACACGCTTACTTTTGTGTTTCAGGTTCAAAATAAAAGGAATTTACCCAACAACCAGACGGTTATTCTTTCAACCTTGAACTTGCCGGAAAATTTTCAGGTACGACATCAATGGTAGACGCAAGTAATGTTCCACAAAAAAGGGAAGGGTTTCAACATGGTTTGGAAAACAGGTGGGAGATTTGTCTTTGCCCATTTGCCATTTGCCATTGCCCATTCTCACTTTACCCTTGGATTGGGGGACCTGTTGGAGGTGAACGGGGTTTCGCAAATGACAAATGGTAAAGGGCAAATGGTAAATGGCCTAGCGTCGTCCGATTCCGCGATAGGAAAAGCCGAATTTTTTGACGGTTTTGGGGTCGTATATATTGCGCAGATCGGCAATCAGGGAGGTACGCATCACCTGTCGCAACCGGTCAAGCTCCAGTTTGCGATAAATGTTCCATTCGGTAGCCAGTATCAAAATGTCGCATCCAGTGGCAGTTTCATAAGGGTCTTCGAAAAACTCCACCCCGTTGAGCAGCATCCGGGCTTCAGGAATCGCCACCGGGTCAGCCGCCCGGACTTTGATCCCCTTGGCCAGTAATTCAGTCACGACGAACATGGCCGGAGATTCCCGTAAATCATTGGTTTCGGGCTTGAAAGCCAATCCCAGCACCCCGGCGACTTTTCCTTCCGGATTTTCCCCCAGCAAGGAGTAAATCTTGTCCATGGCAACCGTCCGTTGCCGTTCATTAACGTCAACCACTGATTTGACGATTTTCAAGTCATAGCCACAGCTATTGGCCAGATGTACCAATGCCTGGGTGTCTTTGGGGAAGCAGGAACCGCCGTAGCCCGGTCCCGGATACAAAAACTTGTTGCCAATCCGGCTGTCGAGTCCCATACCACGGGCGACATCCTGCACATCACAGCCCAGCACATCGCAAAGGTTGGCCATCTCATTGATAAAAGAGATTTTAGTGGCTAAAAAGGCATTGGAGGCGTACTTAATCAACTCAGCGGTTTCAAGCTCGGTCACCACAATCGGCACCCCAACCTGACTGAGCGGGCTATAGATATCCTGCAAAATGGCCAAGGCTTCGGGGTCGTGACTTCCCAGCACCACCCGTTCCGGATGCAGAAAGTCGTTAATGGCATCGCCTTCGCGCAAAAACTCCGGATTGGAAGCCACACTGAAGCGTTGACCTTCAGGAGCATTTTCGGAAATGACCCGGCGAATCAGTTGTCCGGTCCCGGTCGGGACGGTGCTTTTCGTGACAATGACTTTATAGCTGTTGATGGAAGGGGCAATTTGCAAAGCCACTTGTTCGACCTGGGACAGGTCAGGGCTGCCATCCGGCTTGGGCGGGGTTCCCACAGCAATGAAAATGACCAACGAGCGCTCGATAGCCTGACGCAGGTTCGTCGTAAACTGAATCCGTTTGGCGCGCAGATTTTTTTCAATCAGATCGTTCAAGCCGGGCTCATAAATCGGCACCCGACCTTCATTCAAAGCGGCAATTTTTGCTTCGTCAATGTCCACACAGGTCACGTTGACGCCAAATTCCGCAAAACAAGCGCCGGTCACCAGTCCGACATATCCGGTTCCAATAATGGCAATGTGCATAAGCAATTCAGGGTTCAGGGTTCAGGGTTCAGGGTTCAGGGTTCAGGGTTATTCAATCCTGCACTGGAACCATTATTGTTCAACAATCCAAAATCCCAAAGCTCAGAAACCCTGAACCCCGAACCCTGAACCCTGAACCCTGAACGGGATACAGTTATGAACGTAAATACCAAAAGATGTGGCAAATGTATGTGCCTCATCCACTTCCATCGAATAAACCGTGGTCGCAGCGTGGCGCGCGTCAGTGATTTTCACCGGAATGGTCGCCACCGTTCCCTGCCAATACAGTGGAATCCGGTCACCGGGCCGCAATTCGGCAGCCGGTCGGATTTTTAACTGACCTCCCTCAAAAACCAGCATCGGATGTTGTTCCGTCACGGTTACGCTGCGGCTGTCATTGGTTCGGACTTCAATCAAACGTCCTTCATAGGGGCGTTGAAACAGATATCGAACCGGTTTCCACACCGGTTTTTGTTCCCGCATATCAACCGCCAGGGCATGCAGCGTGGGCTTGTAGATCAATTCTGTCTTCCCTCCGGCTTGAAAATGCCGAACCCGATGCAAAGCCAACTGCTCGGCAAATAACAGGGAAAGGGAAAGAACCCGATGCGCGCCAGTTTCGGATTGGATGGTTACGGTTTCATCGCCAAGTAAACACTCTGTGCTGCCAACACGGGACAAGACCGTCGGTTGTTTGTGGGTCATAAAACCTGAAGGTGGAATGAGGAGTGCAGGGACTTAAAGAAAAGCGATGGTTACAAATTCCGTGGGTTTCTGTCAATCGCCAAATGACATTTCACCAACCTCAGCCAAGGGCCGATGTCAGGCTGATTCAGGGTCCGTATCCGGTGCCAAAACCCCGCCACTGTCACTGCTTACAGCGCGAAACCGACTCCCCCACAACCGCAACTCTTCGATGAGCGGGATGACGCTCCGCCCCAGCTCCGTGATGGAATACTCGACTTTGGGCGGAATCTGGGCAAAGACCCGTCGCTCCACCAGACCGTCCCGCTCAAGTTCGCGCAGTTGTTCGGCCAAAACCTTATGGCTGGTGGCGGTCAGGCTGCGTTTTAATTCGCCATAACGGCAGGTACGGTCCTTGAGCCGCCATAAAATCGGCATCTTCCACTTGCCCCCGATAATGTCGAGGGCCAGTTCCACCGGGTTGTGATAGCGTTTTCCGCGAAATCGAAAGGACGGCATCAGACTCCCAACCGCTTTCCCCAAGGTAAGTATCTGGCAGGAAAGTGCGTATTGTCGTTTGTAGCATGTTTCCCTATACCTCCTCCAGACACGAACTTTTTCTTTTTCCGTAACTTCCGGAGGAACATCCCATGAATACCGTTCAAAAAATCACCTTTCTTGGTATTGGCAACGTCGGGTTTGCTCTGGCTGATAAGCTCGTCAACCTGGGGCATGCGGTCACGATTGCCGCCCGCGACCTTACCTCTGCCACCGTGCGGACAGCGCTGGAACGCAACCCCAAGCTGACCGCCCGCCCTCTTACTGAAGCGGTCACCGCAGCCGATATTGTCTTTTTGGCAACGCCTTTTCCGGCGGCGGAAGCGGCACTCCTCAGCGCCGGTTCACTCAGTGGAAAAATTGTGGTGGATTGTACCAATCCGGTTGGTCCAGGTCTGTCCCACGGACTCAACAACACACTTTCAGGCGGTGAGTTTTTGCAAAACCTGATTCCGGATGCACTTGTGGTCAAAGCCTTTACCATCTACGGCTTTGAAAACTTTGAAAACAGTGTGTATCCGGGTTATGGCGCATTGAAACCCGCCATGCTTGTGGCTGGAAACGATGCTTCAGCCAAACATACGGTGAGCGACTTATGTCGTCAACTTGGCTGGGAACCGGTGGATACCGGCAACATTTCCATGAGCCTGCATCTGGAACACATGACCCTGCTCTGGATTAAAATGGCTCGTGTCCAGGGCCTTGGGGCCGGATTCGTCTGGGCCATGTTGCGCCGGTAAATTTTGCGCACCTCCTCTTTCCACTGGCTCGTGAAATGAAAAATGACTTGAATCCGTTTGGGCAACCTTGGTATGGTTGCGGGTCATTTTTTATCCCTATTTTTCTGGATGTGGACTCATAACCTATGGCGAATCGCCTGACATTGGAAATCGTGACACCCGAACGGCTCCTGCTCAAACAGGAAGCCGATGAAATCACCGTGCCGGGTCTCGGCGGAGAACTCGGCATTCTTCCCGGTCACACACCGCTCATTTCCCAGCTTGCCATTGCCGGCCTGGTCAGCTATCGCAATGGTAGCGAGCAGGGCTTTGCCGTGGTCAGCCAGGGTTTTGTCGAAGTCATGCCGGACAAAGTGACCGTCCTGGCCGAACGGGCTGAAAAACCCGAAGAAATTGACCTTGCCAAAGCCAAAACCGCCTTGCAGGAAGCTGAACGCACCCTCAAAAGTGCCGAAAAAGACCCGACGGTGGATGTGGCCCTGGCCTTGGCCGAACTTGACAGCGCCATGGTTCGGGTACAGGCAGCCGAACGCTTCGGACGGCGGTAAAGCTCCCTGCCTGTTTTTCAGTATGAAAGCCGTGCAGGTTTCTTTTGAGGCTTGCACGGCTTTCTCATTGCCGGGTTCCGGGTTTCCGAATCTTTGGAAGCATTGGTCTTCCCAGCTTGGTCTGATTATCAACAGCCGTCTCTTAAATTTCTTATAACCCGGAACCCGGAACCCGGAACCCGGACCCCTTAGTCTGTATGCAAATCACATTTCTCGGCACCAGTTCCGGTATTCCGACCCATCAGCGCAACGTTTCCAGCGTAGCCCTGCAATTGCCCCAGCGTGCCGAAATGTGGTTGTTTGACTGTGGCGAAGGAACACAGCACCAGCTTTTGCGCAGCCAGCTCAAACTGAGCAATCTGACCCGGATTTTCATCACCCACATGCATGGGGACCATACATTCGGACTGATGGGACTGTTGGCCAGTGCCGGACTTCGGACCACCCTCCAGGCAGTGGATATTTACGGCCCGCCTGAATTGACCGAATACCTGCGCGGCATGGAGCGCACGACCCGGACCCATACGTCCTTTCCGATTACCATTCACCGGATCCAACCAGGGGTAATTTATGAAGACGCTGAATATCGGGTGACTTGCGGGCCGCTCAAGCACCGGATTCCGGCCTTTGGGTACCGGGTGGATGAAAAAGACCGTCCCGGCAGCTTCAAGGTTGAAAAAGCGAAAGAATTGGGAATCCCTTCCGGTCCATTGTATGGGCGATTGAAACGGGGAGAAACCATCACGCTCCCGGATGGACGTTCCTTTGATGGAAAGGATTTTTGCGAACCGCCTGAAAAAGGGCGCTCAATGGTTTATTGCACCGATACGATGTACACGGAAACAGCCGTCGCACTCGCTCAAAATGCGGATGTGCTGATTCATGAAGCCACCTACGCAGTCGAGGATGAGGAATTGGCGGTCCGGGGAATGCACTCAACCACCCAAATGGCTGCCCGGACAGCCCGCGAAGCCAATGTCAGACAATTAATCCTGACCCATTTCAGCCCTCGCTATGCACCGGGCAATCCGGTTACCCCGGCTGACCTGCTGGCCGAAGCCCAACGGCTGTTTCCCCATACCCAAATGGCTTTTGATTTCCTCACTCACGAAATCCCCCGGCGCAAATCCGAATAAGAGTCGTGGGAGTCTTGAGAGCCTTGGGAGTCTGAAGAAGTAAACGGTGACAGGTAAACAGTGACAGGATTTGTTCTTGTCACTTGTCACTTGGTTTTGACTCCCCAGACTCCCCAGACTCCCCAGACTCCCAAGACTCCCCAGACTCCCAAGACTCCCCAGACTCCCCAGACTCCCCAGACCTTCTTTTCCCTTCCCTAACTTTCGATAGGGTCAGCACCCCAACTTTCCCTACTAACACCCTGTTTGAATCTGCCGTATAAAAAGGCCCACGGTCAGTCTTAAAGCCACCGTCATTTCTATTTCCAACATTAAACCAATCCATTTGGAGGAGCGTGGTTATGATCCAGACATCCATGATTCTCAAAGAACGTTATCGCATCCTACAGGAACTGGGCAGTGGGGCCTTTGGCCATACCTTTGTGGCTGAGGACCTGGATGTACCGTCGCGGCGGTGTTGCGTGCTGAAACTCCTGAAACCGATTGCCGACCAGAAACAATATCAATTGATTCAGGAACGGTTTACCCGCGAGGCGGCCCTGTTGGAAAAATTAAGCGAAGGGGCCAACGGTCAGATTCCCAAACTGTATGCCTATTTTGCCGAATCCGACCTCTTTTACCTGGTACAGGAGTGGATTGACGGAAAAACGCTCTCGCAGGCATTGCTTGAAAAAAGCCGCCTGGGTGAAGAGCTTGTGCGCGACATGCTGACCGGCATGTTGGGAGTGATTGATTACATTCATTCCCAAGGAATCATTCACCGTGACATCAAACCCGATAACATCATGATTCGGCATCGCAATAAACAGCCGGTTTTGATTGATTTCGGGATTGTCAAAGAAGTCATGAGCGGAGAATCGGTCATGAATCCGGCCAGCTCGATTGTGGCCGGAACACCGGCGTACATGCCGATTGAACAGGCAGCCGGGAAACCGGTCTACTCCAGTGACCTTTACAGTTTGGGAATGACCGCCATTGCCCTGTTGACCGGCAGGAGCCCGCAAACCTTGACCGACCCGTTGTCGGGCGAAATCAACTGGCGCGAACATGCCCCGAATGTCAGCCCGGCACTGGCAGCGGTTTTGGATAAAGCTACCGAAGTCAATTACCGCGAGCGCTTCAAAACCGCCAAGGAAATGCGTGATGCGTTGGAATGGACCGGTCCGACCTGTGTCGGAGCCCCCACCCTGGCCGATCAGGCCACGGTGGCCTTTGTCAATCAAGGTGTGCCCACGCCGCCCAATGGCAATCCCCGGTTGGATACCGGGTACCTTTCGACCGTGGTTCCCAATGCCCCGGCCACCATCCCGGTTTTACCGCCTGCGCCGGAGCCAGCCCCAGCAGCCAGCAGCAGTGCCAATAATGAACTGCTGGAAATGGCATTCTGGGAGTCAATGAAAGGAAGTACCAATCCCAAAAGCTTTGAAGCCTATCTGAACCGTTATCCGACCGGGCTGTTTGCCGACCTTGCCCGCATCAAATTGGAGGAATTGGCTGAGGCAGCCCAGGTCAAACGACAGGCCAAACAAACCTTTGAATTTGACACAGTCATGCTGGACACAGCCGGGAGCATTATTGATTTTCGAACCAGCCGGGCGGAAATGCTGATTGAAGAACTGGGAAATGAAGTCACCCTGGAAATGGTTTCAGTGCCGGGCGGCATCTTTCAGATGGGTTCAACCGAAACCGCCACCGAACAACCGGTTCGACAGGTCCGCGTAGCCTCGTTTTTCATGGGGAAATACCCCATCACGCAGCAACAGTGGCACGTGGTGGCTGGTTGGCCTGCCGTCAATCGTGAACTGAAAGCCGACCCCTCCTTTTTCAAGGGACCCTATCATCCGGTTGAACAGGTTTCCTGGGAAGAAGCAGCCGAATTTTGCGCCCGCCTCTCTCACCAAACGGGTCGGACCTATCGCTTGCCCAACGAGGCTGAATGGGAGTATGCCGCCCGCGCCGGCAATACCACGCCCTTTGGGTTCGGCCAGACGGTCACGCCGGATATCGTCAATTATGATGGAAATTTTCCTTATGGAAAGATGACCAAAGGTCGGTACACTGCCCAGACCATCCCGGTCGGCAGTCTGGGGGCGGCAAACGGTTACGGCATTTTTGATATGCACGGGAACGTCCTTGAATGGTGTCACGACCATTGGCATCCAAACTACAAAGGTGCTCCGGGAAATGCCATCGCCTGGGAAACCCCAGGGGAAACCAAACGGGTGTTGCGGGGTGGTTCCTGGATGAGCAGTGCTCTGCAATGCCGTTCCACGGCCCGGGATTTCAAACCGGCTGAGACGAGAAACCGCTATAACGGATTTCGGGTGGTACTGGTGGAAGATTCAAAAGCCGATTTCAACCGCACCACCGGCAAATTTGCCCAAGCTTCAGCAGGAAAAGTACCCGCCGTGACCGTCAAACCACCGGCAATCACCAACGGACCGGTGCTGCACACGCAGGAACTGAAAAAAACCATGACCGCCCATTTGGGTGACGGCGTGAAAATGGAATTTGCCCTGATTCCCGCCGGTTCTTTCCGGATGGGGTCCAATGACTATGAAAATGAACGGCCCGTTCACGAAATCGAAATCGGATATCCGTACCATATGGGAATCTATCCCGTCACCCAAAATCAATGGCGGGTCGTGATGGGGGTCAACCCCTCGAATTTCAAGAATCTCAATAACCCGGTGGAAAACATCACGTGGGACATGGCCCAGGAATTCTGTGAGAAACTGACTGCCAAACGGGATGGGTTTCTTTATCGGCTGCCGACTGAATCCGAATGGGAATATGCCGCCAGAGCCGGTTCTGAAGGTAAATACTGCTTTGGGGATGGCAAGAATCTGCTCAAGGAATATGCCTGGTTTGATGAAAACTCCCAGCAAATGGCACAACCTGTCGGAATGAAACGGCCCAATGCCTGGGGCCTTTACGATGTGCATGGAAATGTTTATGAGTGGTGTCAGGACTGGTACCACGATGACTACAACGGGGCACCAACGGACGGAACCGCCTGGGAGGATGGCCGGGAGCACCAGTTCCGGGTTCTGCGCGGAGGCTCCTGGCTTTACTATGCCAGCTATTGCCGGGCGTCTTTCCGCTATCGGGCGGAACCCAATCACAAAAAGAGTAACTATGGATTCAGAGTGGTGGCTGTTCGGCGCTAACCCGACTGACAGTATCAGGATGTTGCCACCGGAGACACGAAAATCTACTGCGCCAACAAACTGGATGGAAACAAAAAGCGTGATGCGGCGCATCGTGCTGGCCTGAAACGCCTGAACCGGGCGTGGCTGGTGGTTTGGGAATGTGAGCTAACCGATTTGCCCACTCTAGCTTTCGACATCAAGAGGTTCTTGGAAGGGTAACAGTTCGTTTGAAGTTTGCTTGGTTTCCTCTGGTTGTTTCCTTTTGGTCACGGAAATGAACGGTCTGTGTTTGAAAGAGTGTTTGACGGTGGTTGCTTCCGCGTTCCTGCCGCTCTTCGTGTAGTCAGGGAAAGCCAAATATGCCAAGTACACATCATCAACAATCCATTTTTTCTCAGCGACAGAATAATAAAAGGCAAGGGCAAGGTGCATTCCTTGATAGTGATAATGGCAGTCCGCGCTCACTTTCTCGCCCATCTTATTCGTTCTCTTCGACTTGATTTCCACACCGTCAGGCACGCCGGAGGGGTGACCGCCGCGCAAAGCGGGCAAGTGGGTATCCTGCTTCGTCCGCTTGGACAGCATCGTATAGTCAGCGTCGGCAAAGTAAAGATCAGGGTAGGTGCTGCGGTTATTTCTTTTGAATTGGCGACTGAACTCCTCACACAAAAAGTCCGCAACAATATCACCAACCATCTCGCCGGAAATATTGGCAAGCAACACAGATTCCACAGCAAGGTAAGAATTAAGACTTTCCGACAGCCTTTTTAGCTCAGTGGCGGTCTCCGCCGCGATGTCTTGAGGCGTGGCGTGTTCAAGCCGTTCGTGAATCTGCCGCGCAATCATCCGACTCAAGCGGGGGCTGTTCAACACCTGCTCAACTCGGTTAATCAATTTGCTGGAACAAGCCACAAGTCGGGGAATAAACTTTCTGGCGCTTTCTTCCGTTCGTTTGATCCATTCCACACCGGAAGCCTTTGACAGCGCGGCAAGCGTGAACCCGTCCGGGCGGGTTTCATCTGCGTCCGCCCTGATTTGGTCAAGAATATGGTTCAGAACCTCGGTTGCAATTGCCGTCATTCAATTTCATCCCTGCTCTTCTTGATTTTCAGGCGGCTGCGAATTTTTGGCGAAGCGCAAAAGCTCGCAAGGCTCAACACTTAACGTATGAGCAAGAGCGCAAATGTTCATCAGCGATATGTTTACCTCTCCACGCTCAACCGCACCCAAGTAGCTGCGGTCAAGTCCGGCTTCGTGGGCAAGCTCCTCTTGTGACCAGTGCCGGGATTTCCTAAGCTGGCGCAATCGTTTGCCGAATAATTCTTTGCAATCATCCTTTATCTTCACAAAGCGATAGTTGTCCGATTGACGGTTTTATGTCCACGGGTTATAAACACCATTTCCATTTTAGAAACGGGGTTAGACAAGCAATGCAGCCGTGTTTTCTTGAGTTCTTTGCGGGCATCGGGTTGGTTCATCTTGGCTTGAAAGCCTCTGGGTGGCAGTGCCTGTACGCCAATGACATTTCCGCGAAAAAAAGAGAAATGTACCTCGCGGAATTTCCCGCAGCGGATGGATACTTTCACCTAGCGGATGTTTGGAGTACTGATGAAGTGGTTGAACGAATACCTGAAGCAGCCTTGCTTGCCACGGCTTCGTTTCCCTGCATTGATCTTTCCCTTGCGGGTCGCTGCAAAGGGTTGCTAGGGAAAGATTCCTCCGCGCTTTTCGGTTTTTTGAAGGTGATGAAAAAGCTCAAGAGTCGAAACCGTATGCCATCTTGCATTATGCTGGAAAATGTAGCCGGACTGCTGACAGGGCGACAGGGCAAAGACCTGGAAGAAACCTGCCTGGCTGTTTCTGAGCTTGGATTTTATCTTGATGCTTTTGTGATTGACGCCAAACACTTCACGCCCCAAAGTCGGCCCAGGCTTTTTATTGTGGGCTTTTTAGAAAAATTATTGCCCCATCAAGCACTGTTTCAGCAAGAAACCGGGTGGGAAGAACGGCTTGATAACAGAAAAACGGCTTGTCCCTCCAGGCTGGCCACCGCGATGAGGGATATTAAGTTGCCAACCGGCTGGATCGCACTTGACCTTCCTGCGCTGCCGCCAGTTCAGAAAGATCTGATTGACTATATTGACTTGGACGAAAATCAGGACTGGTGGGATGAGGCAACCGTCAACCGGCACCTTGGCATTGCAAAAGAAGCTCATCAAAAACAGATTCAAGATATTCAAGCCTCCGGGAAAACCTGGGCGGGCACAATTTTTCGGCGAATGAGGGAAGGCGCAATGCGGTCGGAAATCCGTTTTGACGGACTGGCGGGATGTCTCAGGACACCTAAAGGCGGAAGTGGAAAACAAATTGTTATCGCGGTGCAGGGCGGAAAAGTGAAAATGCGCTGGATGTCAGCCATTGAGTACGCCAAGCTGCAAGGTGCTCCATCTTTCAATGTTAATTTTCCGCGCAATCAGGCATTGACGGGCTTTGCAGATGCGGTTTGTGTTCCGGTTATTGAGTGGATAGACAAACACGTTTTGTCTCTTGTCAAAGATGGCGCTCAACCGCGCTCTTTCCACCTGCCCAAAAACATCCCGTCTCAAGTGCAACAACTAAATCTGTTCACCTGACACCAATCAATCCTCCACTGGCAACATCAGAGTAAGACACGGATGGCCTTCATCGTCCGGGCTGGTCATGGCATTCAAGCGGCATTTGGTCAGGGTTGACCGGTCAGTTGTGAATGGTCAATGGGAAATAGTAAATGGTTCCAATTCCTGCTTTTTCACCATTCACCATTCACCATTTACAACAGGAACACTCAAAAATTTACAGGTACAATTTCTTTTCCTTTTTTGCTTTGCCTCGCTATGATGAGATACCTCTGCACAGTTTCCAGTCCAGCGAGGACCATTGCAACACGAACCAATTCATACCCCTCAGCCTTTTGCAGACAGTCAACAACAGCCACATTCTCCATGGAAATCGCTGGGGTTGAGTCATCCCATGCGTTTGGCCCTGGTATTTTTAGGTGGACTGATTGTCATCGCGTTCGGACGCCTGCCAGGTTTTGCGCCAATTACTTCCACAACCAGTCCGTATCTTTTGGCGGACCGGGCCATCCGGAGCCTTGACTGGGAACATTTGAGTTTTCTGTTCACCACGTTCTCCAATGCGACCTATACTCCGCTCCACCGTCTGTCACTGGCCTTGGACTGGGCCTTGTGGGGAGACAGTCAAGCCGGAGTGCGAACGAGCAGTCTCCTGCTGCATTGGGTTGCCGCCTGTCTGGTGTTCCTTTTCTTTCATGAACTTACCAAAAAACCCCTGGTGGGGTGGGTCACAGCACTGTGCTTTGCCCTTCATCCAACCCAGATTGAAAGTCTGGCCGGCAGTACCGGCAGGTCCGACATCTTGGGCGTCATCTTTGGCATGACCTCTCTGTGGCTGTTCCAACGGTCACAAATCACACCGGAAAATCCGGAAATGACTGCTTTGGCAGCAACTGTGGGCCACAAATGGATGTATCTGGGCAGTTGCCTGGCTTTTGTGGCGGCACTCACTTCCAGCCCGCTCTGGATTGCGGGCTTTCCCTTGCTGCTCGCCCTCAATGCCTTTGAACATCGCCGGATTGAACCCCGATTTTGGCCTCGGCTATTGCCTTTTGCGATGTTGACGGCGGTGTTTGGGTGGTTGAACTTCCGGGCGCAGGCAACTTTTACCGGCAAATCAATCGGTATTGCCTGGGCCTTGATTGCCAATCCATTTGACCGCTTATTGGAATACCTGCAGCACGGGATCTGGCCGGTTGCTTTGTGTCCCCATGCTCCGGAACCCCCTTGGAGCAACTTCCGCACCGGGTTGGGTTTATTGGTTCTGGGTGTTTTGGTCTTGGCTGCTTTGAGCAGTTTTCGGCGCGGACGCCGGGAAGTGTTTTTCGGAATCAGTTGGTTTTTTTGCTTTTTCATGGTTTGGACCCTCTTTCCAGTGGCATTTCCCCCTGGCGACCGGGTCTTTTATGGGGCCATCAGCGGACTGGCTTTCCCGCTGGGAACCTTTCTGGCCCGCCAGAAGCGGGGTTGGCACTTGACGGCGAATGTGGTTCTCTGTCTGGGGTTGGTGCTGTTGAGCTGGAATTACCTGCCTACCTGGAGAACCGAGCGTTCTTATTGGGAAACAGCACGGAAAAAATATCCTTATGATGTAGGTGTCTTGACCTGCATCATTGAAGAACAACTCAAAGTGGGAGATTTCATTGGAGCCCGCCAGAACTATCAGTTGGGGTTGGCCATCACCTCCAAATCCGGCTCCATCTATCCCCGCATGTATTGGGCTGGTGCCAAACTGGAAGGCAAAACCGGCGGCAATCCCCTCAGTCCACTTTCGCAGGCTCTTGGAGAAGCACCTTTTACCCCGGAATTAATGGCCTGGAAAGGACTGTGGTTTACCCAATTGAAAAACTATGAACAAGCTGAATACTACCTGACCGTGGCCTATAAAATTGGCCCCAATGTGGAACGCGGCAATGAACTGGCAAAGGTTTACACCCAGTGGGGATCGGTTGAGAAAGGCATTCCGTTAGCCGAATTGGCAACCACCAAATACCCATTGCGCGAAGATTATTGGCTGACACTGGGGAGACTTTGGGAAAAACAGGGAAATCTGGAAGGTGCCACCAGGGCTTACCGCCGCAGCGCCGAACTTGACCCAACGTTTGTTGAGCCACGTGTCTGTCTGGCCAGACTGGCGTTGCAGGAGGGCAATGCCAGCCAGGCGGAAACCTTATTGACAGAAGTCCGTGGCCGAATTGGAGGGAACCAGCTTCCGCCTGATGCCTTGCAGGTGCTGGCTACGGCCTACCACAATCAAGGAAAAAACCTGCCGGCCCTGACCGCCCAAACCGAGGCTACCCGGTACGGAGAAAAAGAATTTCAGTGGTGAGGGACGCTAGGCACCTCGCTCTTGCAGGGCGCTACCCGGATTCCCGGACAACACTAAAATGTCGTTTGGCCAAAAGAAACGGCTCGCAAAAAAGAAAAATCCACGGCATTCAGATTGCCATCCCCCCGACTGCCATTGGCATTGGCCGGGACCACATCCACCGCCAGCCGTTGCCGGGTGGTGGGAACCGCCTGAAACTGAATAAAGGCCCGCGCCAACGCCACATCACTGGTGGCAAATTGGCCATCCCCGCTGGCATCCCCCCATAGGATGAAATCCTGAAAAGTGACGGCTCCATCACCAGGACTGGGCAGTTCGGTGGGTAATCCCAAGGAGGTGGCATCAGCAGTTCCCTGAACCCGGACAGTCAAAAATCCATTCAGGTTTACACCTGCCTGCGCAGGGGGCACCACGACCTGTAAGGTTGTTTCGTTCAAAACCGTCACCCCTCCGGAAGGAACCCGACTATTGCCACCAAACAAAATTTCGGTCTGTCCGGCCAGAAAACCGCTTCCTGTCACGGTAATTGTTTTTCCAAAAGTGGAAGCAAAGGGATAAAACTGTCGGATACTGGGTCCCACAATCCGCCGAATGGCACCATTCAACAACACCACGTAGAGTTCCCCCTCCTGGTCCTGCCCAAAAGAGGCAATATTCCCGACCTGGTCAAGCAGGGTGGTCACCGTGCCGTTGCGATACCCCAGTATGTTGCCTCGGCAATAATCACCATAAATATACATTCCTTGCAGGTCCCGATTTTGGGTTCCCCGATAGACATATCCGCCGGTAATGGAACACTGTCCGCCGGTATGTCCATATTCCGTAATCGGTAAAATCAACCCATTTTGGTTGCAACCGCTGGGTGGATTGAAGCAATTGGTCCCTTCCATCGTGTTCCAGCCGTAGTTGCCTCCGTTGACCACCAGGTCCACTTCCTCCCGGTTGGACTGCCCGACATCCGCGACATACAACTGCCCGGTTTGCCGGTCAAACGAGAACCTCCAGGGATTGCGAAAGCCAACTGCAAAAATTTCATCCCGTCCGGGAATCGAGCCAAAAAACGGATTGTCTGCGGGCGATTCATAAGGCTGGGCCCCGTCCACATTGAGGCGAAGCATTTTCCCCAGCAAGGTATTGATATTCTGACCATTTCCCTGTGGGTCACCGGCAGAACCGCCATCACCCATGCCAATATAGAGGTATCCATCCGGCCCAAACTGCAACTGGCCGCCATTATGGTTGTTAAAGGGTTGCGCCACGGTCAAAACCACCCGCTCGGCAGTGTCCGCCAAGTTGGGATTTACGACCGAGGCTGTATATTCGGCCACCACGGTTGCCCCGTCGGGTTTGCGGGTGTAATTGACAAAAAACCGGCGATTGGCGGCAAACTGCGGGTGAAAAGCAACGGAAAGCAATCCGCGTTCGCTGGAGTCACTGAGGACCAGAGCGGTGATGTCAAGAAACGCAGTTGCCAGGAGCGCTCCGTTTTGAATGAGGCGAATCCGGCCCGGTCGCTCAACTGCAAACAAGCGCCCGCTGTTATCTCCGGCATGCGTCACATAGACCGGGCTTGAAAGTCCGGACACCACTGGCTCCAGCCGAATCGGTGCAGACCCCTGAGCCGTGACCACTGCCGGTTTGATGACAGGAAACATCCACAGGCTAAAAGCAACACAACAAAGACCGAGCGCAGATACCAAGCTCCATTTGCTCATACAGGCTCCTGGCAGAAACAGGTTGGGGATTGATCTGGAAGGCTGGGGCAGTGTATCAGGAAAGCTGGAAAAAGCTGCTTGAAAAATATGGATTTTTTTCACAATTGACAACAAATTCAGCCAATTCAGCTTTTCATCCTGTTGTTCCACGACCCAAAAAAGCTATAGACTCGCACCGTATTCTTTGGTAGCGTCTGCGCCTTACTCACACGTGGTTTTCCAAACTTATTCCTCGATTGCGAACTTATATGATCTCATTTGCCCAAATGACATTGGGGCGCAACGTGCGCCTGCTGCTGGTGGCGGTGCTGCTGGTCTCCGCCTGGACGGGTGTGGCCCCTGTGGGGCTGGCTTCCGGCCCAACGCTGGCGGTCCAGACCGACCTTGAAAAGATGGTGGCCAATTTGAAAAGCCCTGACGTTCTGCTCCGGCGCAAAGCAGCCAAAGACTTGGGCGAACGCCGTTTCCGCGAAGCAACCGCGCCGCTGGTGGATGCCGCCCGAACTGACTCCGACCCGGAAGTGCGGGCGCATGCCGTCGAAGCGCTGGGCCGTATCAAAAACTTTGACGCGGTTCCGGCCATGACCGAAGTTCTCAAAGACCCTGCCACCCTGGTTCGGCGGGCTGCCATTCGCGGTTTGATTTCCTTTTATATCGAAAGCGAAATCGGCTTTGTCTTTGCGGAACGGTCCGGGTTTAACTACCTGAACCCGTTTCTGGACACTGACGGCCCAACGATTGTCGAACCCTATACCCAGGTTGACCCACGCATCACAGATGCGCTCGCCGGCCTGATGCGCAACGACGCCGATGTGAATTTGCGCCGGGCAGGTGTGCGGGCCTTGGGCGTGTTGCGGGCCAACAGCCAGGTTCCAGCCCTGGCCGCCGCTTTGCAGGTGGACCCCGATTTGCGGGTGGACGTGTTTCGGGTCTTTATCAAACTGGGGGACCCGGAAAACGGAAACTATGCGGTTCCGTACTTTAACGAAGCCGACCGCAACGTCCGGGCCGAGGCAATTTTCACCGCCGGATACCTGCGCACCAGGCAAGCCAATTCCAAGCTGATTGATGTCTATAACCTGGGCGAAGACAAGCGCGGGTTCAAAGGCACCATCAAAGACTTTTTCAAACAGATTCCGGAGCGGCAATATATTACCCTGCAAGCGCTCTCCCACATCGCTGACCCGGCCAGCAAGGATATTTTCGTGCAAAATCTGCGGGCTTCCGACAATGACCGGCGCTGTATGGCCAACGAAGGACTGGCCCGGATGAATGACCCGAGTTTCCTGGAGGAAATTTCGCGCAACCGTCTCAAGGAAGGCAATGAGGATGTCAAACTGGCGCAGGCATTTGCCCTCTACCGGTTGGGTCGCCCCGAATTCCTTGATGCCATTGTGCAAAAGCTGGATGCGGTCATTTTGGGAGGACAGGCAGAAAACTATCTGGTGGATGTGCTGAAAACCTCCGATTTACACCGGTACCTCCGGACCTCCACACTTGAAACCACCATCAAGCTCTGCAAGGCTTTGGGGAAAATCGGCACGTCCGACGATGTGCCAGCCCTGGAACCGCTCCTGAAGGATGCCAATCCACGGGTTTTCAACGCCGCCAATCTGGCAATTCAACGAATCAAGCTGCGCCAGCAAGCACGGGCGGGCGAACTGCCCGCCCGCCCGCCGGTTCCCCCAACCGAGGAAGGCAAACGCCCGCGCCGGGTTGGTCAGTAAAATCAAGTCCTGGGAGTCCTGGGAGTCCTGGGAGTCCTGGGAGTCCAAAGCCTGACAAGGTGACAAGGTGACAGGGTGATAAAGGATTCCTGACTCCCAAGACTCCCAAGCCTGCCAAGACTGCCAAGACTGCTTTTTTAATGACTCCCCAAACTCCCAAGCCTGCTCAAAAGATTTCCGGTTCCATTCTGGTCGCCATTGGAATACTCGCCAGCCGCCTTTCCGGACTGGTCCGGGACCGGGTGATTTCCCATTACCTGGGTCTTTCAGCCATCTCAGACGCCTACACAGCGGCGTTCCGCATTCCCAATTTCCTGCAAAACCTACTTGGCGAAGGCGCACTTTCGGCGTCCTTTATTCCGGCTTATGCCCGCCTGCTGGCGGCGCACAAAGAGGAAGATGCTGGAAAACTGGCCGGAGCCGTGTTTTCCCTGCTTGCCCTGACTGTTTCAGTCCTCGTGTTGATTGGAGTTTCGACGGCACCGTTTTTGACAAGCATCCTGGCTCCGGGCTTTCAGGGAACCACCCGTGAACTGGCCGTTCAGTTGATTCGGATTACCTTCCCCGGCATTGGAGTTCTGGTTTTGTCCGCCTGGTGCCTGGGCGTGCTCAACAGCCATCGCCGGTTCCTACTCTCCTACATTGCACCGGTCGCCCAGAATCTGGCCATTATCGCGGCGGTCCTGCTGTTCCGGCACGAAGTACAGGAACGGCTCGTGATGTTCGCCTCGTGGGGCGCGGTGGTGGGCAGCATCCTGGTGTTTGGCGTGCAAATCCCGACGGTGCTCAGGTTGACCAAGGGCCTGCGCTTCAAACCCGACCTTTCGTTTGAACCGGTTCGTCAGGTGGTGCGGAATTTTATACCGGCAGTGGCCTCGCGGGGCGTGGTGCAAATCAGTGCCTATGTGGACGGCGTGCTGGCCAGTTGGCTTCCGGAAGGAGCAGTCCGGGCGTTGCTCAATGCCCAGACCATCTCCATGTTGCCGGTCAGTCTGTTTGGCATGTCAATTTCAGCGGTGGAGCTGACCGAGCTTTCCCGGACTGCCGTGGGGGAATCCCCTGAAGTGGCGCAAAAGCTCCGGGCACGGCTGGACGCAGCCTTAAAACGGGTGGCTTTTTTCATTATTCCTTCGGTTGCGGCATTTCTCTTTCTAGGTGATGTGATTGTCGGCGCACTCTATCAGAGTGGAAAGTTTGGACGGAACGATACGCTCTATGTCTGGGGCATTCTGGCCGGCTCCGCCGTTGGATTGCTCGCCTCGACCTTGGGACGGCTCTATTCCTCAACTTATTATGCTTTGGGAAATACCCGAACGCCGCTCAAATTTGCCATCATCCGGATTTGTCTCACCACCGTTCTGGGCTATCTCTGTGCCATCCCCTTGCCTCCACTGGTCGGGCTCGATGTACGCTGGGGAACAGCCGGGCTGACAGCTTCCGCCGGATTCGCCGGGTGGGTTGAATTTCTGTTGCTTCGTTCCGGCATCAACCAACGCATCGGAAAAACCGGTCTTCCGGCAGGTTATGTGCTGCGCGTGTGGGCGGCAGCCCTGGCAGCCACAGCTCTGGGGTTTGGGGTGAAGTACCTGCTTGGCCAATGGCCTCCGCTCTGGCTGGCGGTGGTGGTGTTTGGTCCCTTTGGAGCGGTGTTTTTTGGAGTGGCAATGGCCTTGCGGATTCCGCTCGCCAGTGAAATCGGCGGGAAGGTCTTGCGCCGGCTTAAACGGAATTAGGTTTTCAACCCCAGTTGTGGCGCGATTTGTCGAATCGCGCCACATTTTCCAGATTTGCAAATACTTTCTTACCTTCCACTGCTGACAACCCGCAACCCAAAAGCGGAAAACCGGCTGCCGGGAGCAAAAATAAACCGGTTGGCCGAACGGCAATAAACGCCAATGTTGCCCAAACTTCCCCCGCGCACCATGCGATGAGTGCCTTTGCGGGCACCTTGCGGATTTACTTTCGGGCTTTCCAGGTAATATTTCTCATCGTTCCAGTCCTGACACCATTCCCAAACATTGCCATGCATGTCATAGAGCCCCCAGGCATTGGGCGGAAAGCTGCCGACGGGAGTGGTTTTCCTGCGGTTTTCACCTTTTGGTGCCGAGGCGTAAGGATAGGCCCCATTGTCGTTGATGACACTGGAAACCACCGTTTCCCCAAAGGCAAACGGAGTGGTGGTCCCGGCCCGGCAGGCATATTCCCATTCGCTTTCGGTCGGCAACCGGTAAAGCCTCCCGGTCTTTTGTGTCAGCCGCGCACAAAATTCCACCGCTTCGTCCCAACTCACGGCCTCAACCGGCAGGTTGTCCCCTTTGAAATTCGAAGGATTGAACCCCATCACGGCTTCCCACTGGGCCTGAGTGACCTCAAATTTGCCAATCGCAAAACCTGAAACCGTGACTTCGTGCTGGGGTTCCTCTTCACCCCGCTCTTTTTCGTGCGGTGGGGAGCCTTGCAGATAGGTTCCGCCCGGCAGCAGCACCATTTCGAGCTTGACGCCGGGAGCCAGTTCTTCGGCGTAACCACGAACCTGCCCTTTCGGACGGGCAATCACATTTCCCTTTTCGTCCAGTGTGACCGTTTCAACCTCAAACGTCTGGTACTGGAGCGGCGCAGGCAAGCCGGGTGTGGCCGGCATCAATTCCGGATGCCGCTCCTGGGCCGGACTGGATGGCGCGGGCTGGTTGACGGCAAGGGCTTTGGGATTGGGAACCAACCGTCCACCCGCCATCATGACCGGGACTTTTTCCTGGACCAGTCGGTCAATTTCGGCTGGCTTGCGGGTTTCCTCCTCAAACCGATAGAGCAGTATCAGTTCGTCCTGACTACCCGTCAAAACCCATTTCCGGTCAGGGCTGAACTCCGCCCAGGTCAGCGGGGAGCGGTCCTGGGCCAACCGGGCCAGCAGTCCGCCGGTATGAGCATCCCAGATACAGGCAGTGCGGTCCACGCTGGTGGTCACCAGAAAATCGCCTTCGGGGCTGAAGACAGCCGAGTTCAACAGCGACCTATGACCAATGAATTCGCCCACTTCCCGGCCCGATTCAACCTCCCAGAGGCGGGCGGTATTGTCGGAACTGGCCGTCACCACCAGTTTTCCCTGGGGTTGAAAGGCAGCAAAGTTGACGGCATTCCGGTGACCTTCAAAGGAAACCACCTGGATGCCGGTCGCAACCTCCCAAATCCGGGCGGTCTGGTCCGCACTGGCGGTCAAAATCCGGGAGCCACCGGAGTGGAAAAGAGCCGAGTTGACACTGCCTTGGTGACCTGGGATGGAATGCAGCAGGTGGCCGGTGGCGGTGTCCCAGATTTTGGCGGTCCGGTCCAGGCCGCCGGTGACAATCCGGCTGCCGTCAGGGCTGAATGCCGCCGAATTGACGTGACCAATGTGCCCGCTCAAGGTGACCAGCAGTTGCCCGGAATCGGCGTCCCAGACCTTGGCGGTGCCATCAAAGCTGGCTGTGACAATTTTTTTCCCGTCAGGGCTGAACGCAACGGATTTGACCACATCCTGATGGCCGGTCAACGTCCGCAATTCCTGGCCGCTGGCCACATCCCAGATTTTGGCCGTCAGATCGGCACTGGCCGAAACAATCCGCCGGTTGTCGGGACTGAACCGCGCCGCCTGGACAAAACCGTTGTGCCCGATGAGCGTCCGGGGTTGAACTTTTTCCACCTGATTCAGACATTGCCGTATCAGGAACCGGAGGGCGGGGGTATTGCTCCCGGCGCTATAGACTTCGTTGAAATAGGCCAGGGCGTTGTCAACCCGTCCATCCAGCCATTCGCGCCGCCCTTGCTCTTCATAATGCCTGAGCAATTGGAGCCGCACTTCCCGCCGTTGTTCCAGGGCATAGGCGGTGAGGCCCCCCATAATTGCCAAAATCACCAGGGCAATGGTCGAAGCCCGTTTGACGCCCCGCTGAAAAGCGGCTTTTTGGCGGCGCAACTCGGCATCGGGCATGTTGGAAAGGACCCAGCCCTGGTCAAAAACCCGGTGATAGATACGGTTGCGCAACTCCAAAACGCCGTTCCGGATTTTGACGATTCCTGCCAGCCGCAAAATATCAATCAGCGGATTGGTTTCATCGTCACGGATGTGTTTCTTGGCCCGGATTTGGGAATACAGGTCCAGCAAACCAGCTAAATCCCCTTCACTGCGTAAAATCCGGTCCCGGACAAATTGCAGATTGTCGTCTTTTTCCCTGGCGCGGGAGGACAGAAACAGTTCCTCACAGAGCCGGTCCACGCCAGCCGTTCCCGTCACGGAACCATCCAGGGAAACGGCCTGACAAAGCCGTTGCGTCAGATAGGGATGGCCTCCCGTCCAATAGAGAATCCGCTGAATCAAAATTTGGGCTGTTTTCTCATCATATCCCAGTCCTTGTGCCAGAGGTTCGGCCTGAGCCTCGGTAAAATCCGCCAGTTCAATCCGCTGTCCAATATTGAAAGGCGTTGTGCGGGTATCCCGAATCAAACTGGAAGGTGTGGCCACGCCAAACAGCGCAAAGGTCAGGCGACCCATTTCGGGGTCTTCGGTGCGGCGGTTGTAAAATTCACGGATTCCGGCAAAGAACTCATCGGTTGAAAAAGGCAGGCTCCGGACAGCATCAATTTCATCAATCAAAATCACAATCTGGCCCGGACGATGCGCCAGAACCACTTCCCGGATAGCCAGCATCCACCGTTGCAACGGCCCCAACCGCTCGTGCTCGGCCCAAAAGTCCTCCAGTTCGTCTTCCAGCCGGAGCTGTTCCCCGACCATGCTCAACAGTCCGTCATACCACTGCTCGGCGGAAAGATTCTGACCGATGGCGGTCAGGTCCAACACCACAACTGAAACCTGCTCCTCCCGAAACCGACTGGCTGTCCGCACCATCAACGACGACTTCCCCATCTGCCGCGAGGTCAGCACGTAACACAAGCGGCCTGCCTTGAGGCTGTCGTACAAATCATGGTCGGCTTGCCGGGCAACGTAGCATTTGGCACTGCGTTGAAGGGTCCCGCCGATGACATAGAAATCAGAAGATGGCATAAAGGCGTTTCGGGAAACCGGAGGTGTTTTTTACAAGAGGTGCCGCTTTAAGTAGGTGGCGTAAATCTGGCACCGGGGATGGGCTTCGGAAACCGACTCTCCAGCCACAATGCCCGCACTTCGCAGGCGATAGAAATGTTCCAGCGAGAGGCATGACTTCTCCTGCAAAACCGCCTGGATACTGTCACGCAGCCCGGCGTCTTTGGTGACCAGCAGCAACACCCGGCTTAAATGGTCACTCAACGGGCCGTTGTCGCGGCTGGCCTGGGTTTCAAAGGCCGTGATGTCCAGTTTGTGCGAAACCATCTCATGCAGTCCCCGGCGAACCAGATAGGGCTGCCCTCCAACCAGATTGAAAAAGCGTTGAACCTCATCCCCGTCCTTCAATGGCGCATGGTAACGTTGGTTGAGGTCGGTAATCTGGTCCAGCGTGAAATCCTGGAGTTCAATCCGGGTGCCGACATTAAACGGGGATTGATTGACATCGGTGATAAACAAATGGGCTTCGGTCGAATAGGCAATCACCAGAGTCAGCCGGTGCCAGGGGGCGGTCGGGTCCAGGGCCCGCGCATTGTGCCAGGAACGAAACAACCCAAAGACCTCGCTGTGAAAATGGGAGGTAAACAGCCGGTCCGCCTCATCAATGCCCCACACCAGCGGAGCGGAGATTTTTTCCAGCACCTCCCGTTGGATAAACCGTTTGAAATTGACCCCGGCACCGCGTTTGGCCTGCCAGAACTCATCTGGAATCACATCCAAATCAAGCTGGTCCACCATCAGTTCGGCCAGATTCAGAAAAAAGGCTTCGGGGGCTTGCAGGCTTTCTTCGCTCAGTTCCTGAAAATCGGTCACCACCACCTTGGTGCCAGCCTTGCGGGCCTGCTGCATCCCGCGTGCGAGGAGCGAGGTTTTCCCCATCTGGCGGGCCCCTTTAATGAGGATAATGCTGTCCTGTTCGGAAACTGCCTGATGAAACTCCGCATCGCTGGTTCGTTCGACGTAAAACTGTGACCCCAGTCCCATCCCGCCGCCAACCGTTTCCAATTTCCCCAAGGCCGCCGCCGAAGTGGGGGTATGACGCATTTCGGACTTGGTGGAATAACTGCTGCCTGTGCCGGTTCGGGGTCCCTCCAGAACTTCGGTTTCCGCCTCCAGGTCAGAATTGGAAATGGGGGCTCCGGGGATGAGCCCTTGCACTCCCTGGGAAAAACCATCACCAAACTCACGGGCGGTGGCCGGGCGGTCCTGTGGATTAAAAGCCAGCACCTTGTTTAACCAGGTCTGGGCGGCTTTGGGCAAATCCGGGCGGGCGGTACCGAGCACTTCCCGAATTCCGGCCCGCTGGAGCCTCCGCAATTCGCCAATCTGGGCAAATTTATTTTCTGCCGCAGAATGGAATGGACGATGTCCGGTCACCATCTCATAGACAATCACCCCCAGCGAATAAATATCCGAAGCAGCCGAGGTTTCCCCCCGTTCCAATTGTTCCGGAGCCATATACATAATGGTTCCAGCCAGAATGGACCCTTCGGTGTTGGCTGCGTCTTTGGGGTCTTTGACCTTGGCAATCCCGAAATCAATCAGCTTGGCTTGTTCGCCTCCGCCTTTCAGGGCTTGGAGCATGATATTTTCGGGTTTCAGGTCCCGGTGGAAAACACCTTCTTCATGGGCGGCGCTCAGGGCCTGGCCGAGCTGCTGGACCAACCGGGCGACCAGTTTCAGGTCCATTCCGGACGAGGGCATTTTATTGCGGAGCGTCACCCCCTTGATAAATTCCATGACGAAATAGGGCTTGCCGTCGGGAAAAGTACCGGTGTCCAGCACTTTGACCACTCCGGGGTCGTCAATTCGGGCCAGCGCCTCGCTTTCATGGTGAAATTTGGTGGTCAGCCATTCATCCTGCCCGGTGCCTTTGAGCAGGACTTTAATCACCACATCGCGGTCATGAACGTCGTGGTCCACCGCCTTGTACACCACTCCGATGCCACCCCGTCCCAGTTCCTTTTCAATGACATACCGGTTTTTGAGTTTCATGCCCAGCACCGGGTCAACCGGCATGAGGCTGACATCCGTTACCAAATCGGAAATATCCGTCGTGGCGGGCATTCCAGACAAAGTCTGAGGGGAAGCGGTTTCCCGCAATGGTGGTGGAACCGACGGCTCTTCTTTTTTTAGGCTGTCTTTCCTGCCGAAAAGACGGTCAAAGATACCCATAACTGGGTTACCCCCGCTTCAGGACCTGTGAAATGACTGCTGTGCTGGCTGAATTTATTGGGCGTGAGAGTGGCAACTATACCATTCTTTGAGCGGAAGCAGAATAGTTTCCCAAACTGCGGACTGAGGACAAATCCCAGGACTGAGGACAAATCCCAGGATTGAGGACTGAGGACTGAGGACAGAGAAAAAGAGCCACCAAGGAAACGGTTTTCTCTGTCTTTCTCCTTCAATGCCACAGTTTCAGGTTGCGATTGTCCGGTTTGGCTCCCTCAGTCCTCAGTCCTCAAGGCTGTCAGAACATACTTTCCATTGCGGTTCAGGATGGTGAACGTGCATTCCCCAAGTTCATCGCTGTTGAGTTTCAGAACCGTCCGGTTTCCCTGACGTGAAGGAGGAGAAACGGAAATCATGGCCAGCGGATAGTCGAGTTTTTTTCCTGACTTCGGTTTGGGAAACAGCTTTTTCAACTTCTGAATGACAGTCGGGGCAGCGGCATCCGAAACATTTTCCCCGACACAAAACCGGAAAATGAGCCTATCCACAAAATCCAGTTCCGGAATGACATAGGTGCGTCCCTTGTCCTGCACGCCTTCCGGGGTGATGGCCAGCGTCCAGAGGGAACGGGGTTCGATAGTTTCACAGGAACCACAGAAATAGTAGGTTTTCGCCTCCTCAACCGCATGAATCACCAGATTCCCACTTTGAAACCGAACCTGATGCCATTCCTCATGTGTGTTGTATGTTTTGATAAACAAACTCTGAGCTGTTTTTCCATCCCATTCCCACACACTGATTTGACCCGGTTTGGAAAGTCCCATGGCCGGACGAGACACTCCATCCACCCAAAAACGGGGATTCCCGGACTTTCCCGGCGGAAGCGGATGGACATCTCCGGTCAGCGGGCCATCATGAATTCCAGCCCTGCCAAACGCCCAGTACCCAAGCTCATTGCGGGAGGCAAAGTTCTTTTCCGCCACGTCTTTGATATTCCAGGCAAACTGAAATTTTCCACCAGCGTCCTTGGCCACTACAAAAAATGTCCCAATCCAAATCCAATTGACTGCCACGGCAAAGGCAGCCTTGTTTCCGCTGCTCAGTTGCGCTGCCGAAACATGAGATTCGTCAAAATCACAGTTTGTTTTCAGCAATTTGAGGAGGGCCGCCGAAAGCTCCCGCTCGGTTGCCTGCGGATGTGTGTTGAGGTAGGCCGCAGTCCATGCGCCCACCAGATTCCAGGACCTCCGAAGCGGACCAGCGACTTCCTCCGGTTGCTTGTCGTTGACGGCTTCACCGCAACCGATATCCTTCAAGACCTGGAGCAGCTCTTGTTCTGTACCTACGGGTCGCGGGTCTTTTTGAATCTGAACCTGGGCGGTAGCAATTGGGAGCCATTGGGCAATACAAAGCAGGCAAATAAAGCTCATCAGGCAGTGTTTCATTGAAATCAACCTCAAGGGGAAAATGGGAAAGTGCTTGCGGTTATACCCCTGCTTTTTGGTTTCGGAGTGACAACCTGCACAGCCTGGGCTGTGGAATGCCTCACTGTTCCTTATAGGCCACAATGTCAAAGGAAAACGTCAGGGTGTCTTTGACCTTGATGGCACCTCCGGCGGCTGAAATCAGTTTGATTTGAAAATCCGTCTGGTTGATTTGAAATTGACCGGTGGCACGCAGTTTTCCTTCGTCACGGATGACCTGGGCATTGAAAACCAGCGGTTTGGTCACTCCGTGCAGGGTCAGATTTCCCACAATCTGGGCATAGCGCACTCCGTTGACGATTTTGGCAATCCGGATTTCCTGGGTTTGAAAAGTGATTTTCGGATATTTCGCGCTTTCCAGCACTTCGTCACGCATCCGGCGTTCGATTTCCCGCTTCTGGTCAGCGCTCACCTTGTTCAAAACCTGGAGCGAACCAGCCTGAATTTCCATTCTTGCCGAAGACCCCACGGTTGCGGTGGGCACAATCGAAGCCTCTCCCACAAAATCAGTGATGCCAATGGTCCGGTCATGGGCAAAGGGTGAAAGAATGCCTTTGGTTAAAACTTTCAGGGTAAAGGTGCTTTGCTTCGGCTCCAGTTTATAATGGGCCGTGGTGGCAGAGGACGCCTGCCGGCCCCGACCACCTGCCAGACTGGTTCCCGTCATGCCAGTGAGCAGCAGGAACATCGTGCTCATCACACAAAAAAATAGTCGCATCGTTCGAAAACACTCCGTTTCCGGCAAGAAAAAATGTGCGCACCGTTCCGGGTTTGATTTAGAATCCCTGGCCGATTCCGTTTCGCACTCGTTTGAAAATTTTACATCCAGGAAGATTTTTCCATGCCTAAACTCAATCAGATTATTGCGGTTGAAAAAGGGGTCAAAAGCCGTGTTTACAGCGAATTTACCGAACTGCACAAGGCTTCGCAAAAAGGTGACCTCTTCAACGGATTTGTCAAAACCTATCGCAAACGTGACGAAGAAGGCGAGGACTACCCGCCGGAACGCAAAAAAGTCCAACTCAACGCAGTCAACGTGATGACCCATGCGGCCAACCTGTTGACCGAAATGTTTGATGTCACTGCCACCAAAGACTGGGCCAACTGTCATGCCGTGGCCGATGTCGAAGTGGACGGTCAAGTGCTTATCAAGGGAGCCCCGGCCACGTTTTTACTTTTCCTGGAAAAGCAGATTGCGGACTTGCGAACCTTCGTCGAAAAACTCCCAGTCCTGGATGAAGCCGACGACTGGACCCGCGATGAAAACATGGGATTGTTCAAAACCGCTCCGATAGCCACGCATCGGACCAAGAAAGTACAACGTCCGATTGTGCTGTACGAAGCGACCAAGGAACACCCGGCGCAGACGCAGATTATCAGCGAAGATGTGACGGTGGGATACTGGGATACGGTCAAGCACAGCGGAGCGCTGCCGGCTCCGTGGAAACAGGCGTGGCTGGGCCGGATTGAAAAGCTCTCGAAAGCCGTCAAATACGCCCGTGAGCAGGCTAATTCGGTGGAAGCGGAACGAAAAGAAATCGGTAAAAAAATCTTCGACTATCTGTTATCATAGTCGGCCTCAGACAAGCTGAAACTAAGGCTCAATCTGAAAAACCGGACGTGCAGGTTCGAGTCCTGCCCCCCGCATTTGAAAGCAGAATTGAGAATTGAGAATTGAGAATTGAGAATTGAGAATTGAGAATGCTCTCTTGCATGCGCAGGTGAATAACCAAAGTCATTGGTTCATTCAGTCAATCAATTGGATTTCCAAATTCCAAATTCTCAATTCTCAATTTCCGAAAGTGGGCGGGGGTGGCGAAATTGGCAGACGCGAGGAATTTCCTTGTCCGTACCAAACTCAGATTCTTCCTGAGAAGTTCAGCATTCGTCGTGGTTGCCGTCTCAAACTTCGATGACCCACTTCGTCAGTCGCTGGTGCGAATCCAGCCCCTTCCCCCAAACTTTATGGAAGGGTAGCTCAGGAGTAGAGCGGGCGTACTTAGACCTCAATCATCGGATTAAACGCCGTCGGCAACTCAAATCACGACACCCAGGGCCGGGACGTGTGGAAACTTCCCGGCCCTACCTCTTTCCTTCTCAAATCCGGCAAAGTTTCGGCAGCAACGCCTGTAATAAACTGATAAACCGGGCACTGACTTTCTGACCGGTTTCGAGCACTTCCTCGTGATTGAGAGGTTCTCCGGTGGTGCCCGCTGCAAGATTGGAAATACAGGAAATCCCCAGCACCCGCATCCCGCCATGCCGGGCCACGATGGCTTCGGGAGCAGTTGACATGCCGGCGGCATCAGCCCCCAGCCTGCCCAACATCCGGATTTCCGCCGGAGTCTCAAAACTGGGTCCGGAAAGTGCGGCATACACACCCTGCTGCAACTTAAAGCCCAATCCTTCGGCAGTTTCATGCGCCAGACGGCGGAATTCGGGGTCGTACACCTGTGTCATATCCGGGAAACGGGGACCAAATCGCTCGTCATTGGGACCGCGCAAGGGATTGTCCCCCATCAGGTTCAGATGGTCGTCAATCACCATCAAATCACCGGGTTCAAAACCCAGATTGAGCCCGCCGGCAGAGTTGGTCACCACCAGACGTTTCACGCCCAGCAGTTGGGCAACCCGGATCGGCAGGGTCGCCTCGGCCAGTGAATACCCTTCGTAAAAATGAAACCGTCCTTGCATGACGGCTACGGAAAAATCTCCGCACCGGCCAAAAACCAGTCTTCCGTGGTGTCCTTCGACGGTGGAAACCGGGAAATGGGGAATTTCCTTGTAATCCACGGTCCGGGTGTCAGACAGGGTATCGGCAAAGGCACCAAGTCCGGAGCCGAGCACCACAAATATATCAAGCGGGGAGTTGAGGTGGGCGGATAGAAAACGGGCCGCCTCTGAGGCTTTGTCGTAAAGCAAAGTCATAAATGCTGAATTCCTTTTTCTTTTTTGTCGAACTCTGGGTGAGTCTCTCACGCGCTGTGGGGCGGCGTTACTCCACAACACAAATCTCAATTGGTTGCACGTGCTGGTGGACAATCGAGTAGGCGCGCAGGTGTGTTGTCGGAGAAAACCCAAGAATAAAGTAAATCGCTTCCGGATAAAAGGCGAATGCAATATCAGTTGGCGAAGGAATCGCCGCCGAAGTCGGATGAGAATGAAAAATTCCCATTTCCGTTTCCCCGCGCCGACGCATGTGTTTCATCGTGCGAAACAAATCCGGTGGTGCGATGGAATAGATGCGGCGCGGCTGTGGTGCCACATTGGACAGTGGATACCAGCTTACGAGCAACCCGGCGCGGCCACCGAGCAACCCGCAGGCTTCGTGCGGATAGGCCCGCAGAGCCGCAATTTTTAGGGCCTGGTGCAGAGCAAGCGGAAGTTTAACCATAACCGGATGAGGTACTGATAGTTTGCTTTACGCTCAGTGCCATGTGCAAGTGGCATTCCTGGTCATGACGCAGCGATAAGACCACACTAAATTAAACCATCTTTTTTACCATGAATGTGCTCTAACAAACATCCATCTGACGGCACTGGCCGGTATTATGCGGCAAGGCAGGTCAGGTGGACCTTTTTCCTTGCGGTTTGACACTGAACCAACCCCAAGACTAGAATCGAAAGCATTCAGATACACAAAGGAGTTTTTATGGGCGGACTTGGGTTTCCCGAAATTTTGGTGATTGGCATTGTGTTGATTGTCCTGTTTGGGGCAAAACGCATTCCCGAACTGGCAACCGGCCTTGGCTCAGGCATCAAGAATTTCAAAAAGGCCATGAACGAAGGAATGGAAGATAAAGACACTCCGGAAGTAAAAGAGAAAAAATAAACTCGTATCTCCCTCTGCTGTCTTCATTCGAAACGTTATTGTTCAGCATCCGTTGACCCGATTTTCCTGAAAACCGAATCTGGTTCGACCGTTTTTCCGTGCCCGCTTCCAATAGAGCGGGCATTTCTACGTTATACCCTATGGGAATTGAACCCCTGGCGCTTTTTATTCAAAGCCAACTGGTTCAGGACTGAGGACTGAGGACTGAGGTCCGAGACAAACTCCCTTAAAACTTATTCCTGATTTCCGTCTGGCAGTTGTTTTTCCCTCAATCCTCAGTCCTCAGCCCTGGATTTTTTACAGATTCGGGAGCGTGTGCTTCCGCCCCCGGTTGACTTTCTTCAGATAGGCCATCAGTGGGTTAAAGTACCGCAGCATCGCCTTTGCACTTAATTCCTCGCCAGTGGCTTCCTTGAGCACCAACCGCCAGTCACGCGAACTACCCGGTGTCATTATCTTCCGCAGAAAATCACCCACCTGTTTATTTCCATAGTAGTTGGTCGCGTGCGGGTCCTGCTTGAGAATGTTGCGGGCGATATGGTCATGCAACTGAAGGAGCAAAACGACCGACAGCGCATAGTCGTAATATTGGGCCGCATCGTCATTGATATGGGTCTTGGTGGCCGCATCGCAGTATTCCGCGCCCCGGTTTCCCGGCGGCACAATCCCCTGATACTGTTTCACCAGTTCCCACCAACGCCGGTTGTACTGGTCCTTGGGCAGATTTTTCTCATACAACTCATATTCAAACCGCGACATGACACCGGCTGAAAATGGAATGAACACCACATAATTGAGGGCTTCTTTGAGGAGCGCCTGGGTTTCGTCCACTTTGGCATCTTTCGGAGCCAGTCCCCGGCCTTCAAGGAAGGGTTTTTGCATCGAAGCCAATCCAATCATACTGCCGATGGCTTCGTGATAGCCCCGGTTGGCACCATTGCGCAGGAGCGGCGGCACATTCGGATTGCTATAGCTGACATAGTAGTAAATATGCCCCAGTTCGTGATGGGTGGTTTCATACCATTCGGCATTCGGCTCAACGCTCATCAGCGAACGGATGTCGTTTTGATAATCCAGGTGCCAGGCGCTGGCATGAGTATTCTTTTTGTAAGGCGCACCCGCCGGAACCGGATAGAGCGAGGATTTTTCCCAAAAACTCGGTGGCAAAGCCGGCCAGCCGAGGCTGATATAAAACTGCTCGGCCTGTTTCACAATCCATTCCGGGGATTTGTCCTTGAGCGCTGCATCCACATCCATGCCTTCAACCGGAACCAAGGCACTCCAGTCCTGTCCCCAACGGTTGGGCAACCACTCTGCCGGAAGCTGGTCAGGCACCGGCACCCCGTACTTTTTGGCCAGTTCATAGCGCATGTAGGTATGCAGTTCGCGGTAGAGCGGGCGCAATTCCCGGTTGATTCGGTCCATAAAGCGCATCATTTCAGCCGAGGTCATGCCGTATTCCGAAACCTGATAGCTGAAAAATGACGGATACCCCAGCGGACGCACCGAACGGTTACGCAGGTCCTGCAAATTGGCCAATCCGTCTTTTAAGGTTTTTCCGACTTCCTTTGAGGCTTCCCAGGCTTTGCGGCGCTCGTTCAGGTCTTTCGAGCTTTTCAAAATATCGTCAATTTGGTTGGGCGTGGCTGGTTTTCCATCTATCTTGAACTCAAAGCCATAGAGTTTTTCCGTCTGGGCCGTCTGGGCGGCAATCCGCGCGGCCACCACGTCTTTGGCGATTTCCGGGCTGTCCCCGGCCATATAGAGAATCCGCTCCAGTTGCAGAATCTGAAGCGCGTTCAAATGGTCCTTCTGTTTGAGCAGGGCCTGGGCTCTTTCGATATTGGCTTTGCTGCCACAAAAGGCGGAATATTTTTCCAACGCGGCGTTGGTGGCTTTGGCATTGGAGGCATCTCCCTCCACGATATGGGTGTTTGATTTCCAGTCGGCCACCTGATAGGCGTAGTAAAGCTTGAGCCATTCAGCCGTATACTCGTCAATGAATTTCTGAGCGTCAGACAAGGGTTGGAAATCCGATTTGGAAGGAAGCTTCTGGGCAGGCACCGGGCTGGCTGGAATCACCAGCAAAACCGAAGCCAACAATATCAGGCAAATGGACCTTTTGAACAAATTCACCATCGTGTGCTCCTCGCGGAAAGTTAGGGGTTGCCAGCCCCCTTTGAATTGGGCGGATGCCCATCATACAGTGGTTCGCAGCCAAGTGCGAAGCAGCCGGAATGTTTCCGAGACTGCCTGCGGGAAGAAGACAGGTCAGGTCGAAAAGTATCTGTGAGGATGTTTGGAAATATTGGAATGCGGTAACTTGCCGCCGCCACCTGAAAAAAGTACAAAAGCAAAATTCGGCGACAAGTCGCCGAAAACCAAAGCGGTGACAAGTCCCCGCACTCCATACTGCCCCAAACCTGCTCCCATATTCAGACGAAAGGTCATGCCAGCCAGCAACATGAAAAAACCGCAGCTTTTTTTTCTGGTCTTTAACTGGTTTCTGATTTCCGGCGGTTTTTTTCTGCTGGCCGGGGCCGGTTTGCCGGTCTATCAGGGCGATGCCACCACGTTTATGCCCGCCATTATCAACGTGGCCGCGGGGCGCGGGTTGACCAATACCTTTGTCACCTATCACCTCTTTTTTGACCCTTCAGGGAAAGGTGCATTTAATGCTCACGGATTCCTGTATCAAATTGTGGTGGGGCACCTCATGGCCGGCGGAACGGCGCTTGACCTCTATCGCTGGAACGCCCTGCTCAACACGGTAACGCTGGGTCTGATGCTGTGGACACTCATTCGGCTGGCTACCTGCTGGGCCGAGCCCAAGCCGGTTCGCTGGCCTACGGTGGCGGTCTGCGGTGCCATGCTGTGGAGTTTCAGCACCTATCTGGCAGGTCTGGCCGGGCGTCCGGAACCCTTTTCCCTGCTGCTCCTGGCCGGATTCTGTCTGACCTGGACCCTGTTGCCCGAACGGTGGCGGTGGCTGGCAATCGGAGGATTTTTCCCGTTGCTCGCCCTGACGAACCCGGCTCCGGCTGCCCTGGCAGGCGTCTGTTTTCTGACGTATCGCTGCGGGAACCAAACGTTCCGGGCAGTGGTCTTCGAACTGGGAAAAGCCTTTGCACTGGGTGGAGCCATATTTGGCGTTGGGTTCCTCAGTCTCTACCCCTACGGATTTTCGGAATGGCTGCACCTTGTTTTCTACAAGGGAATGCTCGTTTACGGTGGCCCTCCGATTCCTTCACTGCATGATTTGGTCACCTATTTCGTGACCTTCGGAGCCACGCCGCTCTTTTTGCTTCCAGCCGGGCTGGCTGGAGGAGCGATGGCATTCTGGATAAGAGAAAACCGGTCTGGAATCCAAACCAAGGCCGGGTTTCTAACCGGCACGATTTTGGCTTTGGGGTTGACCTGGCAACTGTGCCTCTCCCGTCCAAGCCAGCTTTATTATCTCATGGCGCTGTTGCCATTGGGGTATTGTGCGGTGCTGTGGGGCTGGCTGAGGTTTGAAGCCCTGGTTATGAATGAAACCATGTGCTTCAAACTGGGGCTGGTCACGGTGGTTTCGGTGTTGGCAATCTCAGCCTTGGGATTTGGCCGGTATCTGGCGTTATATCAAGTTCACCGAACGGCGGGTGGGGTCCCGCTTTCGGTCGCCCGCAGCCGGATGGCCGATTTGCTGGCCGAAAATACCGGCCCCGTTGGCGTCACCGGCGGATTATGGGCCACAACGGAAAACCTGCCGACGCTTTATCAAATCAGGAAACCGTTTGGATTGGCTCCCTACGTGCGAGGCGGCGGACGCTATCTGGTCCTGCAACAGGATGGGTACAAAGTGCTGAAACCTCCCAAAATTGAAGGATTCGACCTAATTTACTCTGATTTTTCCCCGGTCAAACCGGTCCTGTGGGGAATTCCCCTGGCCCAAACCGTTCCCGGCTATCAGATGGCGGTGTACCGGGTTCAAACCGGAACTGTTACCTTTCCATTGCGGTTCAACCCGGCTCAGGAAAGCGAACGCTGGACGAACGAAGAACAAAAGGACTGAGAATCACATTTCAGGACTGAGGACTGAGGACTGAGTTTATTTTGAATTGGGGTGGTGGGTTGTTGTGCCGCTCCCAGTACATTCATCTGAAAAACTTTGGAATCAATGGAATCAAATTCGACAGAAAAGAAAAACTTTTTGAGTGCCCTGGCAGTGGACCTGACACCCCTCAAAGTTTCACGTGAATTTCGGGTGCTCTATCTGGGTCAGTTCGTTTCGGGCTTTGGGTCTGCCGTCAGCTATGTGGTGCTTCCGTGGCAGATGTATCAGTTGACCAAATCCTCGTTTGCAGTGGGAATGCTGGGTGTAGCCGAGTTTGTGCCAATGTTTTTCATGTCACTGATTGGAGGTGCATTGGCCGATGCGGTGGACCGGCGCAGGCTGATTTTCCTGGCGGAAGTGGTATTGGTACTTGGTTGCCTGGGACTGATGGCAAATGCCCTGCTGCCACATCCGCAAGTCTGGCTCATCTTTCTGATTGCGGCCTGTTTTGCAGCCATCAATGGCATTCATCGCCCTGCGCTGGAAGCCCTGACACCTCGGATTGTGGCTCCGGAACTGCAACCAGCCGTAGCCGCGCTTTCCACCTTTCGCTACAGCTTTAATTTTATTGTGGGTCCGGCCATTGGCGGGGTACTTGCCAGTCAGGCCGGAGCGGCTGTGGCATACGGGCTGGATGCCGCCACCTTTGTTTTTTCAGTTGGAATGATTGCCTTGCTCAAGACGGTTCCGCCACCCAGTTCCACCGAACCACCCAGTTTGCAATCCATCAGGGAAGGCTGGCGCTATGCCCGCAGCCGGCAGGAATTATTGGGAACCTATTTGATTGACATCAATGCCATGTTTTTTGGAATGCCGCTGGCCCTCTTTCCGGCCATGGCTGACCATTTGAAAATTTCAGTGGGTCTGCTCTATTCCATGCCGGCGGTGGGCAGTCTGGTGGTTTCCCTGACTTCGGGATGGACGGAGCGGGTCGAGCGACATGGCCGGGCGGTGGCCTGGGCTGCCGCCGTCTGGGGCCTGGCCATTGTGGGTTTCGGTCTTTCCCAGAACTTGTGGCTGGCCCTGTTTTTTCTGGCACTGGCCGGAGGAGCTGACAATGTCAGTGGGCTGTTTCGCATGACCATCTGGAATCAGACGATTCCTGACCATTATCGTGGGCGACTGGCTGGGATTGAGATGCTGAGTTACCTGACTGGTCCGTACCTGGGCAATGCCGAGGCCGGACTGGTGGCAAGTTGTTTTGGCTTGCAGGCTTCGATTGTGTCCGGCGGTGTTTTATGTGTGCTCGGTTCCGGGGTGCTGGTGTGGCTCCTGCCCCGCTTTTACCACTATCAAGGTCACGAAGGATTGGCCCACAAAGCCGCCGAGGAAGCTGCCTTGAATCAATTGAGAATTGAGAACTGAGAATTGAGAATTGAGAATTGAGAATTGAGAATTCCGACGTGGAATGTTTGAAAACCTTCTTCAAACTGAATCCAGGATTGAAAGGGCCTGATTTTCAGAATATCGAATTACTTTCTAACAGAAATCACATTCTCAATTCTCAATTCTCAATTCTCAATTCTCAATTCCATCAATTTTCCCGGCCAGGTCGAAATCAAGTTGGGTCAACCCGCCCCGGTCATGGGTGGTCAACAGCAGCGTGACCCGATTCCAGTTGATGGTGATGTCCGGATGATGGTCGGCGGCTTCAGCCAGTTCCGCCACTTGATTAACAAAAACCATGGCTTCTTTGAAATCAGTGAATTGAAAGACCCGGACGATGGCCGCGTCTTTCTGTTCCCAATCAGGCACCAACTTCAAGGCAGCCTCAATCTCAGCTTCAGCGAATTTCCTGCGTGACATTCAGCCCAACTCCTTTGGTATGTTCCCAGACTGTCCGAACTTTGTCATACAATGGCGGGAAATGGGTCAGAACCGTATCAACCAGTTTGACGGTTCCATCCTTGAGCACATCCATGGTTGGAATTTTGAAATCAGCTTCATATTGCCGGATGAACTCAGCCATTTCCTCCGGGTTCATGCCTTCGTGATTGAGCGTGATGGCAATCACCGGGTGCTCGGTCAGAAGCTGGAGCGCCTGAATTTCATTGGCGAGCGGAATCAGCGGGAATTTCTCCAGGTGGGTATGAAATTTTCGCTTTGGCGCATGTTGAATAATGATGGCGTCGGGCCGTCCGGCACACAGTAGTTCCAGTCCACCGGGCCGCAACGGGTCGGTCAGACTTCCCTGCCCTTCCAGTATAATTACATCCGGCTGTTCCTGTTCATAGGCTTCGCAAATCATGTGCTCAATTTCGCCCGTCAGGTGATAGCTCGGCACTGTATCGGCAATCACACAGTATTTCATGCCCTGTAGCCAAGCGGTCTGCCCCGTTCCAATCAGGATGGATTTGAGCCCGATGGCACGCAGGGAGCGGCGCAAGTGAACGGCGGTTGTGCGTTTGCCAACCAGCGCATCGGTTCCCAGAACGGCAATTTTAGTGCAATTGACCTCGCTGATGCGCCCGGTGAAGGTATGTAAATGCCGACGCTCCACCGGTTTCCGAACATCCCGCAACTGGATGCCGCGCAACTGAGCCAGACCCGGAAACTCGGCATCTTCAGTCAGAAGCAACCGGAGACCGCTATCAATGTTCATCCCTAAGTGGATTGCCTGCCGGATGATTTGCCGGTGTTGCGGTGAAAGTTTGTCTCCAGTGGGAGCAAAACCCAGCACGAGGTATTCCGGACGCTGGTCAAGCGCTTCAAAAGCCTGGGAAAGCGTTCCAAAAACCGGCACGCCACTGGGTTGACCATCAAGCACCACCCCCGCATCGCAGCCAGCATGTTTTGAATCAATCACACCGAGAATTTTATAGCGTTCCGTAAAACGAACCAGTCCATGAGCTGTTTTTCCCGCCGGGGTTCCAAACGCACCTTCACATAAAATCAGTGCTGTTCCATCCATGCTGCACCTCTTTTCAATTAGGGTTTAGGGTCCAGGGTCTAGGGTTCAGGGTTCAGGGTTCAGGGTTCAGGGTTCAGGGTTTTTGAACATCTGAGAAATAAGGCTTGACTTGACTTTCAATACTCAACTCTCAATTTTCAAATTGAAAAACCCTGAACCCTGAACCCTGAACCCTGAAATTGTATGGTTGGTTGTATCATCGAGCTTTCCGGGAGGTTACAGCAAGAATTCGTTTTTTTCCATAACCCGCTCATCGTAACCGGTTGGCACGCCACTTTTTACTTGGCCAGCAACCGCTCCAGAACTGAAAGCAATTGGTCACGTTTGAACGGTTTCGGCACAAACTCGTCAAACCCGTGTTTCATAATCCGTTCCCGGTCTTTGAGGCTGGCAAATGCGGTGAGGGCGACAATTTTGGTTTTGTCCAGGCGGGAATCTTTGCGGAGTTCGGTAAAAGCGGTGAAGCCGTCCATTTCAGGCATCCCGATATCAAGCAGAATTAAACGGGGAACATGGTTCCGGATGGCCGCCAAGCCTTCACGGGCACTACCGGCCAGGATGGTCCGGCAATCAGCCCCTTCCACGATGGTTCCAACCAGTTTGAGGAGTTCCTGGTCATCATCAATAATCAGAATAGTTGGCTTGCCAGCCGCCGAGACGGCTGCTTTGAAAGAGCCGGAAATGGTGGTTGGTTGTTTTTTCAGAGGAGCGGAAGCGGTTGCGCCAGTGCGGGGAACTGGCAACCGAACGGTAAAAACGCTGCCCTTGCCCAATGTGCTGTCAACTGAAATGGTACCGCCATGCAGTTCCACCAGTGATTTGACCAGAGCGAGACCAACTCCGGTCCCGCCGAAAGTCCTGGTGGCCGAGCCGTCACCTTGTTGAAACTGGTTGAAAATATAGGGTAATGCCTGCGGACGGATCCCCACGCCGGTATCCGCCACCGCAATTTCAACAAAGTTACCGGCTGATTTTGATTGAATGGCAACCGTGCCGCCGGCACCCGTAAATTTGATGGCGTTTGAAAGCAGATGCTGAACAATTTGACGGGTCCGCAGCAGGTCAAGCTGAACCAGAGGCAAAGGCTCCGTCAAATCCATTTTCAGGGTTACCCCTTTGTTCCGGGCAGCAAAGGAAAGCAGCCGATAGGCAGCATGAATGGGGCTGTTGACATCCTCAAGTTCGGTTTCCAGTTCCATGGTGCCATGCTCGATTTTCGATAAATCAAGCAGGTCGCTAACCAGTTGCAGCAATTTTTCCGAAGCATCTTTGATTTCCTGTCCGCCGATTTGCTTGTGATGGTCATCAATCGCGTCTGAAACAATCAATTCGCTCCAGCCCAAAATGGCGGTCAGCGGTGTTCGTAACTCATGCGACACGTTTTGCAGTAACTCGTCTTTAAGCTGGTTGGCCCGGCGCAACGATTCCAATGCCTGCTTTCGTTCAGTAATGTCGTTGGCCAAAAAGACCACACAGGATTTTCCCTTGAACATGGCCTGATACGCTCGCAACGCAACCGGGAGGTTGCGCCCATCAGCACATTTCACCACTGTGTCAACTGAAAGAGATTGGCCTTTTTCCGTCGTTACCTGGCCCAGTAATTGTTCAATTTGGGTTTGGGCATCAGAGGCGTGCAGGTCAAAAATCAGGCAGTTCCGGATTCCCTCTTCGCCATAACCCAAAGTCCGGAAGGCATGTTGGTTGGCGTTGACAATCAATTTGGTTTCGGGGTCCACCACGTAAATCAGCTCATTGGCATTCTCAAACAGATTTTCAAAGCGGGATTCCGATTCCGCCAAGGAAGTCATGAGCGCCTTGTTGCTCTGCAAAATATCCGTCGGACTTCGTAAATCCTCGCTGGAGCGATACTTGAGCAGGTGCCGCAAATATACGGCCAAAACTGGACTGACCAGTGCTGCGGTGACCGGGCGGGTCATCACACTGCCTGTGTAATTGGCCCAGAATCGAGCGGTTTCAACCATGCCCAACGTAAAGAACAAGGTATCGCATAAAATCAGAGCAAACGCCGTGGCCAGAAAAATTTTCATCATGAAAGGCCAATTGCCAAAGGTATTGGCCAGCCATTGATAGAAAATCACAAAAGCAAACAAAGCCACCAGGCGGGCAATCGCTGATGCCACATTGAGGCGTAAATCAGGAACAAACAAATGGTTTAAAACGTCGCTGTTGGCTGCAATAGTGACGGTTCCGGGAAGCTGAATTTGCCCAAAAACCAGGATGCGCCACAGAGCACAGGCGGCCTGGAGCCCAATGATGGAAAAAATCAAATGCCGGGCTTTGAGGGTGCCATCACACAAATAAACCAATAAAACACCCGTGAATCCAACGGCAAAAAAAGTTGTCGAACCGCTTAAAAATGAAAAACCACCCACCTCGAAACGAACCCAGACAGCGGTGGTCACAGTCACAAAAATTTCCAGCCCGCCAAGCAGCAGAAACAAAGGGGCCAACCCCTGGCTTTCCCGCAAGCGATGGGCAAATAAAATCAAAAACAGCACGGCATACAATTGTAGAAAAGGAAAAATCAATTGGAGCGTGCTGTTCATGGTGGTTCACGACACAGGAGTTTTGGGTTTTGAGTTTTGAGTTCTGAATTCTGAGTTCTGAGTTCTGAGTTTTGAGTTTTGGGTTTTGGGTTTTGAGTTTGGGTTTTGGGTTTTGGGTTTTGGGTTTTGGGTTTTGAACCTTGATTCAAAATCTCAAAGTTCAATATTCGAAAACCCTGAACCCTGAACCCTGAACCCTGAACCCTGAACCCTGAACCCTGAACCCTGAACCCTGAACCCTGAACCCTGAACACTGAACCCTGAACCCTGAA
>JAIBAN010000059.1 GCA_019695185.1 Blastocatellia bacterium | reverse complement strand
TTTATCAACCATGAAAACTCAGTCCTCAGTCCTCAGTCCTCAGTCCTGGTTTTTGTTCTCAGTCCTCAGTCCTCAGTCCTCAGTCCTGGCTCTTTGACCAGTCCGGAGCGGACGGCATGGGCTTTGATTTCGGAAACCACCCGGAGCGCCAGTTCCAGCGCATAACGCCCTGTTGGTCCGTCAACTTCGGGGGTTTCTCCGGTTTCCACAGAGCGCACAAAATCCATCAGTTGCAATTTGAGCGGTTCGTCTTTAACGACCTCCAGAAACTGTTCGGCAATCTGAGGGCGCGCATCGGCTACATTCGGCGGACGCAGGCTCCAGACCCCCACCCGTTGCTCCGTGTAATCAATCGAGACGTAATCATGGGGCTGGAAAAACCGGATTTTCCGGATTTTTTCGGAGGAAATGCGGCTGGCCGTCAAATTGGCAACGCAGCCGTTGGCAAACTCCACCCGTGCATTTGCAATGTCAATTTTGGAGGACAAAATCGGAATTCCGACAGCCTGAATCGAAGCCACCGGAGCCTGGACCAACGAGGTCAGGATGTCCAGGTCATGAATCATCAAATCCGTCACCACATCAATATCCAGGCTGCGCATGGTAAAAATGCTCATCCGGTGGATTTCAAAAAAACGGGGGTGATTCAAAATGGTCCGGGCAGCTTTGACGGCAGGGTTGTACCGTTCCAAATGACCGACCTGGAGCACGCAGCCGTTGGCCTGGGCGGTGGCAATCATTTCATCAGCCTCAGCCAGGGTGACCGAAATCGGTTTTTCCACCAGCACGGATTTTCCCCGTGCCAGCAGGTCACAGGCAATACGGCAATGGTCAATCGTTGGAACCGCCACACTGAATGCGTCGGCCTGGTCGCAGAGTGCCTGATAGTCTGAATAAAAGGGAACGTTGTATTCCTGGGCAATGACCTGCCCCTGGGCTGGGTTGGAATCGCAAACGCCAACCAATTGGACATTGGGAAGGGAGGAATAAATCCGGGCATGGTGTCTTCCCAAAAAACCCACCCCGATGACGCCTACTTTGAGCATACTGTTATTGAGAAGGACTGAGGACTGAGGACTGAGGACTGAGTGAAACACCCCTGGTTCCAATTGTGCTCGTACTTGGCTTTATCAACCATGACAACTCAGTCCTCAGTCCCAGTCCTCAGTCCTGGTTTATTTCTTGGCCGGAGCAGCCGGAGAGGCCTGTTTCACAGCGGATTGAGGACCAGGAGGCGGAGTTCCGGGTTTGGCGGTTCCAGGGGCCGGAGTGGTCCCTGGTGCCCCTGGTGCTCCGGGTGCTCCCGGTTGTTGAGTGGCATCGGTTGGGGCGGCTGGGGCTGGCGGCGGCAACGCTTCATTCCGGAAGAAATCGCAGACTGAGCCGTTGTATTCGTCAGCCGCTTCTTTATAGAGTGCCGTCAACCGCGAGAGGGTTGGTGTGTACATTCGGCCATCTGTCGGTCCCACCTGGTCAAAAACTTTTTTGGCACTGTTTTTATAGGGTCCGGCATCGTTTCCAATAATGACCATCACCTTTTTGCCTTTACCTTTATATTTGGCAATGGCACTCAAGGCGGACCCCACATCATATTTGGGCAGGTAATACTCCATCCCTTTGTCGACCAATGAACAGGCCAGTTCCGAGTCAGTTTTGTAGACCTGTTTCATCCGGGTCCGCACGTAGTCGGGGACTGAAAAAGCCGGGGCATCAACCACTACCCCTTTAATGGTGTCGTCATCGGCAGCCACCATCAAAGCAGCAAAGGCACTCACATCAATACCATAAATCCCGACATTTTGCGGATCAACCAAAGGATCCCCCGTGTTGCCGACCTTGCCCGTATCTTTGTTGTATTTCAGGTCCTTGAATTTCTTCATCGCTGCGGCGACATCACTTTTTTCAAGGGCCCCCAGAGTGCTGATTTCCGCCGTATTTTCCCCGTGGGAACGGAGGTCACATATCATCACGTTATACCCTCGTTCCCAGAGCCGATAGGCCAAATCTATCAGGTCCTGCCGATTCCCATTAAAGCCATGCGTCAGCAATATGCCCGGAGCCCCGGAGCCATAAACAAAAACCCAACCCTTGAAAGATGAGCTTTGGGAATCCCAGGAAACTTCCTCCCAATATAAAGGACGTACTTTCCCCCAATCATCCGGTGCTTTGGGATTGATCTTCTTTTTGGGAAAAGGATGAGTCAATGTGTTCACGACATAGGCATCAACGGCACAGACAATAATGATGAGGCCCAGAATGGACGGCAGAAAAATTGTGAGGAACAGCCCTAACCGTGATTTTTTTTTGCGCATCATAGAGTGACTTCTCCAAATTTGATTGAAGGACCAAAACCAAAGCTCAGGGTTCAGGGTTCAGGGTTCAGGGTTTTTCGAGTTGGAAAACAAAAACAACTCTCAACCCTCAATTGTTTGGATTTACCGACCCTGAACCCTGAACCCTTTCTTAGGACGGTTTCCGCCCCACAATCACATGATCGAACCAGTAACACCCCTTGAGTGGTTGAACGAGCACATCGGTGAAATTCGCGGCGGTCAGCCACGAGGAAACCTGTTCGGCAGTATATGCCGCACCTGACATCATATTGAGACCGAACAGAGCTGGAAAAGGTGAAGCGAGTCCTCCGTGAGGCTGTCTGACGGCGAGCATTTCCTGAATAATGACGACGCCTCCCGGTGCAAGAGATTGATAAGCTTTTTTCAGCAACCGTGCAATACGCTTTTCTTCAAAACCATGCAAAACCCCAGAGAAAAGTACGGCTGAATTTTGTTTTCCGTAATCGTCGTTGAGAAAATCCCCAGCCCGAACCGTGACCTGATTGTCCATCCCGGCCTGTTCGATAATTTCCTCGGCAATTGCCACAATCGCTGCGGAGTCAAGCACTTCCACCCTGAGCTGAGGAAATTTGCGGGCCAGCCAAACAGCATAGGTTCCCGAACCGCCCCCCACATCCACCAGGCTGATGGCCTCCTTGAGGTCAACCGCCTTGCACAACGCCTCAGCCTGTCCACTCATGGCAATGTTATGCATGGCCAGGACCCAGGCCCGCTCAGAGACCCATTTTTCCTCAAGTGAGCGACGTTCGTTTTCCGCCCGTTCCCTCGGCCCTGGTTCACCGTTGCTGATGACGTGGCTCATTTCGCCAAACCGGGTCCACATATCGTGAAAATACATCATCAAATCGCCCTGGTAGGCCGCTTTACCTTTGACCAGAAACGCAGCCGCCAACTCGGAATTGGCGTAATCCCCTTTTGCCTCCGTAACCAACCCCAGGCCAAGCAAGGCCAGGAGCAGTTTTTCCGCCCACACTTTTTGGATTTTGAGCGCTTTGGCTAATTCGCCGGTGGTTTTTGGCGCTGATTCCAAAATATCAAACACTCCTAACCGCACAGCGGCAAACAACACACCGCTCCCCCAACCGGCTGAACCTAAATTGTACAATGTGCCGACATTCGGCTTGCTGGTGCGCGTTGTCTCTTTTTTGGCCATAAAAGTTTTGAGTTCCGCCTTCAGGCGGCGGTTTGAATGATAACCTGCGGTTGGTTCTCTTTGGAAAAAGAAAAAACATTGCCGCCTGAAGGCGGAACGCTGGGCTATGTTATTGGGTTTGCCGGAATTTCCTGACCCCCTGTCCGATGGAAATCAGACCTCCCAGCAATGAATTGGCAACCATAACCGCCGAAACCACCAGGGAAAATCCCAGAGCGGCTTCACGGTCAATCCCGGTTTGACTGAGCAAAAACACCAGCATAGCCTCACGGACGCCAATCCCGTTCGGCGGGGCAATGGGTAACATCCGGGCAATATCCACCAGGGAAATCACACCAAAAAGCAGCGGCAATGACAGGTTCATCCCCAATGAAAGCGCCACAAAATAAGCGCTCACCACCCATACGGCCCGGACCACCAGTGAAACCACGAGCGACCACCATAAAACCCGGTGCGCCAGCCGAAACCGTTCTGCCGCTGCCAGCAACCGGGTGGCAATGCTGACAAACTTGCGGGCCAGCCAATTGTGGCCGCCGCGCTGACCGACCTGTTCGACCAGCCTGCTCACCTGGGCATCAAACTGATTGTGAAACAGCACTCCGGTCAGAACCAGCAACCCCACGAGCAACCCGGCGACACCGGTTATCCACTGGTGCATATCCAGGTAACGGTGGTTGACGACGAGGGCGGCTCCTCCCGTCAGGACGACGCCCCAGGTTCCCACCAACCGTTCGACAATCAGCACCGCCAACCCCAGAGTTTTGTCAAACCCCGATTGTTGGAGCGTGACAAAACGAACCGCATCCCCCCCCAGGCTGCCCGGTACAAAGCCATTGACAAAGGCGGCCTTAAACTGCGCCAGGGCCAGCCGGCGATAGGAGGTTGTCGGCACATGCACCCGCGCCAGCAAGCCCAACCGAAATGCCATACAGATTAGTGTCAGCGCATTACACAGGATGGCTGCTCCAATCAACCAGAGGTTCGCCTGGGAAACCTGTTGCCACACCTGTGCCAGGTCGGCTTTGCGCAAAACCCAGCCGAGTGCTCCGATACCAAACGCGACCTGAACAAACGCCCACAGCCACCGACGCATGGAAGCCGGTGCGGATTCGGGCTCTGTTACCGAACAAGTGGCCAATGGCACTGCCGGTATCAGCGAAGGTTCGCTCTCAAGCGTGGTCAGGTTGGCGTCTTTGAACTGTGACATACATCTTTATTTCAATATTTCAATGGTTCGGAGCCGTTCAAAAGGGTATATCGTCATCATCCAGAACAGCCCACTCGGTTTTGCAGAATTCCAATCCGCCGGCTCCAGGTCCGGCTTCGCTGGCACCTGAATCCAAGGGAGTTTCAGTTGCGGTTTCAAAATCCTCCACCTCATAGCCTCCGATTTTATTGTAAGGCGGGTAAAAACCGCTTGACCTGTCCTGGAAGGCCATTGTCACACAGCCGTCCGGGGAAGCCACCTCAAAGACCTGAGCCACTTTTTCATGGACTGCAATGAATACTTCAAACCGTGGGTTGTTTTCTTCTTTCAGTTCTTTGAATCTGGTCTGGAAGGCGACGAAATCCGTCGCCAGTTTCCCTGTGGCCTGAAAGCCAAACGTCAGGTAACCGGATTGAGGAAGCCCCAGCACCTCTTGAAAATACGGGTAAGAAACCGGCTTGGTGGTTCCCGGTTTGACCATCCCGGAAAATGTCCCCAGGTAGTGCTGCCAAGCCCACCATTCGGAAAAACTCAAATGGACCGTGACCGGATTTCCTTCATACTCATAAAAACCCAGGTGCTGCACATCTGTGGCAACGTCCCGATACTTGGGATGGACACCCAGGCGGATAATCTTTCGGGATTCATCACCAATGTCGCGCAACAACAGATATCTTTCGGATTCATCGGCGGGTGAATGGAGGGTCAGCTTTGGGTAACCGGTCAGGTAAACGCCCAGTGATTCATCTACCCGTTCCTCAACCTGGTTCTGGCGAATCTCTATCACGCCCTGGTCGCCTTTGGCTTCCCCGTTCCAGAAAACCGCTCCGGAAACGACATACCCCCACGGTTCCAGGAAATGAGTGATGAGATATTGCAGCCATTTGGCGCTTTCATAGGTCTTTTCATTTCCATTCCATTCCAGCCGGCGACGGTCAAGGCTCGGCCTCCAATCACACCAAAGGCTTGGTTGACCTGCGGGAGGCTGATTGCGGTCCACCATGATTTCCTGTTCCGTCTGGTCAACCAACCTGATTCCCTCAATGCAATGGTCGTTTTGACTGGCCACGTAATAGGCACCATCCGGCCCCACGGGCAACTCAACCGCTTCCCGCACCGGGTCACTGACACGGGCCAGCTTTTCAGCATCAAGTGTCATCCGCCGGGTTCCACAAAAACGAACCAGGTATGCCCAGTGTGGTTCGGAAAGTGGCGGCTCGATGATGAAAGCGCCGTAAAAATCAGTGTCGTAACCCATAAATAATTGAGAATTGAGAATTGAGAATTGAGAATTGAGAATTGAGAATTGAGAATTGAGAATTGAGAATTGAGAAATATTGCGTTTGGTTTTGCGCGGCCAGTTTCAGGCCAAATTTCTTGTACAGTTTAGCTGTTGGTGTTTTCTTGCGGTTTTTCAGCTATAGCCAAATCAAGAACACCAACACGATTCATTCTCAATTCTCAATTCTCAATTCTCAATTCCCTCCTCACCGCTTTCGAATGTAGATATTGGTCCAGATATGAGCCAGTTCCATCAGGGTCGAAAAAATATGGCTTGCCCGCACGGTCGAGGCCCCTGCTGTGCGCGGAAAATGGCGGACCCCGATTTCCACCATTTTGAGCTTATGATAGCGGGCTTTGGCCAGCACCTCGGCATCCACAAAAAACTTTTTCGATTCAATTGTGATTTTGTCAAACACGGTGCGGCGAAAGAGCTTGAACGCACAGTCAATATCACGGACGCGAATCCGGAAGATAATCCGGACCAGCAAATTGAAGCCCCACGACAGAAACAAGCGGGTCAGCGGGTCAAAACGGTAAATGCGAAAACCGCACACCAGGTCATTTTCCTCAATGAGCGGAAGGAAGTTTTTTAGTTCTTTGACATCAAACTGGTTATCCGAATCGGTATAAAAGACCAGTTCATGTTTGGCCCCGTAAAAACCCGTTTTGAGGGCTTCGGCATAGCCCTTGTTCGGATTATGGTGAATGACCCGGACATGCCGGTTTTCCTGAGCCAGCCGTTCGGAAATTTCAGCCGTCCGGTCCTGGCTGCCGTCGTTCACCACAATCACTTCATAATCCTGAAAGGAAAGGCTTTCCAGCACTTCGACCAGTTTTCCGACAGCGGTTTCGATGTTTTCTTCTTCGTTGTAAGCCGGCAGGACGGCAGAGATGGTTGAAAATTTCATGAAAGGTTTTTCAGAACCGGGTTCAGGTCTAGGGTCTAGGGTCTAGGGTCTAGGGTCTAGGGTCTAGGGTCTAGGGTCTAGGGTCTAGGGTCTAGGGTCTAGGGTCTAGGGTCTAGGGTCTAGGGTTCAGGGTTCAGGGTTCAGGGTTCAGGGTTTTGGAAAAATCACAAATTGAGTTTTTGGGCTATGGTTCAAAACTCAAAATTCAAAACTCGAAACTCAATAAATAAAACCCTGAACCCTAGACCCTAGACCCTGAACCCTGGACCCTGGTCTTATCCCAAATATCCCAGACTCCGGAGCCGTTCGCGGACTTCCTCATTGTCTTCTTCCGAAAAGGATTCGATTTCCGAGCTTTCATATTCCTGGTCGGTGTAGACAGGTTTGTTCGTTGTCAAAAAGGACTCGTCAATCATCTCCCGCAGCAGGCTGCCATCCATGTCGCGCGGAATCGGCTTGCCAAACAGGTACAAAATGGTCGGAGCTATATCCACAATGTTGGCGGACATGCGGGTGCCGGGTTTGATATGCGGGCCGTTGGCCACATAAAACCCATTCATCCGGTGGTCGCCTGAATTCCCATAAACGTCAGTGATAAAACGATTTGAGGTGAGGTCCAGGGTTCCCAGCGGTTTGTAGCGCATATCCGCCGGAAGGAACGAAATATCGGGCGCATCCTTGACATGCGGGCCGCTGTAAATCTCTTCGGCGCGCCAGATGGGACCAATCAGGTCCGCTCCGGTTTCAGGATGTTTCAGGCTCCGCAGCTTCCGGATGACCTCGGCACAGGCAGCTTCGTATTCCGCACCGGGATTCACCCATCCGTGCGGCTCACGCCCCTTGAGATTGATGAAAATCTGACCGTAGTTTCCTTTGGAATAAGCTTTGGTGCGGGACCAATCCACATCCGCCAGCGACAACATGATTTTGTTGATGAGTTTTTGCACCGAAGAACGGTTTGTGACCCCCAGCGCCAACCGCAGTTTGGCCAGCCCCACTGCCATCGAAACCCGGTAGCCCATTTCCGGTGTCAGGCCCAGCTTGAAGAAAAGTTTCTTGAGCGCCGTCAGCACACCGGGTTTGAGCTGAATCAGGCCCTCTTCAATCATCCAGACATTGAAGCACAAAAATTTCGTTATCGGACCGAACCCATGATCCGAACCCATCATGATTGTGGCATTGGGTCCGGCGGCATCCACCAGCCGTCCGACGCTTTCATCCACTTTTTCCCAGAACTTCAGTACCTTGTCGCGGTATTTGGCCACTTCCGCCTGGTCGGACATGGGATGGGTGGGGTCCATGATGTGCCACAGTTCGTGCTGACAGCGGTCGGTGCTCCAGATGTGGGTGAAATAAAAATCCCACGGTTTGTGCTGCATCAGATAGCATCCGACTTTGGTCTTGTATTCCAGTTCGTCATACAACTGGTCCAGCACCTGTTCGACCCGGCCTCTGGTGTAAACCTCAGTAATATAAAGCCGATAGGGACCGAAGCGCGATTCCAGCTCCTCGCGCAGTTCTGCCGGATACGTGTAATCAGTTTTGCCGAGCGGTGTCAGAAAATCCGACACCATCAATCCATTGAGGGGTTTGGGCGGATAGGTAACCGGCATATTTGTCACCATCACCTGTTTCCCCAGGTCAGACAAAATATCCCACACGGCGGGACTGTCCCGCAGCGTCGAATTGATGGGAACATCCATCTGGTCGCCGCGCCGGAGCAAAAACTCAAAAATGCTGTGCTTGCCGGGATTGGTTCCGGTTGACATCGAAACCCAGGCGGTCGGAGTAATTGGAGGGACTGTGGTTTCCAGTGAAGCCCGGGCTCCGTTTTGAATCAGCGCCTGCAAGCGCGGCATCCGACCTTCGGCCATCAATGGGTCGAGCACATCGTAGGTGCATCCATCCAGGCCAATAAATAAAAACTTATTGCTCATAATGACAGTGACTGCTGGTGAAAACCCGGAGGGCGGCCAATAGGTCCGCCTCGACTCGTGTGGATAAAGCGGGCAAAGTATCAACTGAGTCGGCAGGGTGTCAAGAAACCCCGCACAAAGACGGCTTGGGGGAAGCCAGGGTCCAGGGTTCAGGGTCCAGGGTTCAGGGTTCAGGATTTACCGAAAGCGATGCTTGGTTGGCAAAACCCAGCCTCCAAATCCAGGAAAAGGCGGTTCAATCCCGAAACTCGAAACCCGAACCACTGAACTCCATCTATTGGAGTGCACTACCTAAAGCCCCTGAACCCTGAACCCTGAACCCTGAACCCTACTTTTCATCTGGTTTCGGCACAATCACCTTAATGGCTTTGGTCACTGCTTGTTCCAAATCAACTTCGGTAGGAACCGCAGGGATTTTCTTGGATGTTGCGGGCGAAATAACACCTGTAGGCAGTTCTGAAGTATCGAATGGCTCTGTTGCTTTGGAAAAAGGCGGCTCCAGGTCGGGGGCGAAAAATGGCTGTGCCGCCTGCATCAGTGTTTCGGCAAACTCTTTGGCACCCGGACGCGCTTCCGGATTTTTGGCTAAAGCCAGGGTTATGACTGCTTCAACCTGAGCTGGCACTTCCGGTGCCAACGTGCGGATTTCCGGGGGCAATTGATTGAGATGCGCCAGAATGATTGAAATAAAATCCCCTTCCTGAGCAACAAAAGGAGTTCGCCCGGCCAGCATCTCAAACGTCATCACCGCTACACTGTAGACATCCGCGCGTCCGTCATAAGGCTCACTCTTGAGGCGTTCGGGAGACATATAAGTCGGGGTCCCGATAATTCCGCCGGTGGCAGTCAGATTGCGCTGGCTGGGCGTGTCTTCGCCCAGAAACTTGGCAATACCAAAATCAACCACTTTTACGACTTCACCTTCCGGACCCTGGTTGAGAAAAATATTGGCTGGTTTGATGTCACGATGGATGATGCCCAGGCGGTGGGCTTCGGCCAGCGCCTGACAAACGGCTTCGATGATAGTGACGGTCCGGCGCAAAGAAAGTTGTCTGCGCTCATGCAGTTCTTCGTTGAGCGAATGGCCCTGCAACAACTCCATGACCAGATAGGCGATTCCTTCGGTTGAAATCCCCGAATCGAGGACCGAAATCGCATTCGGATGTTTGATGCGGGCGGCGGAAATTCCTTCGAGCCGGAAACGCTCCACCGCATCGGCAGAATCATTGCCCGGCGTAGGACGGAACACCTTGACCGCCACCGGAATACTGAGCGCCAGGTGCTGGGCCCGAAACACCGCCCCAAACCCGCCGGTTCCGATTTTCTCCTCAAGCTGATATTTGCCATCCAGTACAGTTCCGGGAAGCGCTTCGGCCAGGGCCGAAAAAATCCGGTCCGCCTGTTGTTGCGAGGCAACCAATTCACGATTCTGCCGCTCCGTTTCGGCCTGTAACCGTCGGGCTCGTTCCAGAGCTTCGGCCAGTTCCTCGTTCTTCTTTTTGATGGCGGCTTCCGCTTCCGCCCGCTGGCGGTTCTCCGCCTCAACGGCCTGGGCCTGAATCTCTGCGGCCAGGGCCTGCGCCTGTGCGGTTTCAGCCTGAAGCCGGGCTTCCTGCAACCGGGCACGTTCTTTGAGCCGCTGGGTTTGAACCCGGAATCCCCCCCACAATCCGCCGCCCAGCAAAACCACATACAGGCAGTAGGCCCACCATCGTTTCCAAGGCGGAGGAACCACCACTACCCGCACCTGCACCCCGGTCTGGTTCCAGATTCCATCGCAATTGGAAGCCTTGACGCGAAACACATAATGGCCTCCGTCAAGGTTCGTATAGGTCGCCTCATGCTTGGTTCCGGCCTGTATCCAATCCCGGTCAAAGCCTTCCAGTTTGTAGGCATACCGGTTTCGCTCCGCCTGCGCATAACTCAGGGCCGCAAATTCAAAGGTCACCATCGCATCATTGTGGGTGATGGTAATTTCCGGAGTAAAGGAAACAGCCTCCGGCAGTGCCACGTCCTGGTTGAAAATGCGGAACCCGGTCAGCACCACCGGCGGCACGAAAGGCAAATCCTGGATGGCTGCCGGGTCGAACAGGGTGAAACCGCCGACACCACCAAAGACCATGCGCCCGTCCCGCAGTTTGCCCCAGGCATTCCAGTTGAATTCATTGCTTTGCAGGCCGTCGGTCACGTCAAAATTGCGAAACCGCCGATGTGCGGGAGTAAACCGGGAAATCCCCCGGTTGGTACTCATCCACAGGTTTCCGGCGGCGTCTTCCAGAATTCCATAAATCGTGTCGTTGGGAAGCCCTTGGGCTTCACGAAAAACTTCAAAGGACTGGGTCGCCGGGTCAAACCGGTTGAGTCCGCCGTTGGTTCCTACCCAGAGGGTCCCGGACCGGTCCCGGCAGACTGACCGGACGGCGTTATTGCTTAGGCTGCGGGGGTTGTTCGGGTCGTTTTTGAAAACGGTGAAGGTATCCCGTTCCCGGTCAAAGCGGGCCAATCCGCCTCCTCTCGTGCCAACCCACAGAATCCCCTGCGGGTCTTCGTAGAGCGTAAAAATATCGTTGCTGCCCAGACTGCCGGGATTTTTCGGGTCATGTTTATAGACCGCAAATGCCTGCCTTGCCGGGTCAAACCGACACAGACCACCTCCGTTGGTTCCCACCCACAAGGTGCCGGTATGGTCCTCCAACAAGGCCCAAATCGTGTTTTCGCTGAGTGAATCGGCTTTTTGCGGGTCCTTTTGAAAGGTGACAAAGGTACCTTTGGCGCGGTCCAGGCGAGCCAGACCGCCCCCTCTGGTACCAACCCAAAAATCCCCGGCTTTGGTTTCACACAATGCAAAGACCGCATCCACGGGGAGGCTGGCCGGGTTTTGCGGGTTGGTACGAAAAGCGGTGAATCCATCCGTAGCCGGATTGAACCGGTTCAACCCGCCGCCATTGGTGCCAATCCAGACAACACCGCTGGCATCCTCCCACATGGCCCGGACGTTGTTTGCCGCCAGACTGTCGGCTTTGAACGGATTGTTGCGATAGGTGGTAAAGCGCTCGTTCTGGCGGTCGTGATACGAAAGCCCGGCGCTGTCCGTGCCAACCCAGAAAATGCCGGATGTGTCCTCGCACAGCGACCAGATGTCATTGCTGTGCAGGGCCTCTGGCAGGGTGAGGTCGCTTTTGGAAACCTGAAAGTCTTCGGTTTCCGGACGATACCGGTTAAGCCCCCCGCCCCTGGTGCCAATCCATAAGGAGCCGTCACGGCGTTCAAAGATGGACAGGACATCATTACTTCCCAGGCTGTCGGGCTGCTGCGGGTCATGCCGAAACACCGTCACGGATTCGTCTTTCAGCCGCAGGCGAACCAGTCCGCCACCCATGGTGCCTACCCACAAAAAACCCGTTTCGTCCTCAAACAACGCCATGACCTCCTGCCCGGTAAAAGCGGCTTTCCAGGCTGGGTTGTTTCTGAAACCAGTCAGTTTCCGGGTGTGTGGTTCGTATCGGTATAAACCGTTTTCAATCGTCCCAATCCACAACCGCCCACTGCGGTCGAACAAAAGCCGCCGTATAGCCTTTACGGTCAATCCGGCCTGGGTCAATGGTTCCTGGAGCGAGGCACAGGCACGGGTTTGCAAGTCAATGGTTCCGATGCCCCCATCGCGGGTTGCCACCCACAGTTTTCCGTCCGGACCGAGGCAGACATGCCGGACATCGTTGCCACACAGGCTGGTTGGGTCCTGCGGGTTGTTTTTGAATGTTTCAAACCGGTCAGTGCGCGGGTTGTAACAACTGACTCCGCCGCCATTGGTGCCCAGCCAGATTTTTCCACTGGGGTCCTCCAGCATGGTTTGAATCCAGTTGCCCCCCAATGAAGCCGGATTATTTGGTTGGTTGCGATAGATTTTGAAGGAATACCCGTCAAACCGGTTGAGCCCGTCCTGGGTTCCTACCCACAGAAACCCGCTCCGGTCCTGTAGCAGGCATTGGGCACTGTTTTGCGAAAGCCCTTGCTCAATCGTCAGATGACGAAACCGGAGTTGGGTAGGTTGAGCCCCGGCCAAAACCGAAAAAAGGACCACCCAGAACAAGGCCAGCCCGCTCCAGGCAACATACCGAAGGGAAGGCATAAAACAAATAAAATCAAACAAGTAAATACAGTGATGGAAATAGGATGGGACAGGTTTTGGCATTGAACGTGAAGCCGGTACGGTTGTCAATTCCAAACCTGTTAAGAGGACGGTGAACAAATCAGGACTGAGGACTGAGGACTGAGGACTGAGGACTGAGGATAAATCAGGACTGAAGACTGAGGATAAGCCAGAACTGCGGGCTACGGCCACCATTCACCATTTACCATTCACCATTCACCATTTACCATTTACCAATGATAACCTTTCACCACTTTTCACTACCAATCAAGGACTCCATGAATCGTTTTCGTTTTGCACTTGTGTTTTTGTTTCTGTTTGGAGGAATGGCCTGTTCGTTATCCAAGGAAATCAGTTCCGGGATTCCCGAAGACCCCAAGGTCGGGCAGAACTCGGCCCAGACCGGCAACCCGCTGCCGAAAAAATTTTCCCGGATGTTTACCGGGACCCTGGCTGAACGCACCGTCAAACTGCAATTGACGGGTGATGAAACGAAACTAAGTGGCTTTTATGTGGTGACGGACGACAACCGACCAACCATGACCGGCCCGGCAGACGGGTTTTCGCTTGACGGGGATATTTCCGACAGCGGGCAGGTGCGGTTGATTGAAACCGACAACACAGACAACCAGACTGGCAAAATTTATGGCACCTTGAGCCAGAAGGCCACTCCCGCTGGAAACACGCTGGTCCTGAAAGGCACCTGGACCAAAATGGACGGCAGCGGGTCTGCGGTTGCCGAATGCGTGGAAGAAAAATATGCGCTGGGCGCAGGTGCCAGCTTGATTTATGACTTGTTCAAGGATGACAACGAGGCGCAGGGCTATGCGTTCGCAGCCCGGTTTCCTTTTGTCAAAGGAACTGATGCAGCCTGGGCGAAATCCTTTAACGATCTCTCCAAAAAACAGGCCCTCATCAATCTGGAACAGTTCAAAAAAGAAGCCAACGCATTTTGGACGGAAATCGAGAAAAAAGGCGGCAAACGACAGCTTTCCGGCGACCCTGACGACCCCAACCGGGTCTTTATGGCCGTTGAAGCCGAGGTGCGCTGTTTCAGCGAGCAATGTATCAGCGTCCAGTACACCACCCACGTTGCCTTTGGCCAAACGCAACAAGGGACCGGAACCCACGTCCTCAATATTGACCGCGCCAGCGGCAAGGAACTGAAACTGGCTGATGTATTTGCCCCCAATGCGAAATACGTGGAAAAAATCTCCCAAATCTGCCTGCAAACGGCACAAACGGGTTCAGTTAAGCCCGAGGAAATCATGGGTCACCTGGAACCCAAACCGGAATTGTATGCAAACTGGAATCTGATGCCGAAAGGGTTGGTATTCACCTTTCGAATTGGGGGAAAACTCCAGGGATTGACGGCGGAAATCTTCATTCCCTACCGCGAAGTGAAAGACCTGCTGAACCCTGCCGGACCGCTGGGCGGCAAGGTGTAGCCAGGTGAAAGCCGGTTGGGTTGCAGAGGTTTTGCAATCCGGTGTAGTTCATTTCCGGGTAGATTGCAGTATTAAATCACCGACTCCAAAAATCATACCACCAACATTGACACCATTATTATTGGCCGGGGTGGGATTGGTTGAAGAGCTGGTTGTGGCCGGACTCGGTTGATTGGTGGTTTGATTTGGCTCACTTTGGCCCGCTTTCAGCATGGTTTGTACCCGCATTGGATTTTCTCCTTCAAGAGTCACAAAAATAGTAAAGGAAAGCTCCCGATTTAAGCGCGTAGACGGTTTTGAGGCGACAGCTTTCCTTCCCTCTTGAAATGACCAAAAGACCAATTCGTTACACCAATTTTTTCAGGTGGGAAAAAGGTGAAAACGGCTCATTCAATCAGACCTGCCCCGGCACCCATTGCAATCATCAATTCAATGACTGTAGGGCAGCCAGATGTGAAATGTCGTGCCCTGATTGATTCCGGGGGATTCGACCCGGATGGTGCCGCCGTGGGCCTCAACGTAGCGTTTCGTGATGGTCAGCCCCAGCCCTTGGCCCCTGGTGCCGAATTCAAACCGGCCTGAACTATGAGTCGAGGTGTCTGACCCGGTGTAAAACATATCGAACACCCGGTCGAGGTCTTCCTGGGATATCCCCACCCCCTGGTCACGGACCGTGATTTCGACGGTTTCATCCCAGGTCAGAACCGTCAATTCAATCTGTCCGCCATCGGGCGTGAATTTGATGGCGTTTTGCAGCAGGTTAATCAAAACCAGACTGATTTTGTCCCAATCCAATCGCAGCCAGAGTGAGGCCGGCAGGTCCAGTGTCAACCGTTGCGTGCGCTGGGTCAGAAAGGGTTTGACCTCATCGGCTGCGGTGCGGGCCAACTCGCAGAGGTCGCATTCAACCAGATTGAGCATGACCTGATTTTCGTTGAGCCGCTGCATTTCCAGAATGTGATTGAAGTTGACCGTCATACGATCCACCATCCGGCGGCAGGCGTCGAGCGAATCCTGCTGTTCTTTGGTCACCTGCCCCAGCCAACCCTGACTGAGCGCTTCCGTGTACCCGCGCAAAACCGTCAAGGGCGTCCGCATTTCGTGTGAGGTCACCGCAATAAAATTGGTTTTCATCCGGTTCAATTCCTGAAGCGCAAACGTCACTTGTTGTTCGTTCTGATAGAGTTTTTCCAGCTCGCCATAAAGTTCGGCGTTTTCAATTGCCACTGCGGCCTGATGGGTCAGGGATTCAACCAGGGCGCATTCCTCTTCGGTGAAAGGCGGCTGGCCTTCAAACCGAATCAGGGTCAGCACACCAAACACTTTTCCTGACCGCGACAATATCGGAAGCGCCATCAACCGGCTGATGCGATGCCTTTTCAAGTGGTCAGGATAGGCTGTGGACATCGTTTCCACCGGCGTGTTGGCCATAATGGGTTGGGCCGTGGCGGCAACTTTGCCGGCAATCCCCTGCCCTAATTCAAAGGTAATCGGGTTTTCGGTCCAGTTGCCTTCCAGCCAGACCCGTTTGAACACCAGCCGGTTGCCTTCCATCAACCCCACCGCTCCGGGTTGGGCCTGAATCAGCAAAGCGCTTTCCTCAACGATTTTTTCCAGCACCGTTCTCAAATCGAGCTTGGAATTGATGACCTGAATACTGTCAAGCAGTTGGCGCAGGGCGGCCAGCCGGACTTCCTGACGTTGGTGCAGCAACCTGACCCGCCAGGAATACAGGGCGTTTCCCCCTGAAAGCAGGAGCATCGCATACAGCAACCATGCCCACACGGACTTCCAGGGAGCCGGTTTGATGACAAAGCTCCATGAAACCGGTCCGGTTTGATTGCCGGCATGGTCCTGGCCCCACACCTGAAAGGTATAGCTTCCCGGCCCCAGGTTGGTATATTCGCGGCGGGTTTGCCCCGACCAGGGCAGCGGCTGGGGTTCAAATCCAATGAGCTGAGTGCGAAAGCGCGTTTCCTGCGAACGGAAAAAACTCAGCAGGGCAAATTCAAAAGTCAGGTTGTTTTCCGCATAGGTAAAAACCGTTTCCGGAGCCAGTGTCCGTTCCTGTTGATTCACCCGCAGGTGTTCCAGCACCAGCGGTTTGGCAGAACTGGCCGACGGCAGCGGAGCCGGGGTCAGGCGGGCCGCACCATAGAGCGTTCCAACCCAGATGTTGCCGGTCCGGTCACACAGCGCCGCGCCGGGATTGACCCCGTTTCCCGGCAGACCGTCTTCGGTGGTAAAGGTATAGGTGTCAAATTCAGCCGTGTTTTCCGGAGTGGGCACGCGGGGTGTCAAGCGGACGATTCCCTGAAAAGTACAAAGGTAAAGTCTTTTGGAGTGGTCTTCCAAAATCCGGCTGACGACCTTGTAAGCCAGCGCGGGATATTCAGCTTCGGAAAGTGGTTTCCAGGTCGTTTCCGGCGCGTCGGGATTGAGCCGGACCACACCGCTGCCGGTTCCGGCCCACAGCACCGGATTGCCCTGGGTGTCGGTGGTTTCCCAAAAACTGTAGACCAGATTGTTGGGCAGGGCCGAGTTCTGGCTTGTGAAGATTTTCCAAACCCCGTTTTCCAGACAGGCCATCCCCTGATTTCCAGTTCCGACCCATACCTGCCGGGTTCCGGTTTTGGTTTTCCGAACCCAAATCCGTTCCACCCGGTCGTTGGGAATACCGGAATTTCCCGTATTGAAAACCTCCCATTGTTGTTTGTGGAACCGGCCAATCCCGCCGCCATAGGTTCCCACCCACAGCCCAGGTTCCGAGCTGTCGTCCGGGGCCAAAGCCAGACAGGAAACGCTGATGTGCGGCAAGCCGGAATTTTCCGGCGTGAACGTTTTCCAGCTTCCGTTGTCCAGACAGGAAAGCCCGCCGCTGTACGTGCCAAACCACATCTGGCGGCTTCCCCCCGGCCCCCGACCTTCGATGATGGAGGAAATATCATCCTCCAGCAGGCCCGAATTGCTCTTGGAATAGAGCGTCCAGACCGGCTGCTTCGCCTCCCATTCGAGGCAGGCAATGCCGGCCCCGTCGGTTCCCAGCCAGATTTGGCTTTTCCCGACAGCGGAAAGGGTTTCGCAAAAACTGCGGACCACATTGCCCGGCAAGGGCGAGGATTTCGGGTCAAAGGTCGTCCAGTTGTTTGGCTCAAAACATGCCAGCCCACTGTGGTTGGTGCCAATCCACAGGGTTACGCGGCCCGGACCGTTGGGAACCGGGCAGAAACTGCGAATGCAATTGTCCGGAAAAAGCACATTGCGGGGGTTGAAAACCTGCCATGCAAGCTGCTCCGCCACGGGCGGTTGAGTCAGTCCATCCGGATAGGAAAGACGTGCCAGCCCGCCGTTGTAGGTTCCCAGCCAAACCGTCTGCCTGCCGAAAGTATCTGTGACGGCCTGCACTGCCCGGACTTCGCCATGCGGCAGGGGTGAATTCCGAGGTGTGAAGGACTGCCAGCGCAACCGGTCGGGGTGAAACTCCGGCCCCTGGGTTTCGCCCTCTGCCGGTGCCACACAGGCAGTTCCCAGATTGGTTCCCACCCACAGGAACCGGCTTCCACTGGCTTGCGGTGTTTCGGTCAGGCTGAAAACGGTATTGCCCGGCAAACCGGAGTTGGCTGTCTGCAACACTGTGAACCGGTTGTTCTCCAACCGGACCAGCCCCTGGTTGCGGGTGCCGGCCCAAATGACCGGTTGTCCCTGCGCGGTGGCGGTTTCCAGCAGGCTGATGACGGCCAGCGGCTGCGTCAGGCCCCAGGTAGGCTGGTCCGCCCGTTTCCACAAGGTGCCGTCAAACTGAAACAGACCGTCTTCGGTTCCGGCCCAAATCAGGGAGCGTCCTTCCGTCGAGGTTTCCAGCAGCGCTGTCACTACGTTTGAGGCAAACGGCCCGGACTGTTTGTCAAAGGTCGTCCAGTTTCCGTCCTTCAGGCGGGAAAGGCCGGCCCCGTATGTGCCAATCCAGAGACTTCCGTCGGAGGCCGCCAGCAGGGCCTGAACCGAATTGGACAAGCGCCGGTTGGGCAGATTGACCACCGTCCAGGTGCGTCCGTTAAAGCAGGCAGCGCCATTTTGCGTGCCCACCCACAGATAACCTTTCCGGTCCAATGTCACATCCATCACGGCGTTTTGCGGCAGCCCGTCCCGTTCTGCATAAAACCGGAAGGAGGGACGTTCACCTTCTATGAGAGAAGGTACGGTTGCCGGGGCAGATGAGGGCTGGGTTTGGGCTTTCGCCGCCGGCAGGCTGGTGGTTTCGTGCAACCCACAGACAAACGCCAGCCCAAAGGCAATTCCGAAAACAACAACAGCGGTCAAACGGGCTGGTTTGAACTTCATAGCGAAATTCCCAACTCAGGCATGAAGTAAATAGGTGCGGGGCTGGATGGAATCGGTAAAACCTGAAGGACAGGAGGCAGTGACGGTTGTCTGCGCGGCCTGATTGTATCGGAGTCACCCGGCTTCGCCAAGCAGGAGTTTTTCAGGCGCGAAAAACCGTGCGTACGATGTTTTCAACTTCACAGACATCCGGAATATCCGAAAAGGTCAAAGCCGGTACAGGGACTCCGGCAATGCGGGTTTGAAAGACCAAATCGCCGGCACCTTTTTCCTTGGGAACCCGGCTGACCCTGCCAAGGTTATCTTTCCAGAGTGTCTGAACCGTGATACAGCGTCCGAATGATAGGACCAAAACCCGTTGATTGGTTACGGCATAGACAAATCGTTCTTTTCTTTTCGCAATCAGGAAACTGCCAAAATTGGAAATCAGGGCAAACAGAAAAAGATACCAAAGCAGCGGGTTGGAAAACGCTGCCAAGGCCATATCCGGAATCACAAATACCGAAAAGCACACCACCCCTGCAAAAACCAAAAGCCATCTGGGGTTGGTAACCACTTTTTCCTCAACCTCCAATACTGGTTTTCCGCACCAAAAAAGGTCCTCATCCACATTCAAGGCGGCCTGTAATCCGTTCCGCTGCTGGTGGGGCAAATCAATCCGGGTGGGGTCCAAGACAGTTAAAACAGGTGGAATCTGGAGTGGCCGTACCAGCAATTGCTGGCACCGCCCACAGGCTCCGGTTTCCGGGTCAAACCGGTCAGCCTGATGGCAGACTTCGCACCGTTCGGGCGGACGTTCACTGCGAATGCGAAACTGTGGGGCGGGCGCGGTGCTCATAGGGTTCAGACCGGGAAATTTTCCTGGATGAGTTTTTCTACCTCCTGGGGTTTTTTGACTCTTAAAAAACCGAAAGGTTCGGGAGAACCATAAACAACCGAGGTGCCAAAAATCAAATCCGCCGAACCATCATCACGGGAGACATATTTGTACCCGGCGACCCGATGCGGCAGGTAGGAATGAAACACCGGTTCGTGACAATGCGTGACGACAATCGCTCTCTGGTTGGTCAACACATAGAGGATGGGAATTGCCTGATAACTTTTCCGCAGCACATAAAAGGTGTAACCAAAGAAAGCCGTTGCCAGCAAAATCCAGGCAAAGCTGCCAGCCAGTGAAAAAATCTGCCACAGGGCAATCACATAGAGTGCTCCGAAAAGGAAAGCTGCTCCCCAATATTGCATTTTGGGGGAAACCGGATGCCCCAGCCACAACACACATTCGTCGGGTTCAAGTTCAGCATTGAGGCGGGAACGCAACATAAATTCCAGGTCCAGGTCATGCAGGGCAATGCCCTGCGGTTTCCTTCTCGGAATCGGCAATGCCTGGGCAGCCCGGTCACACCGGTCGCAACAGCCGGTGGTTGGGTTAAACCGGTCGGATTGATGGCAAATCTCACACCGGACCGGGAGCCCCTGCTGGCGAATGCGGAAATGTTCAAGCACAAATGGTTTCATAACGGGTTCCACAGATTCATCCACGAAAGACGCGAAGAAACACGAAGGAAGCAAATTTTTTGATTTATCTCCGTGTTTCTTCCTGTTCTTCGTGGATATAAAATTATGAATTCTTTATCTGTATGCTGTTTGCCAGGGCAGCCTCGATTCCGGCCAGACCGCTGACAATCAGGTTGAGATGGCCGACCACACGGGAAATGGGGTCGTTCTCGGTACCGCCTACAAGCTGCTGTCGTTGAAACGTGTGTTTGATTTCGTTCCACCGGGAGCGTTGCACGTTGTCCATTCGCTGGCGGATTTCGGCCAGCTTGAGCAGATTCTGCTCGGCTTCGGTGGTCAGGGTTTGCGCCTCTGAGGTGTAATGGACGTCAATCACGGCCTGAAGTTCCCGTTCATCCATCACCGGCGCAATTTTTTCCGCAATTTTATTCATGTTCCGGTAGCTGCCTTGCAGTTTGAAGGCCGGTTCCGTCCGGAAGGCAGCAGTCTGGGAAGCTGATTCGATGTAACCGCGGTTGACCTTCATCACCACCTCCTGCACGGTGAGCAGTTTCTGCAAAACCGCCGTAATGTCAGCCAGTTCGCCGGGCAGGTACGGATGCTTTAACTGGTCGGCGGCGACCGGTTCCCCTTTGGCCATCCGCACCAGCAACGGCAGGTCCTGCGGGTCGCGGGTGGTCAGCGGACGCAAAAACGGGTTTGAGGTCAAAGCGTTTTCCAGATAACTGAAGGCGAACAGGTCTTCTTTGCCCGCCACCATATCGCCCAGGTTAAAAACATCGGCCCGGTTGGCCAGCATGTCCGGAATGCGAAAGCGTTCGCCCGATTCGGTATAAGGATTTCCCGCCATTACCACGGCAAACCGTTTGCCGCGCAGGTCATAGCGTTTGGCCCGACCCTGCCACACCCCGTCAAGGGTCCGCTGGGCGTCACAGAGCGAAAGAAACTGCTGCAAAAATTCGGCGCTGGTATGCTGAATGTCATCCACATAGAGCATGCAGTTGGTTCCCAGTTCCAAGGCGAAGTTGATTTTCTCGACTTCACGCCGGGCGGTGGCATGAGGTGCGGCAGCCGGGTCCAAGGTGGTCACGTGGGCACCAAGTGCCGGGCCGTTGATTTTGACAAAGAGGAGCCCCAGGCGGTCAGCCACATATTCAAGGAGCGTCGTTTTTCCGTAACCGGGCGGTGAAATCAGGAGCAGCAATCCCATCAGGTCTGCCCGGCGGGCTTCACCGGCAGCGCCGATTTGTTTGGCGAGGTTGTCTCCGATGAAAGGCAGGTACACCTGTTGAATCAACTGATTCCGCACAAATGCCCCCATCACGTTGGGCTTGAGGCCAGCCGGATTGAGGGTTGTCCGGGCCTCGGAAAGCAGTCGGGAACGCATTTCCTGGAAATGGCGGAAACGCGGCACGGCCACCGCTTCAAAGGCCTGCAACCGTTCCAGAAATTCATCCAACCGGAGGTTCAAAGTTCCCCCCTCGATGCGAGGGTGATTTCCAGCCAATGATTCAACCCTGACCATCGTGGAAGCGGTTTCGGTTCGCTGGGGCAGGAGGGTTTCCACCAGGAGCCAGCCAGTGGCCTCGGCGGCCACATGGCCATAGGTTTGCCTTTGTCCAGTTGCTGCAACAAACCCGTCAATCCAGGCCCGTGCCAGCGTAAGCGCTGTCGGGAGGTCGGTTTGCACCTGTTCGGAAGCAACCTCAAAGGACAACCGTTGCCCCTGTTTGGCGAGATGCAGGCGCAATGCCTTCAGCAACTCTGCACATTCCAGGCTTTGCACAAACTCCGGTGAATCCTGTGCCAGTTCTTCAAACAGGTAAAAAGCCGCACTCAAACACTCAGCGAAACTCTGCGCCTCCTCTGAGTCTCTGCGGTGAAGTTGTTTGAAAAATGTCTCAATTTCAACTCCCAGTTCCCGGCAAAACTGTTCCACCGCGTTCTGCTTGGGAAAACAGGTGCGGAGGGTCGCCAGTTTTTGCACCTGGGAACGCATCCGGTGGCGAGCCTTCTCGTCCACCGCAAAAGCCCAGAACAACAGGGCTGCCGCCCGCGCCTTTGGTGCAAACCGCAAAAGCCCAACACTCCCGTGCAATTTCAGTAAAGCATGCACAAGGCGGGCTGCATCTTCGTCATGCACGCCGTGCTCATACCCTTCGCCGGAGCGAACTTCAGCAGTTTTGCGGACGAGTTCAAGCAAAGTTTGATGGTCCTGTTTTTCTTCACCGCAGAGGCGGTGAGATACGATCTCAGAAAAAACCTGAAAAGCCAGATATTCAGCCCGATACACCGCCTCATTTTCAGAAATCAACCTCTGTTCCCAGGTCGCCCGGTCTGCTGGTTTGAAATCAACCTCCACGGGTTGGAAAAATTCCGTTCCCGTCAGATGCAGCCCCAGAACCTCATCCCGGCAGGTCAGGACCAGTTCCGCCGATTGGACATTGACGGCAAAGCGATGGCGGCCAAACCGAATCAGGCGGTGGTTGTCGTCATACAGCTCATGTCGGTCGCGCAGGGTACGGAACGCCTCTTCCCGACGGGCTTTGAGTTGGGCTTCCAGGTCATCTGCCGCGATTTCGTGTTGCAGGTCACGGAGTTTCCGCCCCAGTTCACGAATTTTGAGCAAGGTCGGGTCGGCGGCAAACAGAGTGTTGAGCGCTTCGGGGCTGGGCAGTTGTCCGGCCCGATGGGCGAGGTTCTGCAACAGGCGGTCGGCGGTCTGCCGCGTCTGTTCCGCCAACCGGACCCGTTCTTCCAGCAGGTATTGCCGTTTTTGGGAAAAGGTCCGGGTCATGTCCAGCCGTTGTTCCGTCAATTGCACAACATATTCCGGGCAATCGGCAAACCGGGTTTCGACTTCCTCCAGGCGCAGGAGCAGGCTGGCCAATTGGCTGTCGCAGGATTCCGGAGTGGTGGCCAGTTGCAGGGCACCGGCTCCGGTCTGGGCCAAAAGTCCGAGCTGGGCGGCAAATTCAACTGCACTTTCGGCCCGGACCAGCTCCTGCCGCCGGGTTTCAAGCTGTGCCCGCACCAGGTTAAGCTGGCCCAGGACCACTGAAATCTCACTCAGAATGGAAGTCCGAACCCGCGCATCAGCGACTGTCAGGGTGTTGAGCGTTTCGGTCAGCCCGGTCAATTGCTGGCGGATGCTTTCCAGTTCCGTTGTCAACGTCGTTGCTTCAAACGCGGAAGAAATCCGGGCCAGTTTGCCCTGCACCGCTTCCACCTGCCTTTGCAGCGGGGCAAAAGCAGCAGGGGTTTGCAAAAAAAGGACTGTTTCCGCTCCAATCCGGTCAAATTCCGTACAGCAGCGGGCTTCCAGTTCAGCCAGCCGGGCGAGGTCGGCAAAGCGCACCTCACGCAGGCTGATACAGGTTCCCTGTTCGGAACGCAGTTTCCCCAACATTTCCAGAAAAACCCCAAGCTCGGTGGCTGTGGTCCGGGAAAATTCCTGTTCAATCTCTTCCAGCCGTTTTTCCACCGCCGCCACGGACTCAGCCGCAGCTTTGCGTAGGGCTTCGGTTTTCTCAAACTCGCGGAGCGCGGTTTCGGCAGTTTTTCCGATGGTTGTGATGGGTTCACGTAAATTGCCCACAGCCTCGTGACCCAGCCAATGGTAGCGGTCCAACAACCGGTTGGCGGCACGGCTGATGGTTTCAAAATCCTGCCCGGAGGGTTCGGGCAAAACCGCCAGACGTTCCAGGGCCAGCAGGTCCGCCAGCCCCCGCACCAGTTCCGCATTGCCAATCGTTTCCAGAAACGAGCCGGTTTTCAGACCGGCGGCGGCGTGCGTATCGCTCACAAACGGCGTTTGCCAGACCTGGATGGGATGGACCCGTGCGGGTTCGTCGGTTTCCGGTTTGACCAAAAACAACGTTCCATCGGCGGCGAGGGCAACCCCTTTGCCGGTCAGAACGGGAGCCACCTCTTTGCGAATCACATTGTATGGGAGCAGCAAAACCTGATTCAGGGACCGGTTGCGAAAGGCATAGAGCACGTCCTCGCCATTCGGAGCCCGCACAATCCGAAGCAGTTCCAACCCTTGGGCATCCGCAAAAATCCGGCAGGTACCGTCATTGAGGCAATACCCGCCCGGAAACAGAATTCCCTGTTGTTCCGGCAGGCGCAGGCAACCCTGACCCAGTTGGTCAATCCGTTGCACGGTTTTGGTGCGGCGGTTGAAAACCAGATAGCGCCAGTTTTTCTCCCCGTAGGGCAATATTTTAAGCAAAATCAGCCCTGCCAACCGGGTATAGAAAACCTGGGCATCGTCGAGCGACTGAAAGGGGTCTTCGACCGGTTCGCGGTAGGCTCCCAGGCCATCCTCGGTGTTGTTCTCAAGCTTGATGGTCAAATCGCCGCCGATGGTTTCGACAAACATCTCGTCACAAACCGAAATGTGCGAATGGCGGCCCAAAACCTGGTTATCCGGACTGGTTGGCGTCCATTCAAAGTCGCAGGAAGCGGGCCAGAGGTGGTCGCGCTCACCCCGGTTGTCCATGTAGGAAATGGTTCCATCCATGCCGACGGCCCAGCGCAGGACTTTGCTGTCACGAAAATCGGCCCCGGTTTGAAAGACCAGCAGCAGTTTGCCCTCCACCAGCCTGACCTGAATCGGCCTGGCGTTGCGAAAGTAACGAAACACTTCGTCAAAATCGCGCAGGAACGCTTCATCCCGCAGGAAATATTGGCTCGACTCAGGCCCAATCGGAACCAACCCCAAGCCGGTTTCAGTCTTTTCACAACCGAAGAGACTGAAGACATCCGCCACCGCCACTTCGCGTTTGAGGCCAAAAAACACCTGAAAGCCAACCACCAGGCGGTTATCAACCCAGGCCACATCACAGGGAATGCAGTTTTGTTCGGTTCGAATCCGTTCCGTCGTCAGCAGCAGGCATTCAATTCCGCCAAACAGACGTTTGCGTTCCTCGTTGAGCGCCGTGGTCCGGGCAGCCAGTGTTTCACCGCTGACCCGCAACCGGTCGCGGATGACTTCAAATGTAGAATGGTCAAGCCTGGTCACCATAATGGGTCCTGACAAATTCCTGAACGGGATTGGCAAGTGGAAAATGGCGTTTGCTGCAAAACATGTTGCATGCATCACCATTTTCCACGAATCGGGTTCTTTCCTGGGTACCCCAGGCAATTATTGTTTTTTCAATGCAGGATTCAGTCCGCCCAACAACTGCGAAACCGAATCCACCAGCTTTTGAGCCGAATCGCTGTTTTGGACGAATCCTTCGATGGATTTACCCAGCGAAATCGAATTGACCAGCCGGTCGAGGACTAGGTTTTCCCCGCCGATAATGTCAATTTTGGCGTTCTTGAGCGCTTCACCCAGGACCATTGCCTGCATTTCCGCCGTGACTTTTTGGGCTTCCAGGGTCTGGATGGCCAGAATCCGGTCGTTTTCCAGGCGCAGGCGGAATTCCTCGTGTTCGCGTCCGGCTTCGTCGAGGGCTTTCATGGCCGCCGCTTTCTGTGAAATTCCGGCAGCTTCCGCTTCAAACCGGCCTTTCGCGGTCATGGCTTCGGCATTTCCTTTTTGGAGCATGACGCTGGCTTCGGCGGCACCCGTTTTTTCCAGTGCCAGCGCGGTGGCTTCCTGAACTTTGGCTTCGGCCAGTCCGGGAGCCGCTTTTTCCGCCTGCAAACTTTCAGCCAGTCGGATTTTGGCCTGGGCCTGCTTGTCAGCCGCGTTCAGTTCGGCTTCCGACCGAATCAACAATTCGCTGGCTTTGAACTTGGCAGCGGTTTCAGCCGCTTCGGCAGCCTTGATGTCTTTGACCAGTTTTTCTTCGGCGGCGGCTTCAGCCGAAATAATCGTGGATTGTTTGAGCCGTTTGGCTTCCTCCACGACACGCAACTGTTTGATGCTTTCCTCTTCGACCGCCACGGTTTTCTCGACGGCGACCCGTTCGCGGATGACCTCACAAATGGATTTACGTTGTTCCTCAAGGGCTTTTTCCTTGGCAATCCGCTGCAATTCGATTTCGCGTTCGCGGCTCACGACTTCCATTTGCCGCTCTTTTTCGGTTCGTTCCGATTCGAGCATAAGCGCCCGTTCCCGGCTTTTTTGGGAAAGTTCTACTTGGCGTAGCTTGTTTTGCTCCAGAATGACCAGTTCCTCATCGGCCTTGATGCGGGCTGTTTCGGCGCGCAGCCGTTCTTCCGCCTGAATTTTGGCTACTTCCGCCGTTTCACGGGCCTGTGCCGTTTCAATTTCGCGCTTCTGCTTGGCGGTGGCTTCGGCTTCCTGCCGTTCGAGTTCGAGCACGGTTTCCGCCGCCTCCACATCCTGCTTTTTGATGAGCTTGAGGCTGTTGTTGGTAAATTCGTTGGTGCGGACCTTTTCGAGCGTCGTCAGTTCTGTGATTTTGCAAATGCCCTGGGCATCCAGGATGTTGTTGGGGTCGAGCGACGAAAGCGCCGTCTGTTCCAGAAAGTCAATTGCCGCATCCTCCAGCACATAGCCGTTCAGGTCGCGCCCAATCACTTCAATGATGCGGTCACGGAAATCTTCGCGCTTGGTATAGAGGTCAATGAACTCCATCTGTTTCCCGACGGTTTTCAAAGCCTCGGAAAACTTGGCGCTAAAGAGTTCCTCCAGCGTGTCCTGGTCCGAAGCCCGTGCGCAGCCAATTGCCTGGGCCACTTTAATCACGTCGTCGCGGGTTTTGTTGACGCGCACAAAGAAGGTCACTTTGATGTCGGCCCGGATGTTGTCCTGACAAATCAGCCCTTCTTTGCCGCGCCGGTCAATTTCAATGGTTTTGACCGAAATATCCATCGTTTCGGCTTTGTAAAAAACCGGCAACACAATCATTCCGGTGAAGGTGACTTCGGGTTCGGGCTTCATTTTATTGACGATGAGCGCCTTGCCCTGTTCGACTTTCACATAGAAACGGGAAAACAGCGCAAGGGAGCCAAAAACAATCAGCACCAGGGAAACAAACAAAATCGCCAGGGCAATGGGGTCCATACAGAATCTCCTTGAAAACAAAAGTGTCGCAACCGAACAACCATAATGAACCACAGAGGCGCGCAGAGGCGCGCAGAGAAAATCCGAGGTCTTAATTGCTCTGGAAATCAGAAGTATTTCCTCTGCGCGCCTCTGTGGTTAAACAAAAAACTAAATGGAGTCCGAAACCGGGTTGACGGAGAAAGCCTCTGCCGCCGGGTCATATTCGAAAATCAGGGCTTGGGAACCCCGCCGCAAATCGTTGGGTTGGGGACAACGAACCTGCACCACCAGGCTGGTGCCGGGGATTTCGGCCTGACCGAACCGTTCGTCCACCCGTTGAGTGGTAACCGTGCAGATTTTTCCCACCAGAGAACTGTTTTCCTCTGCCTGGTGAACGGCAAAAACGCTCCGAAACGGGCGCAGGGTGAGGGCTGCGCCGAGCACTCCGACAATCAACGCAACCAGCAGCAGCGCACAGCCAAAAGCAATCCCGGTCAGTTTGAGGGCGATAAACCAGCCAGAAAAATTGTTCCCCACTAGCGAAACCACCCAGCCAAACAGAATCAGCAGACTGAGGGGAATCGTGAGGGGAATTCCTTTGAGTCCCAGTGGATTGAGCAAAGCGTCAAAGAATCCGTCATGGAAGCCATCCGTATCGGCCCCCTCCGGCACCTCAAACAGGTCGAGGTCGAGGGCTCCAGCAATCACCAGCAACCAGTAGCACGCTACCAAAGCCAACAACACCGAGAAAATTCCAGTTGGAAACGAAAAAAGCTGACGGAACAGGTCATTCATGGAGGGCCTCAATTAGACAATTTTGTACTTATAAAAAAGTAAGTGATACTTACAAAATTGACAGCAACTTTGTAACAGACTATCTTCGGGCCGTCAAATACTATTTTGGGGAGAATTTTTGAGCCGTGCCGAAACGTCCTTCAGCCGCCAAACCCGCCGAAATTCCCGTTGAGGACATGCAAACCGGACGGAACCACTGGATAAAACGGGAACCGGTCACCGAACTGGGACACCGCATTGTCAGTGCCACGGTGGAGGAATTCGCCCGCAAAGGCGTCCTGGGCGCACGGGTGGCTGAAATCACCCGCTTGGCGGGAACCACCGACCCGGCCTTTTACCGGTATTTCATCGGGCTTCGGCAGGCTGCTTTTTTCATCCTCAATGAATATTACTGGAAACCGCTCAACCTGCGGGTGGAACACTACAAACACGTCACGGATGACCCACGGAAGCTGCTTGAAACGGTGGTGCAGGCACTGATTCAATCCAGGGATGACGACCCGGCCACGCCCTGGCTTTCCGAAGCACTCGTTTTTCAGATTGTCGTGGGCGAAGGCCGGAACCCGTTTTTACTGCCGGAATCATTGCTTCTGCCGGAATATGAAGCGTTCTCCACGCAACTGGAAGCGATACTGCAAGCCGGACAGCAAGCCGGTGTTTTCACTTCGACCTTACGGCCTTCCCTGTTGGCGCAGTTGCTGATTCATAACCTGCATGGGTTGCTAGTGCAGATTCCCCAGGCCAAATGGTCGCTGGAGGTGGACGAAGCAGAAATGCAGGCGGTGGTCCGGCAGTTGGTAGGAATCCAGGACTGAGGGCTGAGGAACAATCCAGGACTGAGGACTGAGGACTGAGGGCCGAGGAACAATCCAGGACTGAGGACTGAGGGCTGAGGCTGTTCCGTGCAATCCTCCTACCGCCACCAGGAAACAGCCACAGCCAGTTTTCCATCGGGTAAGAATTTCACATTTTTGAAAGGTCATCACCGCACCTCCTGATTCGTTGTGGTAGGATGTTTTTCGGGTGACACATCCATCCTAACACCCGTTTTTTTCCAACGCTCCAAAAATTGGATTCACCGTTCAGAATAAGTTCGGCTTTCATGCAGGAGGGAACCCGCTATGCGACCTGTTTTGACCTTTGCATTGGTCTTGTTGACCGTTTCGAGCATGCTTTCCTGGCATCCGGTCAGTCCCGCAGCCGCCAAAGCTGCTCCCAACGGGATTGTCCAAACACCTCAGCTTCCGGGCTTGCAGGCTCCGGTCCGGGTGGTTCGTGACACGGAAGGCATTCCCCATATTTTCGCCAAAAACGACCATGACGCATTTCTCGCCCAGGGTTACATTCACGCAAGTGACCGTTTTTTTCAAATGGATACCCTGCGGCGGCAGGCCAGCGGCAGGCTGGCGGAACTGGTTGGACAATCCGGCCTTGGCTCTGATACCGAACTGCGGCGGCTGGGCCTGCGACGGGCGGCGGAAGAATCCCTCAATGCCTATCCGGCTGACATTCGGGCTTTGTTGCAGGCCTATGCCGACGGGGTGAACGCCTGTCTGAAAGACCCAACCTTTATACTGCCGCCGGAATATGACGCTCTGGAACTTTCCAAAACCGGAATTCCTGCCTGGACGCCGCTTGATTCGCTCACCATCAGCAAAGCCATTGCCTTTAACCTGTCCTTTGATTCGATTCGGGACTTGTTTCTCAGCACCGCGCTGGCGGCCTATCAACAAGCCGGACGGAACGGCAATTTCGACGGGACCAAGCTCTTTTTTGAGGATGTGTTCCGGTCGGCTCCGTTTGACCCAACAGTTTCCATTCCCAATTTTGGCGGCACGGGAGCCATTGACCCGGACTCCCGCACAGCCCAAATCGAGGCTGCCGAAACCGCCGCCCGCAAGTTGACGGAGGTGATTCGCCCGGAAACCCTGGAAATGGCCCGCGATTACCTTCGGAAAATCCAAAATGACCAGTATTTGCGGGAATTTTTTGACCACACGGCGGGTGATACCGGCAGCAACTGGTGGATTATTTCCGGTGCCAGAACAGTTTCCGGAGCCCCGATACTGGCCAACGACCCGCATCTTTCGCTTTCGACCCCATCCGTCTGGTACGAAGCCCACCTCATCGTGGAAAACGACCCGGCCCGTGGCCCCATGAATGTCAACGGTGTGACCTTTGCGGGCGTGCCCGGCGTGGTGCTTGGAACAAACGAACGGATTTGCTGGGGTGCCACAGTCAACCCGCTGGATGTGACGGATTTGTATCAGGAAGAGGTTGTGCTTGATAAAAGCACGCAACGACCGAAATCCACCACCTTCAGCGGGAAAAAGGAAAACGTGACGGTGATTCCCCAGACGTTCCAGGTCAATCAGTTGAGCGACGGACAAAAAGACAACCTGATGACGGTTCCGGTGGCCGACGATGCGGCTTTTACCTATATCGTGCCCCGGCGCAACAACGGGCCGTTGATTTCCGTGACCCCGACTTCAAAGAAAAAAGCATTGGGCATCAGCATTCAGTACAGTGGCTTTCGGGCGACCCGCGAACTGGAGGCATTCCTTGGTTTTAATCGGGCCAAAAGCGTGGAGGATTTCAGGAAAGCGCTCCAGTTTTTTGATTTCGGCTCGCAGAATTTTTCCTATGCCGATGTGGATGGGAACATTGCCTATTTCACCAGTTCCGAGGTGCCGCTCCGCGAGGATTTGCAAACCCTGGGCCGGGTGGACGGCACGCCGCCCTATCTGCTGCGCGACGGCACCGGAAAATTCAAAAACGAATGGCTGGCGCTCAAAACCCGCCAGGAAGGACAATCGCTCAATTACGAAATCCTGCCCTTTGCGGAAATGCCCCAGGTGGTCAATCCAGCCGCCGGTTTTATCGCCAACGCCAATCAGGACCCGATTGGAACCACGATTGACAACAATGCGCTCAATCAGGTCCGCAAAGGCGGCGGAGTTTATTACCTGAATGTCGGATATGCCGACGGGAACCGGATGGGGCGGATTGTCCGCCTGATTCAGGCCCGGCTGGCCAGTGGAGGCAAGGCTTCCATTGAAGATATCCGCTCCTGGCAGAGCAACAACCAGATGCTGGATGCGGAAATCCTGACCCCTTACCTGCTCAAAGCATTTGAAAATGCGAAAGCGCCAACCGCCAGCCCGGCCCTGGCCGCCCTGGGCAGCGACCCGCGCCTGACCGAAGCCGTCAACCGGTTGGCGCTGTGGGATTTCAGCACGCCTACTGGCATTGAGCGGGGCTATGACCCCGGCGACAATCCTGATTTGCTGGCTGCACCGTCTGAAACGGAAATCCGGAACAGCATTGCCGCCACCACTTACACGGCATGGCGCAGTCAGATGGTGCAAAACGTGGTGGATGCAACGTTGATTCGGCGTGGATTGGGTTTGTACCAACCCTTTAGCGCCCAGGCAGTGGCGGCACTCAGAAACCTGCTCGACACCTTTCCAACCATGCAGGGAAAGGGTGCTTCGGGCGTGAATTTCTTTGAAATCACAGGGGTGACCAATGCCGAAACCGCCCGCGACATCATGATTTTGTCCAGTCTGCGTGATGCCCTCAACCAACTGGCGGGGGATTCATTTGGAGTGGCCTTTGCCAAATCCACCGCCCAAAACGATTACCGCTGGGGACGGCTGCACCGCATCACCTTTGGGCATATCCTGGGCAGCCCGCTCAGTGTTCCTCCGGCTGGCAAATTTTCCAGTGTCGAGCCGGGACTTCCCGGTTTGTCCCGGAGCGGGGGTTACGAAACGGTGGACGCTGCCACGCACAACGCGCGGGTGACCTCTCCGGCATCCTGCACCTTTTCCAGCGGGCCTTCGCGGCGCTTTACGGGTGAAATGTCAACCCAGGGGATTTCAGCCTTTCAGATTCTGCCCGGCGGAGAACCGGGAGATGTGCGCAACCCACTTTTTGCCAACCAGTTGGGCCGCTGGTTGACCAACCGGTATCACCAGATGTGGCTGACCTCAAAGCAGGTGGAAGACAGTCAAGCTACGGAAGTGATGTTTACGCCGTAGGGTTCAGGGTTCAGGTTTCAGGTTTCAGGGTTCAGGGTTCAGGTTTCAGGCTTCAGGCTTCAGGGTTTTCGAATATCAGAAAATTTGAAATCCTGGAGAGGTTTCAATTGTCATTTGTCCATTGTCCATTGTCCATTGTCCATTCAAAAGACCCTGACCCCTGAAGCCTGAACCCCAAACCCTGCCCCCTCACTTCCGAGCGCGAAGCCTGCGCGGAACTGTAATGGCAACCAAGGTCCCCTGCCCCGGACCGGAGGTCACCTCACACCGCCCTCTCAAAGATTCAGCCCGGCGGCGGAGATTGGACAAACCGTTTCCTTCCCGTTGTTCCCCCAGAGCAAACCCGCGTCCGTTGTCCTGCACGGTCACTTGAACCCAATCATCCTTGGTGCGGAGGTTGATTTCCGCTTCGGTGCAGTTGGAGTGGCGGACCAGATTGTTGATACATTCCTTGAACATGAGGAAAAGCTGCCGCCGGACATCAGGAGCCAGTTTGATTTCCGCCTCGGATTCAACGGCCTGGAACCGGAAGGCAATGTCACTGGTGGAAAGGGATTCGACTGCATATTGCCGCATCCGGCGAATCAGGTCTTTCACCCGGTCCTTGCGGGGATTGATGGACCAGACAATATCACTCATGTTTTCCATGGCTTCAGCCGAAATTGCCGCAATCCGGGTCAGCGGCTGGGCCACCACGGCCAGATTTTCAGCTTCAACCTGACGGCGGACAACTTCGCTCAAAATTGCCACCTGTGACAGGCTGGCCCCAATGTCATCGTGCAAATCTGCGGCAATCTGGATGCGCAACCGTTCAAGCTGAATCAGTTGAGCCATCCGATAGCGGTGGATCCCAAAGGCAAGGCCACCCAATCCTCCGGCCAGCAAGGCCAGAAACCAGCTCCGTTGCCAGAAAGGCGGCAAAATCTCCAGGGTCAGAACGGCTGGTGCAACACTTTGCCTGCCATTGGAACCGACAGCCCGCACTTCAAACCGGTAGGTTCCCGGAGCCAGGGCAAAATTGATGGTTCGTTGGTCAATCAGGCTGCTCCACTCCGTCTCACCTCCACCCAACCGGTATTGGTACCGAAGGTTGTTCCCTGACACAAAATTGATGCCGAAAAAATCAATCTGAACCTGGTTTTGGTTCCAGGCAACCGGCGGGGCTGCAACACAGGTCGCCCCTAGCGCCGAAAGCGGGATTTGAACCCCACCCACTACAACCTGGCGCAGGTAAATGGAGGGAGCGGTGGCTGGCAGTGAAGGTTTGGGTGCCAGTCGGGACAGTCCATTTGAGGTGCCAAACCATAGAACCTGACTGGAGTCAACAAATGCGGCCTGAACTTCTCCGTTCACCAACCCGTCCGCAGTTGTGTAATGAGTGATTTGTTCGGTTGCCGGGTCAAAATGAAAAATCCCCTGATTGGTTCCGAAGTAGAGGGTTCCAAAACCATCTTCAACTATGCACCGGACGGTTTTAAGCCTGGATTCAGTGAGGGAAGGCAGTTTTTTAAGTTGTGGCCGGGCGACGGTTGGGTCGGAAATACAGCGCAGGCCGCCCCCGTTAATGGCAATCCACAACTGTCCGCCCCGGTCAACCCATAAATCCATTATCTGCCCGGCAGGCAGGCCCAGCGGCCCGGCCCATTCCTCAAACCGACGGTTCCGATAGCGCAGCACCCGCCCTTCCAATGTGCCAATCCAGATGGCCCCCGAACGGTCCTCCCGAAAGCAGATGGGCGAACACCAGGGTGGGATTCCATCTTTGTCCGAATAATGTTCGAAGGTGCCTGTGGTTCGGTTCCAGCGGCTGAGACAATCATGGTCTTCGGATGCAATCCAAACATCCCCTTTGGAATCCTCAAACACACGGCTGATTTTGTTATCGGTCAAGCCATGGTCTTTGGTTTGATAGATGTTGAGGGGCGTTACAGTCGCCAGCTTTTCCACTTGCTCAACCGGTGGAAAGCGATACAGGCCGTCGTTGCGGGCCACCCACATGTTGCCGGTATGGTCTTCAATCATCAGAGGTGACCGGAGTGCCACACTATGAGTTGCCAGACTGTCGGGAGTTCCCGGCTGAACGGTATGAAATCTTTTTCCATCAAACTGATTGAGAAACAGCGAAGACACCCCGGTGATGACACAGACCTGTCCGGCCCGATTCGGAAAAATGGAATGAACTCCGATACTGCCCAAACCGTCAGCCTCGGTAAACGTGGTGAAGCCGTTTTGGTACCATTTGAGCACACCCGACAGGGTGCTTCCCAGCCACAGGTTGCCAGCCTGGTCCTCCGTGATGGCTGGAACCCGATAGTCAATCAGGCCATTGGCGGTTGTGTAGGTCCTGACTTTTCCTTGATTCCAATGCACCAAACCACCACGGGTGGAAATCCAGAAACTCCCGTCGGTGGCCTGATAGAGCGCCGAAACCAGATTGTGGGGCAGCCCATTGGCGGTTGAAAGCCACAGGCCAATGCCCAGGTCCGGCGGAACCTGGAAGCGGGGCGGCGGCTCAACCGGACCCGGCGGCGGCTCCCAACTGACTCCGGGTAAGGCAGGAACTCCTGCCGGGTAAAAAACAAACACGCCTTTTCTATGTCCGGCCCAGATTCTTCCGGCTGAATCTTTGACCAGGGTCAGAACCGCGCCAATCTGTGCCCCCAGATTTCCCCAGTCAGCTTCAACCCGGCCATTGGCAGATCGTTTAATCAACCCCGAGGCAGTGCCTATCCAAAGGGTTCCTTCTGTATCCTCAACAAATGCCCACACCGGTAATGGACGCTCAGTGAAGGCTGGAATCCGGTATTCAAGCCGGGTAAATGCCTTTTGACCGTTTCTCCGGTCGAGAAAAAACACGCCATTGTCCGTCCCGGCCCAAATGATGTGATTCCGGTCTTCAAACAAGGCATTTACCCGGTTGCTGCGTGGGTCTTCACCCTGAGGATACACTGTAAAATAAAACTGGTCCTGGTTGCGAAAGCGGTGAACAGCGGTGAGTGGTTCAACTTCAGGGGGACCGTTGAAATGAAGGCGCAATACTCCGGCCCCGTTGGTAGCCGCCCAATATTCACCCTGGGCAGTTACCAGCACATCATTCATGGACTGGGCACGGTCCAGGTCTGGAACATAATTGACAAACTGGCTCCCGTCGAACCGACTCAGTCCATCACTGGTACAAATCCAGAGAAACCCTCGCTGATCACGGACGATCCGTTTGACCCGGTCCTGGGCCAGCCCGTCACTGGAGGTGAAATGTTTGACAGGGAGTTGTTCTGCACTGACCGGAGCCCAACACCAGCCACAACTGACAACCAGCAACCAGATTTGAATCCAAAACTGACGTTTACTCCAATTGCCGGTCATTGCCATTCCCCCTTCGGTTCAAAAAAAATACCAGGCGGAGCCGTATTTTCCGTTGATTTTCCAAGATTGAAATCATGGCCAATTGCCTTTCATGCCATTTGGGATTCAACCTTTTCCAACCGGAAAAAGGAAGGGCTCCGCCCGGTACCGGTAAAAAAACTTTGCAGGTATTTATTTCACACCAAAATCCACCAGTTCCACGGTTGCCTCAGAAGAGGCGGCACCGGTTGTTTTTGACTGGGATTTGACCATGCTGCCGGGCACTTCACTGGAGGTCCAGACTTTGCTTGACACATTGTTCCCCGCGGCACTGGTTTCGATTTCCATCCACTTGCAATGGACCGTTTTACCGCCCACCGTCAGGTCTTCCGAGCCTTCGCCCTTGGGCGTCGGGGCAGCCGTTCCAGCCGGTGTGGCACCACCCGCGACGGCACCGCCGGTTCCGGAAAGTGGGATTTCCGTCTTGGTTTTGGTTTTGCTGCCCATGACCTCGGTTTCCATTTCAACAATGGCTTTGTCAGCCGTTTTTTCCAGCAATGTGTAGGTGATGGTGCTGGTGGTGGTAAATGGCTTGCCTGCCACCTGCGTTACCACGGTGGATTTGGTTTTGGCAAAGGAACCCACGTTAAAACCAGCCCAGGGATGCGCCGCTTCGGCTTTTTTCGCTGGGGCGGCATCAGTTTTGGCGGTTTCAGGTTTGGTGGTTGTGGTTTCGGGTTTGGCTGGCTGGCTGGCTGCCGGGTCGCCTCCGCAAGCAGTCAAAGTGCAAGCTAAAAGAATACAAAATACAAGCTGTTTCATAGGTTTTCTGCCTTCATGGATACGCCTTTGGGCGTGAGAAAATGGAAAGTGTAAAAAGAAAAGCTCTCCGCAGCGGCAGAGAGCGGGAACGTAATCTGTCAGGATGAGGATAGACCTGCGTCAGACTCTGAAAAAAAATGGACCACCCAGGGAAGTAGGGTCCGGTGAGTGGTCCCAAACAAACTCAAATTGTCACACAAATCAACCGAATGGAGGGATGCAATACGTGGTACAACGCAAAATAAACCGACAAAATCTCTCACAGAAGAACATCAATAAATTGACAAAGAACCATGCCCGACAGGCTTGCGATCAATGGAAAAACCCTGTTTTAACCGGAAAAACCAATCGTAAAGATATGCTTGAAAAATCAGTGAATTGATGAGGCGAGGATACTGAACCTGTCGGAACTGCACAACTACCTAAGTAGGTAGGGGAAACATCCAGCCACCTGTCAAATGAACCAAGTCACCACGTGGATTGGTAGGGGGGAGGAGCGAGCCCGCAGGACCACGGAAAGAAAAGAACCCCACACCCTTCCGAAACCAACCAAATCAAACCGGCTTGATTGTATTTTTATTATCAGACTATATGATAAGTGGATGACTTGCATCCGGCAAAAATTGGATTATGATGGGAACCTAAATACAAGGCCCCTTGCCCTCCCTTCACTATCCCAACCAGCTTTTCATCTCGGGGTTCCTATGGGTACAATCTTTCACCAACCAGCCCGGCCTGCTCCTCTCCTGGTTACCATTTTATGGATTACAGCCGGATTGGGGTGCGACGGAGAATCAGTCGCCCTGACGGCGGCAACCCAACCCAGTCTTGAAGACCTCCTGCAGGGCAGTCTGCCCGGCATGCCGAATGTCAAACTCTTAAACCCTTTTTATTCCTATGAAAATGGCGGTGAGTATCTGAGCTACCTGGAAAAAGCCGCCACCGGATTGCTCTCGCCCTTTATTCTGGTGGTCGAAGGCTCGCTCCCCAATGAAAAAAACAAGGCCGAAGGGTATTGGGCTGCTCTGGGAACCGACCCTGAAACCGGTCAGCCCATTCCCACCTGCACCTGGATGGACCGTCTGGCTCCGCACGCCTGGGCGGTTGTGGCGGTGGGAACCTGTGCCGCCTACGGCGGGATTCATGCCATGGCCGGAAACCCGACCGGGGCAATGGGCGTGCCGGACTACCTGGGCTGGAACTGGAAATCCTCCAGTGGGAACCCCATTGTGTGCGTCCCCGGCTGCCCCACCCAACCCGACAACCTGACCGAAACCTTGCTGTATCTGCTTTTTCAGATTGCCGGACGGGCACCAATGATTCCTTTGGATGAGGTACTGCGGCCCAAATGGCTGTTTTCAGCCACAGTCCATGAGAGTTGTGACCGGGGCGGCTATTATGAACAGGCTCAGTTTGCTGAAAATTACGGCTCCGAACAGTGTATCGTCAAACTGGGCTGCTGGGGACCAGTGGTGCAATGCAATGTCGGCAAACGACATTGGGTCAATGGTGTGGGAGGTTGTCCGAGCGTTGGAGGCATCTGTATTGGCTGCACCATGCCGGGATTTCCCGATAAATTCATGCCGTTTATGGACCAGCCACCCGGTTCACTGCTTTCCACACAGGCGGTGCTGACCTACGGGCGGTCCATTCATGCCCTGCGGCGGTATACGATGGATTCGCTCAACCGGGCCCCTGACTGGCGGCACCCCCAGGCTACGCCTTCGCACCCACAACCAACGGGAAAGAAAGGGGAATCCCATGAGTGAATCCAGCTTTCCCCCGCTTGAAACGAAGTTGCCCCACCGGGTCAATCATCCGTCAGATGGCCCATCGCCCAACCACCTGGTTCAAGCTGAGTCGGTGTTAAACCTCCTGGCTGGTTTTTCCCTGCCCCTGCACTTGTTGAAAAACGTCAAACCGCTGGCCGAAATGAAACAGTTCCCTGAGAATGATCGGGAGATCACCGAATTCAAGGACGTGTATCAGATCCTGGTCGAACTGATTCCAGCCGTGGCGTTTTTGGCGTTTATTGACAAGGGCGTATCGGAAGCCTATGTCAGCCCCCAGATTGAACGGAGTCTTGGATTTACCCAGGAGGAATGGCTGGGTGACCCAACCCGCTGGTATCGCCAGATTCATCCTGACGACAAAGCCCGATGGAGCATTGAGGCAGCCAAAACGTTTTCCACTGGAACCCCACTCAGTTCCGTTTATCGGGTTCTGGCCCGCGATGGGCGGGTCGTCTGGTTTCAGTGTGAGATCAAAATGGTCCGCCATCAGGATGGACAGCCCTGGATTTTGCATGGCATTGGTTTTGACATCACCGAACTGAAACAAACCGAGGCCGCGTTGCGCGACAATGAGGAAATGTTGCGCAGCCTGTTTGAATTTGCCCCTGACACGGTGGTGGTGGTCAATCAGTGTGGAACCATTGAACGGGTCAATTCCCAAACCGAACGTATGTTTGGCTATCGCCGCGAGGAACTGGTCCACCATTCCATCGAACAGCTTTTGCCCGAACGGTATCGTAAACGGCATGTGGGGCACCGGACTCGTTATACGGCTGAACCCCACCTGCGTCCGATGGGGGTTGACCTGGAGCTTTTTGGCCGACGCAAGGATGGCAGCGAATTCCCGGTGGACATCATGCTCAGCCCCATGCAAACGCCTCATGGCAGGTGGGTGATTACCGTTATCCGCGATATCACCTCCCGCACCCAGGCGGCTGCCGAACTGAAACACCGGGAAGGCGAATTACGTGCCCTGAGTGCCAGCCTGCTCTCGGCTCAGGATGAAGAACGCCGCCGCATTGCACGGGAACTTCACGATGGAACCGCGCAAAACCTGGCGGGACTTTCCATGAATCTGTCCATGTTGTTGCAATTGCCGGATATCAGCCACAATTCACAGGCCCGCAAAATCCTGCTCGACAGTCTGGCGCTGACTGAACAATGCTCGCGCGAGGTCCGGAACCTTTCCTACCTGCTCCATCCGCCCCTGTTGGATGATTTGGGATTGGCGGCGGCGCTCAAATCCTATGTCTCCGGCTTTAGCCAGCGAACCGGCATCCAGGTCACCCTGGAGTATCAAAAGGAAACCGGACGCCTCCCCAAGGAAATAGAAACTGCCTTGTTTCGGATTGTGCAGGAAGCACTGGCCAATATTCATCGGCATTCGGGCAGCCGTCGGGCCGGTGTCCGTCTCACGTTTGAGCCCTCCACCGTCCGGTTGGAAGTTCAGGATGAAGGCAGTGGCTTTTTGGATAAACTAAAGGTCGAAAATCATTCAGGCTCTTTTACCCTGGGCGTTGGCATCCCCGGCATGCGCGAACGGGCCAAACAGTTGGGAGGAGACCTGGAAATCGAAACCAGCCCCCTGGGAACCGTTATCAGGGTTATCCTTCCACGAGGAAGAATGTGAAAAAAGTCCGTATCTTAATTGCTGATGACCATGAAATCGTCCGCCAGGGGTTGCGCACTCTGCTCGATTCCAACCCCAAATGGGAAGTGGTTGATGAAGCCGTCACCGGCTTGGAAGCAGTGGAAAAAGCCCGAAAACTCCTTCCGGACCTGATTATCATGGATATTTCCATGCCGGAAATGAACGGCCTGGAGGCCACCCGGCAACTGCGCAAGGCTGTGCCGCAGGCCCAGGTGCTGGTTTTGTCGGTCCATGACTCGGAGCAATTGGTCCGCGAAGTGCTGGAGGCCGGTGCTCGTGGTTACGTGCTCAAATCAGATGCCGGACGGGTATTGACGGCTGCGGTTGAAGCCCTTTGCAAGCAGGAACCGTTTTTCACGGCCAAAATTTCCGAGATGATGCTCGAAGGATTCCTCCGAAACGGCGTGGCCGGAGAAATCCCCAAAGACCCTTTAACCTCCCGCGAGCGGCAAATCGTGCAATTGTTGGCAGAAGGCAAATCCAACAAGGAAATCGCCGACCTGCTCGACATCAGTGTCAAAACCATTGAAACCCATCGGGGCCGAATTCTCACCAAGCTCAACCTGCATTCCATGAGCGACCTGGTTCGATATGCCATCCGCAATCAGTTGATTGAGCCTTAGGAAGGCGTTTGGAAATTTGGAGTGCGGCAACTGGTTCGCCGCACTCCATAAAAAGCCGCCCCCAAACCCGGTATCCCTGGCCATCCCGTCCATCAAATCCCTGCGATGCACCACCAACCCCAATCCTGTCCTGGCTGAAAATGGGAGATGACACTCCGTGTTGCTGAATGTCATGAGGGCGGATTTTGAGGCCCGCCCTAACTTGAAATACAGTACCTTTTTCCCAGACCACCCGCCGGATTTCGATTGTTTTCTGCTGCCAAGTCCGGTACGGTGCGGCCCGTACTTAATTTTCAACCCATTGTCCCAACGATTTTGCAAGGAATACAAAGATATGCCGCTGTCGGTTTCCAAGGATTTCCATGTTGTCGAAAGCGACACCAAAGGAAAAAGTCTCTTTACCAGTCGTAAGTTTTCAAAGGGGGAATGTATCTACCTCTTCGATTATTGGTCAAAAAAAGTGATGCCCATCCACGTCACAAATCATTCCTGTGAACCAAATTCGAGTTTTAATGCCGCAGGGGAGCTGATTGCACTCTACGATTTGGAAGCGAATGAAGAAATCACCTATGACTATTTGCTGCATCCCATTCCAGCCTCCCCCTGGGATTTCACCTGTCTCTGTCAAACAGATGGATGTATCGGACGAGTAAAAGTCGCCACCCGTAATTGACTTGCCACGGCCCCTTCACCCGACCAGACCAACTCCGATTGCGTTTCAGTATTTCAGAGGGTTGCCTGTGGGTTCCTACCACAGGTTCCAGGTGATGGGGATTTTTGAGTGGGAGGGAAACCATCCTGAAGATGGTTCCCCACCCACCACCTGAAGACAACACCCGAAATTCACCTACCTGATTTTCCCCGGACTGCTGAACTGTCCGGGTCCAGTGCCTTTTCCATTGGGTGTTCCAACCAACTGCCAGGGTCCGGGAGTGGTCGCCGGATTGACCGCCCCTTGAATCCGCTGGTTTTGCGTATCGGCCACCACGATGGCCGGCTGTCCCAGGGTTCCCCCAATCAGCCCGGCGTTGACAATGGTGACGCCCTCCGCTCCCCGGACCTGTCCCAGGGCAGGAGCCGTCAGGCTGGTGCTCAGACTGCACAGCACCGCTGCCGCTCCGTTATTGCCACCTGCAAAGCGGATGACCCGATTGTTCCCCGTATCAGCCACATAGAGGTTTCCGAGATTGTCCACGGCTACTCCTTCCGGTGCCGTCACCTGGCCGAAGGGAGCTGCTCCCGCACCTTTTCCGGCGACCTGGAAGGCTGCACCCGGTGTGGTGTTTGCGCTTGGAATCCGGAAAATCCGGTTATTCCCCCGGTCAGCAATAAACAGGCGGTTGGTGGTGTCAATCGCCAGCCCACGGGGGTCCGTCACCTGGCCGGCTCCGGAACCTGGTCCGGCCAGCACGAGCGGGGTTCCCAGCGGCGTGCTTTCATCGTAGCGGAGCACTTGATTTCCACCTGTGTTGGAAACATACAGGTGACCGCTTGCATCCAGCGCCAACCCTTGGGGTGCGACCAATCCGGCCACGGCAAAATCCGTCCAGCTTGCCCCGCCGTCGGTGCTGCGGATGACTTTGTGGTTGCCGGTGTCGGCGACATAAATCCGCAAACCGTCAAAACTGGCCGTCACGGCTTCCGGCAGATTCAAAACCGGCGTGGCGAGAACCGTCCAGCCGCCCGCTTCAAATTTCTGAACCCGGTTGTTGTAGGTATCTGCCGCAAACAGCCGGGTGTATTCGACCCCACAGAACTGGACCGGGATGTTGACCGGCCCGCCGCTGGCGGAACAACCGCCACTGTTGGTGACCGTGACGGCCAGCATCAAGGGGCTGGTTGACCCGACGGTAAAGGTAATTTGGCGGGTTCCGGTTCCACTCGTAATGGTCCCGTTGGTAATGGTCCAGTTATAAGTTGCGCCCACACCGGCATCCGGTATCGAAGCCAGGTTTCCCGTTGAACCGATACACAACGGACCTGTGGGAGCTGTCAGGGTTGCAACCGGAACGTCGTTGATGGTGACATTGGTGCTGTTGCTGGCGGCGCAATTTCCGACGCCGGTTACAGTCAAACCAAGCTGGACCGCCCCGGATGGTCCAGCCGTATAGGTGATGTTCTGACCATTGGCCGGACCCGTAATGGTGCCGTTGGCAATGGTCCACGCATAACTGAATGGTCCCGCCGGTCCGCTGGCCTGATTTCCGGTTGAATTGGCACAAACGGTTGTCGGGGTGGTAATGCTTGGAATGGCCGGTTGCGGGTTGATGGCGACATTCAGGGAATTGCTGGCGGAGCAACCCGCTGCGTTAAACACGGTCAGGCTGAGTTGCACCATACCAACCGGTCCCGCCGTGTAGGCAATGGTCTGAAGATTTGCCGCACTGGTAATTGTGCCATTGGTGATGGTCCAGGCATAACCGGCTGCGGCTGGCCCACTGGCCATATTTCCGCTGGAACCGGCGCACACGGCGCTGGGATTGGCCTGAATCGGGGGGACTGCCGGGGCAGCATTGACCGTGTAGCTTTCGCCGGAGGTAAACGGAAGATTCTGGAAACAAGGTCCGGAAATCATATCCAGCCGCAGCAATCCTGTACCGGTGCCGGTGTTGGCCGTGACGGTCCAGGTTCTTCCACTGCCGCTGACATTGGTGATACCGGCACCCGCCAGCCCGGAACCGGCCAAATTGAAATCCGAGGCTGTCAGCCCTGCGGTGTCGGCGCTAAAGTTCAGCGTCCAGCTCACGGTCGCCGGCCCGCACACCGGGTTGACATCGGCTCGCACAATCGAGGCCGTCGCATTCGGAGCCGTCCCGTTAAATTCAAACGCCCCCAGGGAAATCGTGCTTAACCGGCAATAGGCGCGCTGGTCTTTGGCCGGTGCTCCGCTGGGAGTCCCGGTCCCAATCGCCGGACTCGGACTGTTGAGCGCCATTGTTTGCGATTGGCCGTCATTGTTGTTCAAGGGACTGAGATTGGGGTCCCCGGTCTGGGTGACGCCCGTCAGAGCATTGGCTCCGGCTCCATTGTTCACGACCAGATTGGTGGTGTTGTTTTGGGAAACCGTGCCGCTGTTGATGGTATTCACAAACGCATCATTGCTGCTGCTGTTTGAGACAATCGTGTTTTTCACTGTCAGTGTGGCTGTCGCCCCATCGCCCAGCACATAAAGTCCGCCGCCCTGTGTCGCGGTATTCCCTGCCAGCGTGACATTGGTCAGCGTCGTTGAACCGTTGCGGGCAAAAATCGCGCCCCCAAAGGCGGAACCATTGTTGCCGTTGTTGCCGGTCCCGGCAATTCCCCCGGTCGTGAGGTTCCCGGCAAACGTCGAGTTGGTGACGGTCAAGGTTCCAGCGGTAAAAATTCCGCCCCCAAAACCAGCACCACCACCGCCGATGGTAATTGTGCCACCGCCGTTGCCACCGCCAAACCCACCCACACCACTGGAACTGCCGGGGCCGGTGCTATTGTAGGTGGCACCACCGCCACCGAATCCGCCATTGCCCCCAGGTTGGCCGGCACCACCGCCGCCGCCAAATCCACCGCTGGCACCAGCACCGCTAAAGGTGCCACCGGCTCCGCCACCGAAACCACCCGCTCCCCGGTTGCCGCCCCCGCCGCCGCCAAATCCACCGGTGCCACCAGTTCCGAAGTTGCCGCTGGCACCTCCGTTCAGGGTTCCCGCCGTCGGTCCAACAGCGTTGCCGACTGTGCCGCCGCCAGCACCAGCCGGGTCAAAATTCGCGGTAAAACCACCGTTTCCGCCCATTCCGCCGCCGCCGCCGCCCAGGTTAAAGCCGGTTCCGCCAGAGCCGCCCATGCCACCACCGCCGCCACTTGAACCAGAAAGCGGAGTGTTTCCGCCGCTGGCCCGGTTGTTGGTCACGGTCACGTTCTCAAGCGTCAGGGTTCCGGCGTTAAACACGGCACCACCCATGCCACCGCCACCGCCGGCTTTGCCGCCGCCGTTGCCGCCCTGGGCCACGCCATTGCGGAGGGTCAGGTTCTGCAACGTCAGGTTTCCAGCCGGAAGCAGGGTATTTGGAGCCGGATTCGTGGAATTCGGATTGGTTTCCACCGCCTGCACGCCGTTGATGGTTCCGGCAACTGAAAACAGGCGGAAATTAGGAGTTCCACCCGCACTGCTGCGCTCAATGGTGCAGCCGTTTCCTAAAATTGTGACATTGCTCGAAACCGCTGGCAGCCCCGTAGGTCCATAGAGCGTAGTGGCCGGTTCCGTCAGGGTGAAGGTCGAATAGTAAGGTTGCAGAAAAATCTGCACCGGCCCACCGTTGCCCTGGCAGGGACATTCCGAAATGGTCGGATTGCCGTTCGCCGCCAGAATTGCCTCGCCCAAGGTACAGTTGCTGTTACGCACGCCGTTGGGTTGCGTAATGGTGACCTCCTGGGCCGTGCTGTTGACCAGAATAAAGCAGAGATTGGGATTCACCGTCAGGGCTGCGGCCAGCGTTGAATCCACTGCTTTCGGTGTTTGCGGTTCGAATTTCGGTTTTACAATACCCGGTATTGAATTGGCTGACGTGGCAGAAAAGGCCATTGTCAAAAAACTTAACCCACACAGGCATACCAACAGGACCATCCAATTACGGTTTATCAGTCGGACTTTGTGCAGCGTTTGATATCGGGGCATAGGCACCTCTAGGTGATTTTTTCGGGCCAGAGGAAGGATTGCCAGGGGGAGGCGTTCCTTCCTTTTTTCGGCCTTCACGAAGAGGTGGCAAAATGTCAAAAAACATTTCAGGGTTCAGGGTCTGGAAATTTGGAGTGCGGGGACTTGTCCCCGCTTTGTTTTTCGGCGACTTGTCGCCGAATTCGGTTTTTGCTGTTTTTTGTTAGGCGGTGGCGACAAGTCGCCACCAATGAAAGCGGGGACAAGTCCCCGCACTCCAAATTTCCAGACACACCCTAGAACGTGGTTTGCCCAAAGCTCACTGACCGGAGGAACGAAAAATCCGTCGAGGTCAGTTGCCCGTTGCCCCGGCTGCCGTTGGCGTTGGCGGGCACCACATCCACCGCCAGTGTCTGGCGTTGCGTGGGGGTTGCCTGGAACAGCAGGAAGGCCCGTGCCAGCGCCACGTCATTGGTTCCAAAGAGGCCGTCCCGGTTGACATCGCCCCACAAAATGAATTCCGGAAAGACCGAGGCCGGATTGCTGGGGTCGGTCACATTGGGTGTCAACCCCAGCGTGGTCACGTCCAGGCCATTGACCCGCACGGAAAGGTATCCGTTGATATTCCCCGCCCCGCTGGAGGAGGCCGGAACCACGACACTGATGGAAGTCGGCGTGACGACGTTGACGGTGGCCGGAATCTGGCGGGCTTCGCCGAAAAAGACCTCGGTGCTGCCGGCGACAAATCCGGTCCCGGTAATGGTAATCACTCTGCCGGTAGTCGAGGCCACCGGATAGAACTGGGTCACCGTATGCGACGGCACGGCGACGGTCAGCGAAAAGCTGGCATCCGTCACACTGCCGCAATTGTCCGTCGCCCGAATCACGATGGTGTGGGTTCCGAGCGGCGCGGCATTTCCCAGGGTAATCACTCCATTGGTGCTGTTGACTGAAATGCTTCCGGAATAGGTGCCCTGGCTTTGCACCGTCACATTGACCAGGGTGCCGTTATCCGTCAAACCGGTGGCCGGCAGGATGTTGCGCCCGCCATTGCTGGCCACCAACGCGGTGCTGTAGGTCAGGACCGGGGCACTGTTGGCGGCCACATTTACTGTCAAATTGGCCGTGGCCGTCAGGTTGTCGCCATCCGTCACTTGCAGTGCAACCTGGTTGGTTCCCACTGTGGCGGTGCAGTCAGCCGCAACCGTTGCAGTCACGGTTCCGTTGGTGTTGGTGATGCCACTCACCGTCAATCCGGCAGGTACATTCGTGGTGGTCACCACCAGATTCCCGGCGGCTGTTTCCACATCCGAAACGGTGGCAATCGTGACATTGGTGCCAGTGCTTCCCTGCTGCCGGTTCAAAGGTCCGCCCGGTGCAATAGTGGGTCGGGCCAACACCAGAAGGGACACGTTTTGCGTGCCGGTGCAGGTGTTTCCATCCGTGGCGGTCACAGTGAAATTGAAGGTTCCCGCCGTCGTGGGCGTTCCGGAAAGCGTGCCATTGGTTGCCATCGTCAGGCCCGGCGGAACATTCCCTGTGGTTGAGAAGGTGATGGCACCATTGCCATTGGTCTGGGTGAAGGTCTGAGCATAACCGGTTCCCACAATGGCTGATGGAATGGTAGCCGGGCTAACCGAAATTGTCTGGCACGCAATCACCAGCGTGTAGGTATTCCCGGTTCCCTGACAGCCGTTCGAATCCGTCGCCCGGACTGTAAACGGAAATGTTCCCGGCTGTGTCGGTGTTCCGGAAAGCACCCCATCCGTTCCCAGGGTCAAACCGGGTGGAACCGTTCCGCTGGCAACGGCAAAAGTCACCACCGGCGTCCCGGCACTGTTGGCAAAGGTCTGATTGAAGGCGGTTCCGGCGGTCCCGGTGGTGGTGCCCGGATTGGTCACTGAAATGGTCGGGCACTGTAACTGCCCCGGTGTGACGCTGATGTTGCCTTTGGTAAAGGTGCCCGGTTGATTGACAATCGTCGTCGGCGTGCCGACCGTCGCCGCCCCGGTGACAATGGTTCCCGCCGTGCCATTGAGGGTGCTGTCGCCCACCACAAACGCCGATGCGCTGTTCGGATGAGTAATGGTCACGGCCCCGCCGCCATCTTCAGCAGTACAGAGACTGGCTCCGGTGCAGCCACCGCTCGCAATCGTGCCGGTCACCCGAATGGCCGAACCTGCTGTCGGACCGTTATTGGTTATCGCAATGGAATTTCCCTGAACCGAATTCAGCACAATATTGCCGCTGCTGAAATTGGTCTTCCCGGCCCCGTTGCGGAGGTCTATCGTGACGTTCCCGTTTTGTGACCGGATGGGCTGCAAGGCGGTGACGACGGCTGCTCCGGCATCCCGAAAAACATTGACCACCCCGTTGGCCAAGGTGTCGTTGGCAATCACCGTGAAATTCCCCGTTACATTCACCGGAGCATTGAGGATGACACTGCGGCCTGCCTGCAAAGTCAGATTCCCCGAAGCCCCGGAACTGGTCAACGGGCTGTTGACCGTAATGTCGTTGCTGGCCTGGAGCACCACATTGGTCCCGGCATTGAGAGTGGCATTGACCAGGGTGGAGCGAATCGTCACGGTTTGCGACTGCCCCCGGCTATAGGTCAACTGGTTGACCGACGGGAACCCCGTAAAAACCCGCCCGCTCCCCAGCTCATTCAGAAATCCGCCAATAAAGCTGCCATTCGCAGCCGTATCATCCAGGATTAACGAATTTGCATTCGAATTCATTATGGTGCCGGTCACCCCATTGGCTTGGGTCAAGGTGGATCCACCGTCAATCAATTTTCCGGTTGTGCCGTTGCCCCAGGCAAAAATCCCGGCATTGGCAAGCGCCCCGTTGCTCCAATTCCCACTCTGCACCACAAAGTTGCCGTCCGCCAAAGCGACGGAACCAATGTTGAGCAAGTCGTTGGTGACGGCCCCGAAAAAACTGTTTGCGGAGCTGATCTGGCCTGTCAGACCAGTCACCCCATTGCCAAATGTCACAGCCCCGGTGTTGGGAATCGCCCCATTGTCATAGAAATTGCTGTTGACCAGATAGTTTCCGTTCATTAAGGCGCGAACCCCGCTAAACCCAACCTGATCTGAAACACGAGTTCCAATCAGGCTATTCGCAGGGGTGACCGTCCCCGTCACCCCGACGGTTCCATTTCCCCAAGTGGCGGCACCAACATCAGTCGTTGCGCCGTTGCTCCACGAAGGACTGGCCACCACATAATTTCCGTTGGTCAGGAAAAAAACGCCCTGGCCCACCATATCCGAAGTGGAGCTGCCCACCAGACTGTTGGCGGCACTGACTGTGCCCGCCAAACCACTGGTGCCGTTTCCCCAGGTCGCTGCGCCGGCATCCACCACGCCGCCAATGTCACAATTGGGACAGGTCGCCACAAAATTCCCATTGGTCAGGGGCTGCCCGCTCATTCCCACATTATCGTTGGTGGTGGCACCGACCAGACTGTTGGCGGCACTGACGGTTCCCACCCGTCCGGTGGTGCCATCGCACCATGTGACGGCTCCGGCTGCCGTGGCTGCTCCGTTATTCCACAAACGGCTGAAAACCACATAATTCCCATTGTTCAGAGCCAACGTTCCGCCCACACCGATTTGGTCACTCGCCGTTGACCCGACCAGGCTGTTTGAAGTGCTGACCGCTCCAATCGTTCCGGTTGTCCCATTCCCCCAAGTGACGGCACCCACATTGGCGGTGGCCCCGTTGTCCCAGTTGGGACTATTAACCACATAATTACCATTGCTGAGACTCGCAATGTTGTTGGACACGTTGTCAGTGGTGGTGCTCCCGACCAGACTGTTGGCGGCACTCAACGTGCCAAAGCCGGTCACCGACTGCCCCGTCGTTCCGTTGCACCAGGTTGCCGCCCCGGCATCCACAATCGCTCCGTTGTTCCATTGGCGGCTTTGAATCACATAGTTGCCATTGGTTAAAGCAAAAGCAAAATTGCCAATCTGGTCATCCGCCGTGCTGCCAATCATACTGTTGGAAGCACTGACTGCTCCAAACCCGGTGGCTGACTGCCCATTGGTTCCGTTGCCCCAGGTCACCGCACCCACGTTGGCAGTTGCACCGTTGTCCCACAGCCGGCTCAACACCACAAAATTCCCATTGGTCAGGGCAACGACTCCACCAACGGCAACGTTGTGAATCGTGGCGGTTCCGACAATACTGTTGGCGGCACTCACGGCTCCGGTAATGCCGGTCGTTCCATTGCCCCAGGTCGCTGCCCCCGCATTGACGGCAGCGCCGTTATCCCAGTTCGAACCCGATGCGACGTAATTTCCATTGGTCAGGACCGTCAATCCGGCACCAATCTGGTCACTGGCGATTGTGCCCACCAGACTGTTGGACGAACTGACAATCCCGTTCAACCCCGTGGTTCCATTGACCCAGGTGACGGCCCCAACATCCGTGGTAGCTCCGTTGTCCCAGTCGCGGCTGTCCACCACATAATTCCCGTTTCTCAAATCAATCAATCCCTGAGCGCTGACCTGGCTGTTTGCTGTATTGCCCAGCAGAGTTGAAATCAAGGCTCCGGTTTGCCGGTTAAACAGATAAGCAGCCCCGGCACTGGCTCCCCCGGCGTTGTCACCCGGTTTTGAAATCGCCAGATTGCCAGTGCTCAAAATCAGCCGATTAAACCCAAAACCATTGCCGTTCCCGACATTGGGATCCACATAATTGAAAAACGGAAACTGGCCGGTGGCATCATCCAGAATCAGGTTTTTGGGGTCCAGGAGCACACTGCCCGGCGTTCCGGCAGGTGCATCGGCTTCCACCCTGCCGCCGGTTTGGAGGGTGTTTTTGGATGACAGTTCAACCCTGCCGCCATTCCCCGCGTATCGCCCGCCCGCCACGCTGACCAACCCGGCAGCCGTGGTTGACTGGTCGGACCAGACCACCACGTTGCCGCCGGTTCCATGCCGTGTGGCATCCGCCCGCAAAACCGTATGTTCACTCACATTGGTGCGTTTGGCATTTGGTACGGCAGCATTGGCACCGTGAAAATCACCCCCCACCAGCACCGTACCACCTGCCGTGGCCCCGTTGGCCTCCAGCGTGGCCGCCACCAAATCAAGCGTTGCACCGGTTACCTCAATCCGGCCTCCGTTGCGTTCGCCGCCGCTGGCCGAAAGCCTGCCGGATGTAAAAATCCCGTTGTCTCCATGCACCAGCACCACTCCCCCGGCTCCCTCCGGACCACCGTTGGCTGCCAGTTCACTCGATTGGGTTTGAACCACCCTCCGTTTGGTCTGAATGGAAATGGTCCCGCCGTTGCCCCAGCCTCCATTCACCTCCATCTGGCCCTGGGTCACGACATACCCACCCTCAATGGAAATCCGGCCTCCAATTTCACCGTTGGCCCGAACTTCCCCCCCGACAAAACCAAATGGGACCGTCAGGGCAATCATACCGGCAGGTTCACCTGAAACATCAATCGTTCCGGCTTGGAGAAAAACCCCAATATTTCCACCTGCCGCCGGACGTTGCTGCATGGCTGCCGGAATGCGGAGCACGTCCCTGGAGTCTAGGGAGTCTGGGGAGTCTAGGGAGTCTAGGGAGTCTGGGGAGTCTGGGGAGTCTGAGGAGTCTGGGGAGTCTGGGGAGTCTAGGGAGTCTGGGGAGGCAGGGGGGGCCTGGGGGTCTTGAATATA
>JAIBAN010000149.1 GCA_019695185.1 Blastocatellia bacterium | reverse complement strand
CGGCAAACCGTTCTTCGTCCAAAGCTACTTCAAGTTCGGTAATCCGGCCTTCAAACCCGGCCACATCCACTGGCGGAATCGCCCGCAGGGCGTCCAGTTCCGCCTGCCGCTCGGCGATTTCCTGGCGTAGAATTTCCGCCTCCTGTTCGCGTTTTTCAGCGGCAAACCGTTCTTCGTCCAAAGCCACCTCAAGTTCGGTAATCCGGCCTTCAAACCCGGCCACATCCACTGGCGGAATTGCCCGCAGGGCGTCCAGTTCCGCCTGCCGTTCGGCGATTTCCTGGCGTAGAATTTCCGCTTCCTGTTCGCGTTTTTCAGCGGCAAACCGTTCTTCGTCCAAAGCCACCTCAAGTTCGGTAATCCGGCCTTCAAACCCGGCCACATCCACTGGCGGAATTGCCCGCAGGGCATCCAGTTCAGTTTGCAATTCCGACACCATCCGTTCCCGCTCGGCAATCACTTTCAATAATTCGCCAGCCCGCTCCTGAACATTTTGCAGTTCCTGGCGCAAGTCATTGGTCGTGACGGATTGCCGGGACAATTCCTGGTCCAGATAGGCCACTTCCCTTTCAAGCCGGGCCAGGTCTTCCTCTTTGACCTGCAGGTTGTTTTGCAGACCGGAAATCCGCACTTCATACGGGCTGAAATCTGGCGGAGGCAAATTCTTGAGCACTTCCAGTTCCGTGGCCAAGTCGTCTTTTTCCTGCCTCTGGGTTTCCAGCTTTTCGGTCAATTCCGTGACCCGTTTGGAAAGCGCCTCGGATTGTTGCCGCAATTCATATTTTTCCTGACCCAAGCGAGCAACTTCATCTTCAAAATGCATGATGATGCGCTGTTGTTCGTTTTCATTTTCCTCATGTTCGGAAAGCAGGGATTCAAGGTCGGCAATCCGGGCCTCATACGCAGCCGTATCCACCGGCGGAATTGCCCGGAGGGCTTCCAGTTCAGCCTTCAAGGCCGTGATGGTGCTCTGGTCAGTGGCATGGGCGGTCCGGAGATTTTCCATTTCAGCCGCCAAGGCAGTCATTTCCTGTTCGGTATTTCGTAGCTCGTTCATAACCATTTCCAATGCGGCAAGGGCGTTCGAAAGTTCTTCCTGAGATAAGGCGACGGCATTATTGAGACGGCCATGGGCAGCGGCCAATTCCCGATGTTCGTCACGAATGTCTTCAAGTTCCAAGACTTCAGCGGTGAGCGCCTGCACACGCTCCTGTAAAAGGATTCGTTCGGCATCAAAATCCGCTTCCAGTCCTTCCCGCAGAGCCAGGCTTTCAGCCTGCTGAAAGGCCGCCAGTTCGCGGGTTTCCTGGAGTTCACGGGCAATTCGCAGGCGTTCGGATTCCGCCAATTCATACTCGCTCCGAAGCGAATTCAGGCGTTCCTCCAAGGTCCGCTCCCGTTGTTCCAACCGGAGGCAGGTGACCTGCACTTCGCGGAGGGAAATCACGGTCTGTTGCAATCCCGTGATTTCATCCTGTTGTTGTTTGATGTCCACGGTTAACCGGCGCAGACGTTCCTCAAGCTCGTTTTTGGTGGTCTGGAGTTGGGCGGTTTCAGTTTCCCGCAAGGTCAGATGTTCCTTGACCCCCAGCAACTGAGCCCGCAACTGCTGGTTTTCCTGCTCCTGTTCAACCAGTTGGGTCTGGAGCTGCGTCGTCGTCGAGTTCATTGATTCAAGCGTGGAATTCGTTTTGGCCGTTTCCTGCTTGAGTCGTTCCAGTTCATGGCGGGCCTCATTGCGTTGCTCCAGCGCGTGGCTGAGGCTCATCTCCAATCCCCGAATCTGATTGGTCTGCGCTTCCCGGTGCAGTTCCGATTCGCGCAATTCCCGTTCCAGCCGGTCGCGGGTGACCTGCCAGGCGGCCCGTTCGGCCTCCAGGGCGGTGTGACTGGCCTGCAACTGTTCCCGGACCGCATTCTGCTCCTCCAGAACTTTCAGCTTCGCATCCCGTTCATGCTGCTCCTGTTGCAGGTCCTTGAGCATTTTTTCAAGCTGGGCATTGCGTTCGGAAACACGGCGGAACCCTTGCTCATAGTGACGCTCGGCTTCAGTCAGATTTTGCCGGAGTTGCAGGTTTGTCTGCTCCAGCACGGTGAAGGAGCGCTCCAGTTCGGGAACCCGCTCCACGGTGGCCTGCATAGCCTCAATTTGCTGGATGGCAGCGACCGATTTTTGCTTAAAAGTGCGCAACGATTCTTCCAGATCGGAAACATACGCCTGCAACTCGGCTGATTCCTGAATCAGTTGCTGGTGCCGCCCGGTCAGCCGGACCAAATCCGCCTCGACATTCCCGCTTTTTTCAAGCAACTGCGCCCGCGACAACTGCAAGTCGGCGCTTTGGTCGCACAAGGCCCGGTGGTCATGTTCCAACGCTGAATAACGGGCCTGCACCAGGCGCAACTGTTCGTTCACCTGTTCGATAAACAAAGCCTGGTCCAGGGCATGCACCGCCAGGGCGATAAATCGTTTGCCCAGAGCCAAATCCGATTCGCCATAGCGGGTTCCCGAAGGCGGTGCCAGCAAAATTCCGCCCAGGGCTCCATCCAGCGAAAGGGGAAAAATCCAACGCGGGGTCAGATGGGCGACCCGTGACCCGGCAACCAGCGGTGAATAACCGGGCAGAATATCATCAGTCACTTCCCTGGGTGATTTTTGGTGGATACTCCGATGCAGTTCTTCCGCTTCGGATTCGGAAAACCGAATTCCGACCAGACCCTCGTTTGACTCGTAGCCATAGACGCCGCGCACCACCAGATACTTCCCCTCACAGAGGAAAATGATGCCCTCCTGGGTGGGCAGCAACCCGGCCATCTGGCGCAGGATGGCCGCCGGCACCAAATCCATGCGGCGGGTTTCAAACACCCCTTCAAAGGCATCCACAATCTGGGACTGGGCCAGGGTGACCTGGGTCGGAGCCGATTCCCGCGACAAATCGCGGGCCACCAGGACAAACCCGGCGGGGTCCCCCTCCTCATCCCGCTGCAAGGTCAAAACCGCCTTTTCCAGAAACAGCTCGCCGTTTTTGCGCATCCGGTGAAAAACCGCTTCATGGCGGCCCTGTTCCAGCGCGACGCGAAACACATCCATCGTTCGACCGGCAGCCCGGTCCTGCGGAGCATACAGTTTTTCGCTGTTGGATTTGCCGACCACTTCATGGGGAGCATAGCCGTACATGCGTTGCGCCCCTTCGTTGAAGGCCAGAATGTTGCCTTCCAAATCCTCGACCACAATGGCCTGTTCCGTGGGGCCGTTCAGCACGGCGTTGAGCAGCCAACTGGTCTGCTGCAATTCGCGCCCCTTTTCCTGGAGGGTGGTTTCCGACCGGGCCACCCGCACGGCCAGTTCCGCCACCCGGATGGCCGTCGAGGCATAAGCGGCAAAAACGGTCATTTCCCGGTAATCAGCCGGATAAATCAGTTTCCGGCTGAACACGGCGATTAAGCCCACCACCCGATTTTCCACCCGCAGGGGATGGGTGGCAAAAGAAACCAGTCCCTGGGTTTCGGCCCATTCCCGGTTAATCAGAATGTTGAATTCGGGGGCATGGCGGGACCAGTCGGCAATCCCGCCTCTGGCAATCGTTTCGTGGGAGAACACATCCAGCGGGGCGCGCCGGTATTCATTTTCAATCGAAGCCCCGCAACTCGCCTTCAGGTGAAGGCACCGGCGGCGGTCGGAACATTGGTTGGCCCAGTTGCAGGAACTGCATAAATCACCCCGCCGCACCAGCCACACCCGGCAACAGACAGCCTCGAAATATTCGGCTGCCTCCCGCGCAATCTGGTATAGCACACGGTCCAACTCCTGGGGGGTTTGGAGTTGGTGCGCAATCGGATCCAGAATGTCACGGACGCGTTCGATTTTGGACATAGTACATTGACGGCGGCTTCCGGCCCGTTCCTGCCAAACCCGCTGGCACCACCCTGGGGCAGCCGGCCCGCCTTTTATCAAGCTCCTTCAGTAAGACACCTCCACCATCATCCGATGCTTTTTGGCAAAAAGACCTGCCGCTTTCAATTCCCCAGCCAAACGGCCATACCGGCGCGACAACTGGCACAACAGGTCGAGACTGGCTGCACTTTGGTAATTCCATTTGAATTCAGGCCGGTCAATATTTCTGGTCTTGCCGCTGTCCGGCAGGTACAGGTCATAGCTGTTGGTAACTGCTTCGAACTCGTCATAGGTACCGTCACTGCACCTCAACGCCCTCATTTCCGCCAGAACCTCCGGGGCCTCCCGCTGGGAAACCTGCACCTGCCCGTCCGCACCCCGGCGGAACTCATACAGAGTTTCATCAAATGGCACGACAAAATGTTCACAGAGTCCGGCGGCGCAAAACGCCGTCCACCGGTCCATGATTTCTTCCAGTGTCGAATAACGACTGGTTCCGTACACGATGCCCCACGGGACTCCCATTCCAATTCCTCCTCACATGGCAGGTGGGGTGCCTGCCGCCCCCCTACTGTATGGGTTTCAGAAAATGCGGGCGTAGCCGCCGGTAGGATGTTTCCAGTTCCTCAGGGATGACCCTGGTTTCCGCCACGGTGGTGATGAAATTCACGTCTCCCATCCACCTTGGCAGAATGTGCATGTGCAAATGCCCGGCAATTCCCGCCCCGGCAGCCTTGCCCAAATTCATGCCCAGGTTGAACCCGTGCGGATGATATTCGGCGGTCAGGATTTCCTGGCAACGCTTGGTCAAATCCATCAATTCGTCGCTCACCGCCTTTCCCACCTCGGCCAGACTGGCTGTATGTTCAAACGGAACCACCATCAAATGGCCGCCGGTATAGGGAAAAATGTTGAGAATCACGAAGTTGAATTCGCCCCGGTGCAAAATATAGTGCCGTTCATCCTCATTTTGCTGTGGCAAAACGCAAAATGGACACTCAGACAAGCGTTTTTCATCCAGGATGTATTTGTACCGCCAGGGACTCCAGAGAAAATCCATAGGCTTCTTCTCAGACAATTGAGAATTGAGAATTGAGAATTTGAAGAAGTTCAATCTGGGGCATTCCCCATCAGTCAAGCCTTTCATTACATTCACGGGCTGCTTGAGAAAATAATTCTCAATTCTCAATTCTCAATTGTCCTGGGCTCTACTCGTCGTTAATCAATTCCTTCAATTCCTTGCCGGGTTTGAAGTACGGCACCGCCTTGGCGGGAATATCAACCGACTCGCCGGTTTTCGGATTGCGTCCCCGGCGGGGGCCGCGTTTGCGGATACGGAAAGAGCCAAACCCCCGCAATTCAATCTTTTCGCCCCGGTTGAGGCAATCAATGATACTTTTGAAGACTTCTTCGACAACAACTTCTGAATCTTTTTTGGTTAATTCGGCAGCGCGTGCCACCTCATCCACCAGTTCCGCTTTGGTCATAACCTTCCTCCGCTTTCTCGAAAAAAATTGAGCGAGCTGTTGAATGCGTTCGTTCGGGGACCTTACCCGTATGAATCCAAAATCTGCGTGATTGTAGCTGACACTCAGGTTGACCGTTTGCTCAAAAACAGAAAAACCTGGATGCGAAGAACTTGGGAAATGCAAATTGAAAAACCGTGAGGGAGTACGTTCGGCGTGAGAACCTAGCAGATTGTGGAATGTTCGGCAAGTCTAATGTTCCCGCTGAGTTACCTTGGTCTGCGCGAGCACCTGTCCACAACTCAAATGAAGCCGGAAAATTTTTGGAATTGATGTCCCTCAAGCTCCATGGAAGAATGCCGCGTTTTTACGCCAAATCCTGCTTTTTTCAGGGTCCAGGGTCCAGGGTTCAGGGTTTAGGGTTTAGGGTTCCGAAATACTACAAAAATCGTGGTTTTGAATTGGCTTTCAATTCTCAATTCTCAATTCTCAATTCTCAATTAAAAAAGCCCCTGAACCCTGAACTCTAAACCCTGAACCCTAAACCCTGAACCCTGTAAAACCGTCTTCAAATCTTATGCACACTATTGTTGAATGTATTCCGAACTTTAGCGAGGGGCGTCGCCCTGAAGTCATTGAACAAATTGTCGCGGCCATGACGAGCGTGCCGAATGTCGTGCTGCTCGGAGCCGAAAGCGACCCCAACCACAACCGCTCGGTCATCACGATTGCGGGACTGCCGGAAGCGGTTCTGGAAGCCGCCGTGCGCGGTGTCGGCAAAGCCGCCGAACTGATTGACCTCAATCACCACACGGGCGAGCATCCGCGCATGGGGGCCACGGACGTGGTGCCGTTTGTGCCCATCCGCAACATCACCATGGACGAATGCGTCAAACTGGCCCGCCGGGCCGGGGAACGCATGTACAAGGAATTCGGCGTCCCGGTCTACCTTTATGAAAAGGCCGCCACTCGGCCTGACCGGGCCAATCTTGCCGATATTCGCAAAGGTCAATTCGAGGGCATCCGCGAGGAGGTCAAAACCAATCCCAACCGCCGTCCGGACTTTGGCGAAGCCGAACTGCACCCCACCGCCGGAGCCACGGTGGTCGGCGCACGCCCGGCCCTGATTGCCTACAATATCAACCTCAACACCCCTGACGTGAGCATCGCCAAGAAAATCGCCAAGGCCATACGGGGACGCGACGGCGGCCTGATGTATGTCAAGGCGCTCGGCTTTGACCTCAAAGACCGGAATCAGGCCCAGGTTTCGATGAACATGGTCAACCACGAAGGCACTCCGCTCTTCCGTGTGTTTGAAATGGTTCGTTCCGAAGCTGACCGTTACGGCGTTTCAATTGTCGGCAGCGAAATCGTCGGGCTTGTGCCCCAGGCCGCGCTGGTGGCCTGCAACGATTTTTATCTGCGGCTGGAAAACTTCAGCGACGAGCAAATCCTGGAAGTCCGCCTGCAAAAAGCCCTGGCTGAACAAAGCCAGCCTGCCGCCCCCAAGGTGGCGGAAACCGAGGAAAACGGTTCGGTTTTGGGCAGCTTTCCGAAACAGGTGGCAGCCGGAACCCCGGTTCCCGGCGGCGGCAGCGTTTCCGCCTTTGTGGCCAGCCTGGGAGCGGCCCTGGGGCAGATGATGTGCAACATGACCGCCGGAAAACCCAAATATGCAGCGGTTGAAGGCCAGGTGCTCGACATCCGGGGTCAACTGGAAGCACTGCAACAGACGCTGGAACAACGGATTGACGAAGACGCCGCCAGTTTTGATGCGGTGCTGGCCGCCCGTCGCCTGCCGAAAGAGTCCGATGCCGACAAACTGGCCCGCGCCACGGCCATCCAGGAAGCCACCAAACATGCGGCCACCGTGCCCTTTCGGATGGCGCACGAAGCCTTTGACCTCCTGGAACTGCTTTCAGACGCCGCCGAAATTGGCAATCCGAACCTGCTCTGCGATGTAACGGTCGCCGCCCAACTGGCAGTGGCCGCCATCAAAGGTGCCCATTACAACGTGCTGGTCAACCTGACCGGCATTGATTCCGCCGAGTTCAACGAAGAATATCGGTCCAAGATGGCCGAGTTGCTCCAGCGCGCGCAGGAACTGGCTGGCGAAATCGAAGAACGGTATTTTGCCTCGCTCCAGTAAAACCAAACCGGGAATTGCACCTGCAATTCCCGGTTTGGAAAGCGGGCGCGTTTAAACAAATCGCGCCCACTTTCCAAGCTAGGTATGGCCGCACATCTACCGACCAGGGTGTTACTTCCAAGTTTCCCAAACACCTGCCTATGCTCTTCTGCCCTCATTCCGCACTGAAACCGGTGATTGCTGAATGGGCCATCCGCTGTGTCTGGTGCGGAGTTCTGGGTTTGTGGCTGTTTTTGGGAGGCGGTTCGCAACCGGTTGCCGCCCAATATTGTTTTGATTCCTGGACCACCGACGACGGGCTGCCGCAAAACGGGGTGCGTTCGATTGGTCAGACCCCTGACGGCTATCTGTGGTTCACCACGCTTGACGGATTGGTTCGCTTTGACGGGGTGCGGTTCACAGTTTTTAACCGGAGCAACTCCAAAGGCATTGTCAGCAACCGGTTTACCCAATTGTTTGTGGCCTCGGACGGTACGCTCTGGACCACCACCGAGGGCGGGAACCTGACCCGATACCGGCAGGGGGTTTTTTCCACGATTCCCGTCATCATTCCCGGTGCAGCCACCAACCCACAGGAAATCAGCGACTTTAGGGAGCCGGAACCGGGCCGCGTGCTGCTGCTCATCAGCCGAAACTGGTACCAGTTGTTTGAAGGGGTCTTTGCCCTGGTCAAAAGCATTCCGCCCAATCGGCTGCTGAAAACCTATCAGGGCCAGACCGGGGCCACCTGGACCCTCACGCCGGACCTGATTACGGAAGAACGGCGCGGCGTGGTGACCACCTATCCAACCCATTTGACCCTGCCCTATGCCTTTGACCACAACCCGCCGAATCCCAACCTGCGGGACTGGAACGGAGTGTTTGAGGACCACGAAGGCCGCCTGTGGGTGGGTGACCTGACCGGCATGCATTGCTTTCAACATGGGACCAGCCAGTTTTTCGGCCCCAATGAAGGGTTGCCGGGACCAACCATTTTTCACTCCTTTTGGGAGGAATCCGACGGCAGCCTGTGGTTTGCCTCAGGTGATTCGAATTATCAGGGAATCGGGCTGGTGTGTTACAAAAATGGCCGGATGACGGTCTGGGGCAGCAGTGCCGGTCTTTCCAACAATCGGATTTACCGGGTTTTCCGGGACCGGGAGGGCGTGGTCTGGCTGGCCACCAACAAAGGACTCAACCGGCTCCGCCGGCAACTGGTCAAAACCTACTCGGTGGCGCAGGGGTTGTTGAGCAACGAAGTCTATCCCATCCTCCAGACCCGCAACGGCGACATCTGGATTGGCTCCACCCTGGGACTGACCCGTATCCGGGGCACGCAGTTTACCCCCATGGAAATCAAAAAACCCTTTGAGGTGGGTGCCCTGGCCCTGCTTGAAGACAAGACCGGTTGCCTCTGGGTGGGCTCGGTCGGGCGCATGTTCTGGTATGAAAACAACCGGTTCGAGCAGGTTCCCGAATTTACCGAAACCCCGGCCACCATCTTCCAGGACAGCCAGGGCACCATCTGGGTCGGCTGCGGGAACGGTCTTTTTCAGTTTCAGGGCAAGAACCTGACCGGTCGCCTGACTACCGCCAACGGACTTCCCCACAATGATGTCAAGGTGGTTTATGAGGACAGTGGCGGAACCCTGTGGGTTGGCACCTATGGAGGGCTGGTCGGATTTCGGGACGGTCAAAGGGTGACCTATGACGAAGCGCATGGGCTGGCGGGAAACCGGGTCCGTGCTCTGTTTGAAGACAAACAGGGCACGCTTTGGATTGGCACCTATGACAATGGGTTGAGCCGCCTGAAAAACGGTCGGCTGTTTACCTATCGGCTGGAACAGGGTTTGTTTGACAATGGCGTGTTCAGCCTGCTCGAAGACTTTCACGGCTATTTCTGGATTTCCTGCAACCGGGGCATCTATCGGGTCAGCAAACAGGAACTCAACCAGTTTGCCGACGGACTGAAGGTAAAAATCCAAAGCACGGTTTACAACAAAAAAGACGGCATGTTCAGTACCGAATGCAACGGGGGACGGCAACCGGCGGGCATCAAGGCCAGTGACGGGCGGCTCTGGTTTCCCACCCAGGATGGGGTTTCCGTGATTGATACCGAGGCGGTTTCCCTCAATTCCATGCCTCCGCCCGTCCGGATTGAAACGGTCAAAGTGGAACGGGAACCGGTGGCTGACCTGACCGCCATTACCCTCCTGCCGGACCAGGACGACCTGGAAATTACCTACACTGGGTTGAGCTTCATTAAATCCGAGCAGGTGCGGTTCAAATACCGGCTGCTCGGCAAGGATGACGACTGGCTGGAGGCCGGCACCCGGCGAACGGCCTATTACACCTACATTCCGCCCGGAACCTACACTTTTCAGGTGGTGGCAGCCAACAGTGACGGCGTGTGGAATCAACAAGGGGCATCACTGACTATTCGGGTACTGGCACCCCTCTGGCAACGCTGGTGGTTTCTGCTTTCCCTGGGTCTGTTGGCGGTCGGGCTGACTGCCCTGCTCTTTTGGGCCCGGATAACGGAACTACGCCGCCGCCAGGCGGCTCAGGTTGCATTTTCCCGCCAGTTGCTGGAGTCGCAGGAAGCCGAACGGCAACGGATTGCAGCGGAAATGCACGACAGTCTGGGGCAACATCTGCTGGTCATCAAAAACTGGGCAACCCTGGGCCTGACCCTTTCCACCGCAGAGGCCAAAAACCGGCAGCAGTTGGCGGAAATTTCAGAAACAGCCACCGAAGCGCTCAACGAAGTCAGGCAGATTGTCTATGATTTACGCCCCTACCAGCTTGATAAAATCGGCCTCACCCAAACGCTGCGCTTTACCATCCAACAACTGTTGGCCTCCGCCGGCATGGAGCCAAAGGTGGAAATTGACGAAATTGACGGGCTGTTTCCCAAAAGCCAGGAAATCATCGTCTTTCGCATTGTGCAGGAATGTCTCAACAACATTGTCAAACATTCCCTGGCCGCCACGGTGACGATTGCCATTAAGCGGGAAAGTGACATTGTTGCAATTGCCATTTCCGATGACGGTTGCGGGTTTGACGCCACCCGCACCGGAGCGGCAAAATCAGGTTTTGGTTTGACCGGCTTGTCCGAGCGCGTCCGGATGCTGGGTGGCGACCACCACATTCATTCCATTCCGGGGGAAGGCAGTCACCTTTCTTTCCGGTTACCAATTCACGAACAAGCACAGCCTTGAAAAGTGTGTGGCTGGATTCCTGCCCTCTCAGCTACCGTTCCCCGAAAAAAATTTGCCTATGCCTCAGGAAATCCGCATTGTGATTGCCGATGACCATCCTGTTTTTCGTCAGGGACTTGCCCTGATGATTGGCACCAACCCGCTCTTGCAAGTTGTCGGTGAAGCCCAAAACGGGGCCGAAGCCGTTTCCGTTATCTGTCACGTCAAGCCCGATGTGGTCGTGCTGGATATTGACATGCCGGAAAAGAACGGCTTTTCCGTGGTTCGGGAGCTTCAGGCCCGTGAAGTCCAGTCCAAAGTCATGTTTCTGACCATGCACCGGGACGAAGCCCTTTTTAACGGGGCATTTGATTTGGGCGTGCAGGGATACCTGCTCAAAGACAGCGCGCTGGCCGACATCATTAACGGCATCAAAGCCGTGGCTGCCGGTGAAAATTTTATCAGTCCCGCACTTTCCACGTTTCTCATCAACCGCATCAAACGCACCGCAGCCTCCGGTGAAAGCCGTTCCGGGGTGCAGGATTTGACCGAAACCCAGCGCCGGATTCTGCTCATGATTGCCGAGGACAAAAGCACCAGGGAGATTGCCGACACGCTCTGCATCAGCCCCCGCACGGTGGACAACCATCGGGCCAATATCTGCCAGAAGCTCAACCTGCGGGGGGCCAATGCCCTGCTCAAATTTGCCCTCGCCAATAAAAACAAACTGGTTTAAGGACCTCTTGGCACATTTGTTTTTTTGGAGTGCGGGGACTTGTCACCGCTTTGGCTGGTGGCGACTTGTCGCCGCCAATAGTCCGGAAGCATCAAACATTGGATTCGGCGACAAGTCGCCGAAAATGAAAGCGGCGACAAGTCCCCGCAC
>JAIBAN010000005.1 GCA_019695185.1 Blastocatellia bacterium | reverse complement strand
GACGATCACGTTCATGAATTCTTCAGGCAGGGTCAGCATAGGATCTCTTTCGCAAAAGGTTTTCCCAAACTTATTCTGCCTGATTCATTTTTTCAAAGATCAAAAATGGCCAAAGTCGAGCTTAGAAATAGGTTTTCTTTTCCCAGTCCGGGTCGAAGCCTGTGCCCTGGGCGGCAATTGAACGGACATCATTCCAGACCTCGCAGAGCAAAACCGGGGGCACCTCACCTAACTTCACCCTGGCTGGATTGAAATAATAGTTCTTCTGGGTTTCGTCTGGAAGTTTTCGGAAAACAATTGATTGCAGGGCCACTGTCCGGTTTTCCTCAGGCAGCCCGTTCCCGGTAAACTCAATCACCGCTTCCAGTTTTAATCCGCCAAATGGTTTCAGATATTGGAAAAACCAACCGCCATCTTCGGCCTGCCCCCGGTTGTACCCCAACGCATTGACTTTCCCCCGCAGCTTGAAAGCTTCAATCAGGTATCCCAGGAAATCCTTCAGTTCGGTTTCGTCGCGCTGTGATTCGGGTAACCTAAATGGTTCCCGGTCCACCTGATGAAACAGCAAATCAACCTCGTAATCGGAGCAATGTTGTTGCCAAAGCCCTGTTTCAGCGGGTGGAAGCAATGCGGCATGGGCAATTTCCACCCAGGCATTGGGTCCAACCGTCACTTCATTGTCCGTAGCGTCGGTGAGGCTGCCGTCTTCCAAAGGGCGAAATGAAAATTGGTGTTTTTCTTCCTCAATCACGCTCCAAATCAAGCGGGAAACCATGCGCCCCACAATCGGATGAGGTAGCAGGAACATGTGCCAGTCAGAAAATTTCCACCGGCGGCGCACGCACATGGCTTCATACAACCGGTCACGTTGCAAACCAAGCGTGGTTTTTAACTGAGGTTTCAAATCCCGAAAAGTTTGTTTGGCTTCTGTGACCAGTTCTTCATTGTCAGTTTTCCGTGGTTCCGGCAGGGATTTGAGCACCTCGCCGGCCTGATTTTTCAAAACCGGCGTAAACTCCCGGTCCAGGGTCACAAAAAACGTTCGTTCCCCGTAATCAAGTTGCAGAATGCCCTTTTCGTCAAAACCAAGCGAAGGAATGGTCCGGTCGGCCATTTCATCCACCGTCCACTGATTTCGTTCGGCAATCATGGCTGCCAGGCGATTGGCCTCTGTCTGAATGGATTTGGTTTTGAAGCGATTTCCCACTGCCAGCAATAGTTGTACCGCCAATGGGTCATCAATCCAGGCCAACATTGCCAACAGGCTTTTCGATTGGGAGGCCCTGGTGCCACCCCAATCCTTCAAATATTTGGCGACCTGAGGAACAATTTCACCCTCGCAACAGGCACTTGGAATGGCCAGAAGCCCTTTTTCTCCGGCAGCCCCGATAAACTTTTGCAGGTTGTCCTGAAGCATCCGTTGAAAGGCTTTTTCCAGTTCTTCCGGACGATTTTGCCAATGCGGATTTGTGGTCCAGGGCAGCATGGCCTGCCGGGTGATTTGTTCGGCTTCTGCGCGGGTATGAAGTGGAGTTAAATCACGCCCCAGCCAGCTTGCAAAAACATAACTTCCAAAGGTTTCCCGGTCGGCTCGCCGCATCATTCCCACATAGCGGCGGAGAATCGGACCCGCTTCCGGAAGTTTGAGTTTATAACTTTGGATCACAAACCAACGCAAAATATCAGGGTTTACCGGTTTGCCAGTATCCTCCCAATGAACCGGTGGCAGCAAATCAAAGGGAAACCAGCCAAGTTCCTTGGGGATTCCTTTTTTCAATCCTGCCTGGGCTTCGGCAAGCAGGGTTTCCCGGTTTAAATATTCATCCAACGGTTCTCCCAGTCGTTCCAAAGCCGTCAGGAGGGCACCCCAAGCCACGTCATTTTTTTCTGCCTTGAGTGCGGCTTTCAAAACTCCGACCGAGGATTTTGCCTCAAGGTCGGCCAACCATTTGGCAGCCACCGAACGAATGGTTGCCGAACGGTTTTTGAGGGCCTCTTCAATCCGTTTGACCTTTCCGGGAACATTTCTCAGGCAATATTGGGCATCAACCCGCTCGTTTTTGGTTTCCCCCAGGGCAATTTCCCATAAACTAGGTTGAATTTCCTGCGGCGGGAGCGGAAACAGTTTCAAAATGCGAAAGACCCCTTCACGGGCGAACTTCACTTCATAGGAAGAGCGGGCCGTCTGCCTTTTCTGGGGTGCCAAAACCTCAATCAATTTTTTTGGATGTTCAGCAAAATAAGGCCAGATTTTGTCTTTATGGGCATCGGAAAGCTGCATGGTGGTCCACCCCCAGGTGGAAAGGACGAGGTCTATAAAGTGCTCCGGCGGCACTCCGACAGCTTCCAATTGTTTCGCCATCTCCCGCAGGTTGTATTTCTGCGGGAAGAAATTTTCAATTTGGCCGAATAATCTGATGGCCAGCCAGTTAAAAGGGTTATTGGTGTGGGGCATAATCAACCCCAGCAAGGCCAAAAACCGCAACACATGAACGGGCTGGATTTCAGGATGAGCCAAAAACTGAAGAAAAGCCCGTTCAGTTTCCCCCCCGAAACGTAAAGTTTTCAGGAGCAGCCCGGTTCCTTGGTTTCCTTTTTTCCGGCTTTCCTGGTCCAGGCACTCTTCAACCTTGGCCTCCTGCAACCGTTTGAAACAATCTTCCAGTTTGGCTTCGTCAATCAATTCAATGGGCTGAAGCCATTGTGGCGCAGTGGCTTTCATTTTTTCATAAAAAGCCGTGACATTGGCATTGTAGGTTTTCACAAACTGCCGAAAAGACTGAAACACCGCCGGCGAAAGCGGTGCCACCGGCGCGACATCCGGAACCGGGGGCAACGTGTATTCATCCTGAGCCTTATGCAGGACCTCCGCCGTCCGGAAAACCTCTTCAATTGCCTGCAAAACACTGGCGGTGGTTTCGGTTTCCTTCAATTTGACCAGCAGCGGAAAAGACTCACTCCCTTTGATTTGCCAGAGGGCCTGAACCACGTTTGCCCGCAATGACGCTTTTCTACTTTGCAAAAGAGGCAGCAATAATGCTTCGGACGGTTCCGGGGTTTTTGCCAGAATTCCGATGACTGCTTCTCTGGTGGCTTTTGAGGTGTGGCCAACGAGCAATGTAATTTCAGGCAAAAAGGAATCAAGCTGGATGCCCCACTTCAACAAATATTTTATGGCAAATGCCTGCCGGGCAGAATCCCCCTGGAGTGCTTCTTTGAAGACCGCCCCGTGACGCAGGCAATATTCCCGAAATCCGGCAATCCGGGGCAGGTTTTCCAAAATCTGATTATCGTAATAATTTGCAGATGATTCCCATAATGCTGCCCGAATCAGTGTCTCAGGGGGATTCCCTGCCTCAACAAAAGCCTGTTCAACAATATCGGCACTCAGGCCGACGACCGGGTCCTTCCAATAATCCGCTTGAAAAACAAAATTCAAAAGTGGTGACAACCAGTCAGTCTCGCCAAATCTGATAAATTGAGTTTGATGGCTGTTCAGCAGTTTGGAGAAAGTTGAAAAAACCCGCACAAGGCGGGAAAACACGGTGACATCCAAATTATTGAGATGGTTCCAGAAATTGGCGTGGGTGCCCGGATACAGAATTGCAAAGGGCAAGGAATGGGGATTTATGGCAGGTGATGGTGGAAGCTGGGCCAGCACCATTTCGTCATCGCCGTCCACCACATAGCGGAGCAACCGTTCTCCCAGACCCGGTTGAAATTGATTCAGACGGTAGAAAGTCTGCTCCATCGAGCTGACCGCATATTCAGACAAACCACAAGGATTTCGCAATTCAACTGGCGGCATAGAACTGAGAAAAAAACCACTTTTCAAGGTAATTTGGAGAGCCGCCCTATCTTAGCATTTGCCATTTGCAATTCGCCATTTACCCATTTGCGATTTCGTTTCCAACCAATAAATCGCAAATGGGTACATGGCCAATCATGCCTGTTTAAACCACCGCCAAGGCACCGTGGTCGTCACAATGGTCACCATGCGGATGATGAAGCCGCCCGTTGACCAGGAAATCAGTATGGTCACCATGCGGAACGGTCTGGTGGCCGCAATCGTTGTGGGCGCAGCCACAAGTTACCGGGGCGCAAACGGCTGGGTTTTCCGCACTGACTTCGATGGTGTGTTCGTCCACATGGTCACCGTGAACGTTATGCAGGTGTCCTGCATGGAGATAATCCACATGGGTTCCGTGTTGAACCCTGGTATGTCCGCAGTTTTCATTGTGGGTATGGGTGTGATTGCCATGCGTAGTGCAGTCCATAAACAAGTCCTTTCTGGTTCAAAAAAGGCTTCAAGCCATGTCAGGCTCGTCAGCCAAACAGTACATGTTCAAGTCCCTGCTTGAACAAATTGCGAATGTGGTCGTCGGATAGAACATAAAATGCGTGCCGTCCCTCTTTGCGGACATTGACCAGTTTCATCGTGCGGAGCAGCCGCAATTGATGGGAAACAGCGGGTTGGGCCATTCCGAGAATGTGGCACAGCTCCCCGACACACATTTCCTTTTCCGATAACAGGCTGATAATGCGGACTCGCGTCGGGTCCGACAGTGCCTTGAACATTTCGGCAACCAGCAGCGCGGTCGAACCGTCCAGCAGATGCTGGGACAATTGGCGAATGCGTTCGTCGCCGGAATGTTCAGTCAGGCAAGAGGTATGGTCATTCATATGTTTGCTTAGATAAATATATGTGCAAGTACTTATATATTAAATTCAAAACCGCATCTGTCAATCATAATTTTCGGGAACCGGGAAATTATAAACTGTTGGCTTGGGGTGAAACCGGCAGCCGGATGCCTTGTTTTCGGGCACGTCGTTCGCCTTTGTTCCGTTCCCGCTTGAGGTCATACAGGTAGTCGTCAAAATCCACCTGCATGGTATGGCGCTTGGAGGGCACATAGCGGGCATACATCCGCTTCCGTTCCACGGACATATCCGCTTCCATTTCAATCACCGAAGGCAAGGCGTATTCCCCGCGCAGATAGTCTGCCACCCACAGGCTTTGGGTTTCCGCCAATGGCATGATGGCTCCCAAAGGTTGTAACAACCCTATGAAAAAAAGATTGGGAATCCCCGGCCTAAAGACCCTCCGAAACAGCGGCAGGTCGTTTTCAGGTGCGGATATGAAATCCTGATCAAAGAAAGGAAACGTCACTTTATAACCGGTGCAATAGACAATCACATCAGCTTTTTCAATGCTGCCATCGGCAAACTCCACGCTGTCGCCGCAAAGCAGTTTCAGATTGGGTTTGGGAGTCACCACCCCGTGGGTGATGCGATCCAGAATCCGCCCGGAAATGGTGGGGTGGGCGTCTCCCAAGCGATGATCCGGCTTGGGCAGGCCATAATTCTCCATTTTTCCGACCACCAGCCGATGGGCAAGCTGTAACCCCAATTGGCGGATTTTCCAAGGTATCAAAGGATTGGTGGCCAACTGGTCGAGAGGTTTGCCAAAGAGGTATTTGGGCAAGACAAAGGCACCCCGGCGGGCGGCCAGGAAGGTGCGCCGGGCGACTTCTCCTGATTCCACGGCAATATCCATCGCACTGTTTCCCATGCCCACAATGACCACGTTTTTATCCCGAAACATTTCGTTGTCCACATAGGCATGGGCATGGATTTGCAGGCCCTGAAATTCACCCGGAAAAGCCGGTTCAGGCCAGCGTGGGTCCCAATGGTGCCCGTTTGCCACCATTAAAGCGTCATAAAAACGGATTTCACCTGTTTCCAACGTGATTTTCCAAATTCCGTCCGACCGCCGTTCCGCTTTTTCAACCCCGCAATGAAATGTGATTCGATGACGGAACTGAAAATGGTCCACATACGATTCAAAATAGCTGGCAATTTGGGAATGGTGGGGAAAGTCAGGGAAGTCATCCGGCATGGGAAAGTCGGAATATTCCATGCGCCGCTTGGAGGTATTGATAAACAGCCCACGATAGGCCGCCGACATGCCGTTTTTATTGCCAAAAACCCAATTTCCTCCCACCCGGTCACTTTTTTCAAAACAATCAAAAGGAAAACCAGCCTCGTGCAAGGCTTTGGCAGCAGTCATCCCCGAACAACCAGCTCCGATGATGCACACACGGGGCAAACTGTGGTTGATGGGCTTTGGTTTTTGTGGCGTTTGCATACGGGCAACCAAGCTCAGGGTTCAGGAGTCAGGGCTCAGGGTTCAGGGTTCAGGAGTTCTGAAAAACAGAACCTGGGTCGGGTTGAAAGGTATGTGCATTCTCCGTAACCGGTTCTTCATTTTACCCTCAAAATCTTTCCTCAGGAAAAATTTATTCGTATAACTAAACTCAATGAAATCAGATATTTCACACCTGTGTAAACATGTTTACAAATTCTCGTTTTCGAGTCGCTCCAAGGCGAATCGGAGTGCTTCCCGATAGTCCTCTTTGGTCACAATTCCCCGTTTGGTTTTGACCTTGATTTCAACGGCAATGGAAAATCTTTTTTCCGTTTGCCGATACTCGAATGCCACTTTTTTTCTGGTTACCTCTTTGGCTGGGGTTGGTTTCTTGTCAGGAGCACCGGTTGTGGTGGCAAGGTAACGGCGGGCTTCGGCCAACCGCCGGGCTTCGGGTAACTGGAGCACCCGATGGAGCATCCGCAGGGTCAAATCCGGCACCTGCCCACAAACATCCAGAATTTCATCGTTGATTTCCCGCAGACGAAGCCATTGAGCCAAAGCCGGACGGTTCATGCCCAATGCCGCCGCCGCCGCCTGTTGAGTCGCAAAGGTTTCGCTCAGACCGAACAAGGCGCGGGCTTTTTCAACCGGGTGCAAGTCTTCGCGTTGCAGGTTTTCAATCAGCCCCAAAACCCGCAGTTCCTCATCTGCAACCTCCCTGATAATCATGGGAACCGTTTTGAGGCCGTTTTTTCGGGCTGCCGCCAACCGGCGATGGCCGGCCACCAGAATAAAATCCCCTTCCGGGGTGGGGGTCCCAACCAATGGCTGCAAAAACCCGTGGGTTTGCAAACTGGCCGCCAAATCGTCAAGGGCTTGGGCGGACATGGTTTTCCGAGGTTGGTAGGGGTTTTCCCGAATGGCATTGATTGAAATCTGGCGCACATGACCGGGAACCGTCACCGTGCGGACAGGCGCAACTGTAACCGGTTCCTCCCGGACAAGCTGGCTCAATTCCTGAATTCGGTCAGAGGAGACACTCCAAGGTAGTTTTTTTGCCATAGATTTGTTTGAGTCTGCGGAGTCCGGGGAGTCCAAGAAAGTCAGACGTCAGAAGTCAGAAGTCAGAAACTGGAACTGAAACCTGTATTTGACTCTCAAGACTCCCAAGACTCTCAAGACTGTCTTTTCAGCAGAATTTTTTGCGTCAGGGTTTCAATGTCCTGAACAGCCGGACATTTGGCATTGGCCAAACGGAGGGGCATGCCTCGTGTGCCCGCCTCAGCCACGGCCACATAATCCCGTACCGGAGGAAACACTTCATAGCCAAAGGTCGGAGCCAGGCGTTCCTGTAATTCCTGCAAATGATGCCGGTGTAACACCAAATGCGGATTGTGGAGGGTTGGCACCAGGCCCATGACCTGCAACGCCGGGAGCCGCATATGTTTGCGGCGCTGCTGGGCCTGTGCGATTTCGTACTGTACCTCAGCAAAGGCGACCACACTTTTTCCTTCGGTTTGGACCGGAATCAACAAACTATCAACCGCCAGCAATACCTGAATGGTGATTTCCGAAATTTTAGGCGGGCAGTCAATCAGGATAAAATCATATTGGGGGCGCAGCCCATCCAAAATACTTAACAACCGTGCCGGGTCATGTTGTTGAGCCAGAGTCCATTCATCGGTAACCAGCTTCCGATTGGCCAGCCCCACGTCCAATCCAAATTTGTTGGTCACAATCGTGGGTGACTTTTCCGGGCCGTGTGGAGCGCAGATTTCCGACCAGAATAAGTCAGGACCGGTTTTGGCGGCAGGTGACTCCCCCAGAAATACCCCCAGAGTTCCCTGCGGGTCGGCATCAATCAATAAAACCCGAAGTCCCAGCCGGGCGAGTTCAAACCCAACATCCCGCACCAGGGTGGTTTTGCCGACTCCGCCGGATTGGTTGAAAATCGCAATACTGGTGCAGGAGCCTACACTTGGTTTGGCATGGTTTGAGGGCAAACTGGTTTGGGAGGCTCCATTTGTCGCCACCCGTGCCTGTGTCGGGGTGATTGCTGCGGGTTTTCCTCGTGCCATATGCTACTACCTGCCTTGTCGAAAAGTGAACCGACTGGTAAAGCTCGTGGTGGAACGTTACTCAAATGTTATCCGGCGCTTCCTTTTGCAATGAGGGAAACCACCCGGTTCTCCACCGCTTCGGCTAAAATCTCAGTGGCTTTTTTGATTGAAACACCTGCGGTCCGGGCTCGTGAAAGAACGGTCCCGATGGATTTTGGTTTTTTGGTTTCATACAAAACCAGAAATTCGTCCCGTTCAATCTGAATCAGGTTGATACCGGCTCCGCCGGGCTGAAATTGCATGAATACCTTTTTTTTCGGCTCAACCGGAGGTAATCCCGTCAAGCGGGGCGCATCGTCACAGAGCACCATGGCCGGCATCAGGCTGACTTCAAACAAATATGATTCGATGCTTTGCATGATGGAGACCACGTTTCCGTTAAAACTGCCGACCGAAAATGCCGGGGCAAGTTGTACCACGGTTGCATCATCCAGCGTTTTTGGAAGCCGGTTGTTTCCTTGTTGGTGGGCGGCGGGCAACTCCCGCCGACAGGCCGCCAGGGTTGTTTCCAGCCGCAGAATATCAGGCAATTGAGGTGTCTTCAGCGTTCCCTGGCGAACCATTTCGGCAAGATAGGCCGCAAAAGACAACCCCATTGAACCACGGTTTTGCACGGCTTCATGAAAAAAAGGGCTGGAAAAGTAGGCTTCCAAAAACCTCAGTGAACGGGTTTCAGCCAAGGCCAATGTGACGGATGATTTAAATTCATCGGCCAAAGCCCGCAATGACCGCTGTCGCCGTAACTGGTCATACCCCCAGGCCCTGCGGTCAGTCTGCAATACCTGCTGCCGCTCGGCTTCGGACACATCCACCCCGGCAAACGCCGTTTCCGGATTTGCATAAACCGCCTCAACAAAAGCCGGGTCAAACAGCAGGCGAACAACTACGCGTTGTAAAGCATGGTACCCCATGATGGTTACTCATTAAACATTTGCGATTTGCCATTTGCCATTTGGCTCGTAGGCGGTGGCACTTTGTTCTTAACTCTGAGGTGGAGCCTCAAAGCCAAACCCAACAGGAAAGCAGCTACCCACAACAAACCAGATGGCAAATCGCAAATCGCAAATTTTTCAGGCTGGAAACAGCCGGTTCAGTTTTTCAAAGTTTTGCAGGCAGGCTTCGGGCAGGTTGTGCTCGCATTCATAAACAATAGCCTTCAGGTTTTTGGCCCTGGGCAGCACAAAATCCAAAATCTGCCAGGTTGCTTCAACCGGTTCCGGTGAATGCGTATCATCCAGGTAGCCAAATCCTTCAACCTCAGCCGGAGCGCCGCCGGCCACATGAATTTCGACCACCCGTTCCAATGGGAAATCAGCCAGACCGGTCAGGGGTTCAAGTCCCCGACTATGTTGGAAAATCGAAAGATGGGCGCAGTCAAGCAACATCCCGCAATCAGCCCCTTCGGTTACCAGGGCAAAATAGTCAAGCATGTGCATATCCCCCAGGAACATCACCGACGGGGGGTTTTCCGGAACACACAGCATGCGGCTTTCCGCCTGCAAACGACGGATGGTCTCAATCGTTTCAAGCGCGGATTCCCGGCATAAAATGGGAGGCATCAGCATGTGGTGGCCACGTTCACGAGGACCAAAATGCCAGCGTCCGGCATCGCCGCACAGCCAGGCCGCATTGATTTCCTGGGCCATTTCAAGGGTTTTGTCCAACCAGTAGGCATCCAAATCAATTGCCTCTTCCAGATTCACATCCAGAAAATGATACGTGGTGGGCAGTCCCTGACTGACCCACTTGCGGACATACTCGTCGAGCCCCCGGTCAATGTCACCGCCAAATTCGAAAAAGTGGATGATTTCCGGATGGTTTTCTTTCAACCAGTTGGGGTCAATGCCTTTCGCGGAAGAACCATATTCTCCCGAAAGGCCCACTCCCAACCGGGGGATGCTGACAATACGTTCGGTAAAACTCTGCATGGCGCGATGTAATAAACTTGAAATTGAATAAATCCCAAATGACTTCCTGTACCGGCAGTGCATCGCCAGGAAGGAATTCGGCTCAGTCCTCAGTCCTCAGTCCTCAGCTCTATTCAGCCACAGACCATTGGCGATTTTGCCCGCCTTCCTCCAAAACCAGTTTGACAGTGTAAGAATACACGTCGCTCCGGTACAAAGTCCGCACGTAGGCCACCGGAATCCGTTTTGTCGTGTAAACTTTTCGTTCAATTGCCAGCAACGGGGCTCCGACATTGGTTTCCAGCAAAGGCGCGCTGTAGCTGTCGGCCAAGTCTGCCGTAATTGTCTGATAGGCTTCCCCAATCCGAAAATTGAACCGCTGCTCCAGTGCTTTCAAAAGCGAACCGTGGGCAAAATCATTTTCCGAGAGTTCTTTTCCCAAAGACATGGGAAGACTGCTGACCACCAGACTGTAAGGTGTGCCTTGATAGGTGCGAATCCGGCGGATTTGAAACACCTCCGCCCCCGGCTCAAGTTTCAGATGACCGGCTTCTTTAGGACCAGCCGGAATGATTTGGGTTTCCAACAATCGGACATCCGTATCCGTGCCCATTTTCATGAGGTCTTTCAAGGAACCGGTCAGGTTCAGCGTGCCTTGAAAGGTCGAACGGTCTTTGACAAAGGTCCCGGACCCTTGTCGCCGTTCAATCAACCCATCCCGCACCAGCGTAGCCAGAGCCTGCCGGACGGTAATCCGGCTGATTTGATATTGCTCCGAAAGTTCGTTTTCGGTGGGAAGCTGTTCACCAATAGCCATTTCCCCGGAAAGAATTTTTTGCCGCAACACATTCTCCAATTGGTAATAAAGAGGAATCCCTCGTTTGACGAATGCTGTTTTACCGGTTTTGGATTGCATAAATTTGGCGACTCAAACAGACCTTTGAGTTTCTCAAGCTGATTCTTCCAATCAACGCTGGTCACTTAACTTCAGATAGCAGGAAAAAGAAATCTGTGGGCAACCTGAGCATTCTCTCACCAAACAGGCGTAAAGACAAATTCCAACGGTTCAAAAACCAGCCCGCCCCTCAAAAATGTCGGTTGACTGGGCTTTTTTTCACCCTCCTACAGTTCTTGCCAAAAAAATTATTCGTATAGCTATCCTCATTGAAATCTTAAATTTAACCCCTTTGTAAACATGTTTACAAAATGTCCAATCCAATCAAAAATTCCCTCTTTTGGATTGACTGAATTGTCTGATTTGTCGTATCGCTTTGGTTGCACTTGTTCTAATGTCCATACCACTTCAAACAGGCTTGCGGCACCACATGACTGAACCAAATTTGAGCGAAAACCATCCACCCAAACCCCTGCGGGGACTGACCGTTCTCGAAATGGGCCAATTGTTGGCCGGACCGTTTGCCACCGCCTTTCTGGCGTGGTTCGGAGCCGAAGTCATCAAAATCGAACCGCCCGGAACCGGTGACCCCTTGCGGGTCTGGCGCAAACTCCATAACGGAACCTCACTGTGGTGGTATGCGATGGGCCGCAACAAAAAATCCATTACGCTTGACCTGCGTCACCCCAAAGGCCAGGAAATTGCGCACCAACTCGCCGGGAAAGTTGATGTCTTGGTGGAAAACTTCAAACCCGGAACCCTTGAAAAATGGGGATTGGGCTTCGATGACCTTAAAAAAGCGAATCCGGGACTGGTCATGGCCCGAATTTCGGGCTGGGGTCAAACCGGCCCCAAAGCGGCCAAACCCGGTTATGCTTCGGTGGCAGAAGGATTTGGCGGGTTGCGGTATCTGACCGGCTATCCGGACCGCCCGCCGGTTCGGTCCAATCTCAGTTTGGGTGATACGCTTTCCGGACTGCACGCAGCCCTGGGGGTGCTGACCGCTCTGTATGAACGCCACGTCAATCAGGGCACGGGGCAGGTGGTGGATGTGGCCATCTACGAATCCGTTTGCAATATGCTGGAAAGCACCCTTTCGGAATATGACTTTTTTGGGGAAATCCGGGAGCGGCAGGGAGCTAAACTGACAGGGATTGTTCCGACCAACACCTACCGCTGCAAAGATGGGAAATATGTCATTATTGGCGGAAACGGCGACAGCATTTTCAAACGGTTGATGGTTGCCGCCGGACGGCCCGATATGGCTGCCGACCCCAGGCTGGCTGACAACACAGGCCGGGTGACCCATGAAAAGGAAATTGATGACGCGATTTCAGCCTGGACCGAGCAACATCCGTTTGAACATGTTTTTGCCGCCATGGAAGCAGTCGGGGTCCCGGTCGGCCCGATTTACAATGCCGCCGACATGATGAGCGACCCTCATTACCAAGCCCGGAATGTATTTGAGAGCGTGACGCTTCCTGACGGAAACCCGGTCAAGTTACCGACCATGGCCCCCAAACTGACGGGAACACCGGGCGGAACCGACTGGATTGGCCCGGAACTGGGGGCTCATAATGAGGAAATCTATGGCGGCAGGCTTGGGTTTTCCCCAGCCGAAATTGAAGCTTTGCAACAGGAGAAAATCATCTAAACCTGCCAGCCTGGGTGACCTGACGGGTCTCTTTCTTCAGCAACCACCACCACACCTGTTTATTTCCGAATGATTCCCGCCAGCCAATGGGCAAAATGGCGCGGCGTCATGGCCGCAATATGCCAACCCAGGTCGGCCAACCGCTCCCCTGTTTGCACGTCATAAAAAGCATTGGCACCTTCATCAAGTGAAGCCAAACCAATCGCCGTTACGCCTGATTCACGGATGGCTTTGGCAATTGCCAGCATGTGGGCGACCGACCCGCCTTCGGCAAAATCGCTGACCAGGGCCAAAACCGTCCGGTGCGGCGTCTTCACCAGCCGCGAGCAATATCCCAAAGCCTGGGCAATGTCGGTTCCACCGCCCAATTGCACACTCATCAGGGCCTCCACCGGGTCGTCCACAAATCCGGACAGGTCCACCACGTTGGTGTCAAAAACCACCAGCGAAATGTTGAGGGCCGGAAGTCCGGCCAGAATGCCGGCCATCACGGCACTATGAATAACCGAACTGGCCATGCTGCCGCTTTGGTCCACACAGAGGATGATGTCCCAGGGCAACCGGCGCTCCACCCGCGAAAAAAACCGGACGTTCTGCACAATCAGTTTTTTGCGTTCCGGGTCGTAATGCTTCAGGTTTTTGCGAATCGTATCGCGCCAGTCCAGATTTTGTGCCACTTTCAGGGGGGAATGCTGAAACCGGTTGATTTTGCCCAGCAGGGTTCGCCGCACATCACTTTCCAATCTGCGTTTGATTTCCTCAACCACCTGCCGGACGATGCGCCGGGCCACCTGAAGCACTTCACCCTGCATGGACCCCTTGAACGTGAGCACCGTTTTGAGCAACTCAAGGTTGGGATTCATCTTGGCCAGCACATCCGGGTCGGTCACCAGTTCGGTCATGCCATAGCGGTCAAGCGCGTGCTTTTCAATGATTTCACAGGTGTCATTGGGAAACAGGTCGCGGACCTCCGAAAGCCAGGCCGGAACGGACAATTGACTGGGGTCGAGGGAACCCGGAGTTTTTTCCTTTGACCGCCCGGTTTGGTCGTCCTCGCCGCGCACACCACGCCCCCGGTATTCCCGTGAATACAAAAAGTCGAGGGCTTTTTCGATGCGTTGGTTGCGGGCGGACAGGTTGCAGGAAAGCTGTTGCTCGGCAAACTTTCCCAAGACCAGCCGCCAGCGGGTCAACAGTTCTTCGTCATTCATGGGCTATTTCATTTTGGCGGCAAATTTGGAGCGGAATTTGGCCACTTTGGGCGAAACCACCGCCAGACAATAGCCTTGATTCGGGTTTCGTTCAAAGTAGCGTTGGTGATATTCCTCCGCCGGATAAAAGGTGGGAAGCGGCGTGATTTCCGTCACAATCGGACCATTGAACACCTTTTGTTCCGTCAATTCCCTGACCACGGCCTGGGCGGTTTCCCGTTGGGTTTCGGAATGGTAAAAAACGGCTGAACGATATTGGGTTCCGACATCCGCTCCCTGTCGGTTGAGCGTGGTCGGGTCGTGCATGGCGAAAAACACTTCCAGCAATTCCCGGAAAGAAAGTACAGCCGGGTCAAAGGTCACCTGCACGACCTCGGCATGACCTGTCATCCCCGTACAGACCAACATGTAGGAAGGATTGGCCAGACTCCCGCCACAATATCCGGAAACAACCTGCTGCACGCCTTTCAATCCCAGAAAAACGGCTTCCAGACACCAAAAACAGCCGCCCCCTAAAGTGGCCTGCTCAACATTGGTTTGACTCATACAAAGTTCCTTTATCGAATTTGATTAAATGTCACTGCTCCGGCTTTTTGTAATACCAGTTGCACGTTTTTTCTTCCCCAAACCAGGGCTACGTCCAGCGGGGTCCGGTCCAGTGCGTTGACGGCATTGACCTGACTGCCAGCCGCCAGGAGCCATTCAACTGCCTGTTCCTGGTCGTTTTCAACCGCCAGATGCAAGGCCGTTTCCCCCACCGGATGACCACCGGTGGCGGTCTGGTTGGGATTGGCTCCGGCTTCCAATAAAAGCGCAAGAATGCCCAGGTGTCCATAATAAGCCGCATACATCAGAGGCGTTCGACCATTGCCGTCCATGTCATTTGGGTCAATTCCGGCTGTCAGCGCCCTGCGGCACCACGCAGCCCGGTTTTTCATGGCCGCGAAATGCAACGCCGTTCGTTCAAACGAACCCCGTTGCGTCAGGCTGGCCCCATATTCCAAAAGTTGGATCAGGATTGCATCAGGCGCATCCCACATCAAAGCCCAAATCAATGGAGCTTCTCCATTTTCCAAAAGCCGGGCCGGGTTGGCTCCTTTCCGGAAAGCGAGGTCCATTTTGCTTTTGTCATATTTCAGGATTGCTTTTTCCAGAAGTTGCCGTGGGGGCAATTTTTCCACCGGCGGAGGCGGCCCCTGATGCGCCACCACATATTCGATGTCAGAAAGATGAGCTTCCAGGTTGACCTGCGACAAATCCCCCTTTTGCCTGTTCATTGCTTCCTGAAGGTTGGGAAAAAGGATGCCAAACTGTTCCGGATAGGCCCCTCTGATTTCAGACAAGGTTTCCACCAGATTTGAGAGCGCTTGCTGAGTTTTTTCCGCTGCCCAGGCTTCGGCATGGTGGTCGGCGGCGTCCTGCGCCTGCCCCAGCATCTGCAAAACAGATTTCAGGGTTCCCAGCCATTTCTTAAATTGGGCGGATTGATACCAAAGGGGTTCTTGCAGGTTTTTCATATTTTTGTGCGTGAAGTCTTTTCGTACTGTTTTCTTTTCACCGCAGAGGCCCGGAGGTTTCGCAGAGGTTTTCTTTGTGTTCCTCTGTGGATTCTCTGCGGATTCTCTGCGCCTCTCCAATGAAAAAAACAACAGTCAACCATCACAGGTTGTTTATTTTTCAGATTCAATCAGGAAAGGACTCGCCGGAAACGAGGTTTCAAATCCGGCTCAGACTGAGCCCCAGTCCCAGCCATTCCTGGTTTTCCCGTCACCAAATACCCTTCAGCCCAACCGGTCATCAAAAACAGCAAGGGGATTGTTTGCCCGCCCAGGAAAACCGTCGCAATTGAAGCAAAGATGGCCACATAAACCCCGATGAACAGAAAGCCCGGCGAACTTCCCGGCGGAACCGCAGGCGGGTGCGACATTTCAAACCGGAACAGCCGGCCAATCATGACCAGGAAAATGGCCAGCAAAAACCCAAGAGCCACCAATCCATGCATCAACGCCAGCAGCAGGAAATAATTATCAATCGAGGGCATTCCCGGCACCTTTGGCCAGGTGTTTCGGCCCCAGCCCCAGGTGCTCCGTTCAACCGCAATGTCAACATACTTGTCAATCAATTCCTTGCGGTACGCAGCCGTCTCCTGAGATTCGCTTTGGGCATTGGCCCGACCGACCGACGCATAGTTCCATAAGGAAATTCCCAACGGCACGCCAATCAGCAGCACCCCTGCCAACAACAGCAAAACCGACCGTTTCCGGTTTTTGGAACGCCCAATCCACATGGCTCCCAGGCCCAGCACTCCGCCAATCCAGGGACCGCGACACATGGTCATAATGGAACCGCCGAGGATACCAAGCGAAATCAAAGTCGCTTTGGAAAGGCTGGTGAGGTGAAATTTCCGAAACTGCGCCTCCCATTGGTTTGACCATTGCAGCCATAATTGAATCAGGAAAGCGCAGATAATGACCACGCCTGCCAGAATGGCATGACCATACGGTCCGGCAATCCGGGCGAACCCATAGCGAAAGGTGGTAACCCAGCCACCCTGTCCGGGGAAAAAACGGTCCAGTATCAAAGAAAACGGAGTGACCCCCATTTTGAATTCATAAACTGAAATCACAGAAACCAAAAACACAACCCAGACCAGCCGTTTGGCAAAATCAATCCGGATTCCCGTTGGTTCAATCAATCCCTTGGCCAGAACATACGGCATGGTCACCCAGCAGACCATATCCACCATGAGGTTTTGGGCTTCGTTATAACCGGCATTCAGATATTCGGAATACCCGACACAAAAAGCAAAGCCAAAGACCAGCCCATCCGCCAATGAAAATTTCCATTTCACCGGCGAACGCAACCAGAAAGCCAAAAAAATGGGAATTACCACGGCCTGACTGAAGGTTGGGTCAGGCAGGCCCGGCGCTATCCAACGATAATATTCGGGCAGAAAAAAGAGGACCGGCAGATAGACGTCTAAAAACGCCCGTTGAGGTGATTGGGTAAAGGCAATCCAGGCTGAAATCACTCCCGGAATAAGGACGATGATTTCCATAACAGGTGCCCGCAGGCAGGAAAACCAGGGACCGTATCAGGGTTGGGCGCGCCGGCCAAACCTTGCCAGTTTACTTTTGATAAAGGTTTGCTCTTCCGAGTCAAATACAAAACGGAACATAACCCAACCGACAATCCCACAGTAACCCAGTCCGGTCAATATCAGGAGGGGCAAAAGCCGGATTCGTTCGTTTCCGGCCCAGTGCCACAACGGCAAGGTTGCCCCAAACAGCATGTATCCGAACAGGTAAGGCACCAACCCCGGCCATAAAACCCGGCCCACAAAAGCCCCAACGGGAACCTCCAGCATCCGATTGGTATAGAGCAGGTAACAGACGGCGCTGAGGACCATTCCGGCTGCCACTGCCACACTGATGACCAAAACGGTTTTGCCCTGCCAGGCAAACCCCACTGCCACCAACCCCACCACCGAAACCAACTGGGCAAGGGGATAGACCATTTCCCGCAGCGGTTTTCCGGCCCCCCGATGAAACGCCGACCCTGGCCCGGTCAACAAATTCATCTGATAGGGAAGTGAAAAAATCGCCATAATCAAAGGGGCAATCGCCAGCCTATCACCGGCTTTCATCCAGGCAGTCAGGATGGGAGCGGCAAAAGCCGCCAGAAATCCCATAAAAAACCCGGTCATGACATTCAGGTAACGGGCTCCAATCAGATAGGTCCGGGCCATTTCCTGTTTCAGTTCAAGCGTGTGAAGCTGTGACAGTGCCGGGAGGAGCGCTTCGTTGATGGTGGCTGGAATCGAGGCCACCATGGTTGGCAGTTTTTCGCCCACATCCATCAGCCCTGTGGCCCCGACTCCCACAAACATCCCGGCAATCACTTTCTCGATTGAATTGAGAAAAACACTCAGGATGCCGGTAACCTGAACCACCGCACCGTAACCGTAAAACAGTTTCAACGCCCCTCGGTCAAAATGGCGGGGTCCTATGGATAGTTCCGGCATGACCTGATAGCACCACCAGACACAGGCTATCGTGGCCACCACGTATCGAATCATGAAGGCCCACAGCAGGGAGTAAATCCCTTTCCCGGCATACAGAAACACCACAATCAGCACGGTTTCCAGGCAAAAACCGACAACCCAAATCACCGTTTGTTCGGCTATCTTTTGCAGTCCGTGCAGCACATGAGCCATGGCCCCGAACGTCAAATCAAGCAGAAAGGTGGCGGCTGTTCCAAAAATCAGCATACTGGCGGTGCGGTGCAGATGGGCGGGAATGTGAAACACAACCACCAGCCAGGGAAGCAAAAACCACAGGGCCGTCAATGCAATCAGGCTCAAGGAAACCGTGACGGCCAGCCCGGTGGAAATCAACCGGTTGATGTTTTCCATTTCCTGCCTAGCATGGTAATGCGCCGTGTAGCGCACATAGACATTGGCCACCCCAAAAGTGCTGGTCCCCAGATAACTGATGAGGATGAAACAAGTCGCCCAAATGCCATATTCCTCCAGGCTGACATAGGCCAAAATCAAGGGCGGCAAAAAGAACCGCGAAACAAGGTAAAAAGCTTTGGAAAGAGCGTTCCAGGACACGTTTTTGAGCAGTGTCCGCTGGCGTTGCCGGGCTTCGTTGACAGGTGGGAGAGCCATCTCAGTTTTTTGCCCCCGAACCGGTTTCGGTCAAGACCTGCCGGTAGATTTCAAGTGCCGCTTCCACCTTTGCGTTCCAGTCAAAACGGGCGGCGGCGGCTTGCCGGGCCGTTTCCCCCTTGGCCCGCCAGACTTCAGGTTGCGCCACAATTTCCCGAAAAATACGGGCGAACTGATTGACCACGTGGGAACTTCCCAGGGGTTCAATCGCGCAGCCAAAATCGTCCCGCACGATTTCCGCCGGCCCGCCAAAGGCAAGGGCCACCACCGGACGGGCCGAAGCCATCGCTTCGAGCAGCACTGCGCCCCCGGACTCCCGTACCGAAGGAAGGCAAAAAACATGCCCCCACCGCATCCATTCGGCCACCTCATCCAAGGTGCGATTTCCTACAAATCGAACCTCTTCAGCCAGCCCCAACGCCTGGGAACGGGCTTCCCATTCACCCCGCATGGGGCCATCGCCCACAATGGTGCAGCGGATGGGAAACTCCTGTCGGACCTGTGCCACCGCTTCCAACAACATGGCCACCCCTTTAACCGGAATCAATCTCCCCACAAAAACCACCTGAAGCGGCTGAGTTGAGTTTGGTACCGGGGGCCAGGGAGCCTGAGTAAAACGGGACAACTCGATGCCATTCTCAATCATGGACACGCAGCGGGGATGGCAGGCTGCCGGAATCAGTTCCAGCGTGGCCTTGGTGGCTGTCAAAATCCGTGCTGCCCGGCGGGTTGTACCAAGGAGGAAATCACCGATGCGACCCACCTCGCGCAAGCGGTACAGCCAGCCTGAATCCTGCTGCAAAATGTCACCGAAATGGGGCGGCATTCCCAGCCCTCCATTCAAAGGGCCGAAAATCAAAGGCAGGCCCAATTTGTGCAGGCCCGTGGCCGCCACCGGCGAAACCGGAGTCACGGCATGCACCACGTCCCACCGGTGGTCGGTTTTCAGCAATTTCCTGATGTGTTTGCGGGCAGCCCGGTCATAGACAAAAAAATCAAGCGAGGACAGCAGAAAGACGGCATGTTCGCTGCGGGGAAAAAGGCGCTTGGCGAAACGATACAACGGTCCGGCAAACCATTCGGTATCAATGTAAATGACATCGTGCGTCAGGGCGCGAACTCCGGCTTGGGTGAGGGTGTCACGATTGCGGATGTGGGTGACAAGCGTGGTGGGAGTCCGGCGGTTCAGCCGGTCATACCATTCCCACCCGATTTGGGAAACGGAACCCATACCGGGACCGCATTGGTAGGCACTCAGGAGAACCCGTGGTGTTTGTGACATGTCCCTTCCTATTCATGTATTGAACCGACAAACGGAACCGATGTCCCCAGGGAAGCCTCTACAATCTGCTCCGGCCCCGGTTTTCGGGGACAAAGCCTTGTTTCCCTACTTGTACTCAATCAAACCGCGTTTTTGGCCCTGGCGGGCATCTTTTCCATACTGTAACTGCCCCAGAAAAATTGGCACTTGCTGAATATGGGAATGAACCCCGTAACAAAAACAGGTCAGCAGGCTCGGAGATTTCCACCGGAATTTGAAGGTCGTGCGCACAATCAACAATCCATAAAACGCAGCCACGGCAAGCAAAGGCCAGGGCTTCAGCCACCACAGCGAAACCGCCAGCCCAGCCAGGAACAATCCAATTTGCAGCCACGTCCGGCGGCGATTGTGGCGGGATTCGGCCTCCCACAACGGAATGTCCGTTCCCCGGAACCGAGCGGAAACCTCTGCATAGGCATAACCGGTCCGGGTTGCCCTGCGCCAATACTGAGCCCAGCGCAACATGGCCAAATCATGCCCGGTCATGGGGAGGTCCACATGCAAAATCACATAGCCCACAGCGCGCATGCGGCGACACATTTCCGGTTCTTCCCCGGCAATCAGCGTTTGGTCATAGCCGCCCACTTCCTCCAATACTTTGCGCCGCATCAGGGCATCTCCGCCGCAATATTGCGAAGGCCCGACCGGGGCCATCCAATCAAGGTCCAGCACCCGGTTATAGAGTGATTGTTCGGGGTGGATTTCCCTGCGGGTTCCCCAAACCACTGCAACCTTGGGGTCCGCAAACTCTTTCATTGCCTGCCCTACAAAATCCGGGTCCAGAATGGTGTCACCATCCAGAAACAGAACAAACTCCGCTCGTGCCGCCCGCCAGCCGGCGTTCCTTCCCAGCGCAGCCGTGGGGCGTTCCGGATGAACCACCAACACCCTGGCTCCCAGTTCTTCGGCCCGGCTTGGACTCTGGTCGGTCGAATCCGAGTCAACATAGATGATTTCAACCGGGCCGCCCGGTGAGTTCATGGCCCGGACCGATTCCAGACAGCGAACCAGCCGGGCTCCTTCATTGCGGCCAATCACCACCACCGAAAGCACCGGTTCTGTCTGGTTTTGTGCAAGTTCAATCATAACCGTACCTCACGCAAAAGAGGACGCAGAGCTTATTCGGGTTCAGGGTTCAGGGTTCAGGGTTCAGGATTTGAAGGAGGCGCACTCTCCCTCAAATCAATTTTTACGTTGCCAGCCTTGACTGACCTGCCTGCGCTCGGGCAATGAGTTGGCGGTATTTTTCCAATCCCGCCTCGGATGAATAACAGTCTTGCAACCGTTCAGCGGCTTTGGCCACGGTCGAATTCAGCTTTGCTGCCGTTGCATTTTTTAATTCCAACAGCTTTTCCGCCAGGTGGCCAACCTGATTGGCCCGAAACTGAAAGCCCGATTCCTCCGGCACAATGATGGAACTGGCCCCGCCGCTGTCAGGTACCAGAGCCGGAACGTGTGCGGCCATTCCCTCCAAAACCACCAACCCAAACGGCTCCACCGGACAGGTGTGAACCAACAAATCGGCCTGGGCCAGATGTTGGGGAATCTGCTCGGAATAACCGGAAAACTCGACTGCCGGCAACGTGACGGCAGCCCGGTTGCGCAAGGTTTCAAATTCCGCCCCGGTCCCGAAAATCCGGACCGGCAATTGGGCCAAAGCAGGATTTGATTCCAACGCATCGAGCAACACATCCAACCGTTTGATGGGGTCGGCCCGCGACACCACAATCAGCCGGGAAATTCCTTTGCCCTCAAAGGCGTTTCGTTTCGGAGTTTGGGCAATCAACGCATCCGGCAAAAAGTTTTCCAGCACTGAAACCTGCGTTGGACGCACGCCGTGCGCCACCAATCGCGCTTTGACAAAATCGGAAACCGCCACAATTTCCACCGGCCAGCCGTTCAGGTACTTTTTCCGACCATAGCTCAGATGTTCGTCTGTCCCGCCATGAACCAAATGCAGATGCACCACCTGCCGCCGATACATGGCGTTCCACCCAAGACAGGCCAGTGAATGAACCAAACCGGTGGCAAAAAAGAGCAGTTCCCGATGGCGGGCAAAAAATGGCCGGATGTGCAAGGCAAACTCTTTTGCCGAAGCAAACCCCTGCGTCTGAAAGCCCAGCCGACCGGCTTCCTGGAGAGCAGGTCCCGGCGGCGCAAAAAAGACCGGCTCAAAATCAGCCGCCAATCCCACCGCTGTCGCCAGGGCCATGCGCTCGGTCCCATACAGATTTCCGCTGTGCAGCGCATAAAGCAAAGGAGGTTTCATACATCCTCCAGGTTTATTTCCATAATCTTTTGCCAATCCAGGTGGTGGCAATTGTCTTGGGGGTTACAAATTCCGTGCCACTGTTACCTGTTGCCCCATTGTTTTTCGTTTTGGCCTTGGTGAAAACCAGCCCGACGGCAGCGGGGTTCAACCGTTCCAAAAGCTCCAGCCCTTGCCTGACCTCGGAAAAAAGGGATTCATCCCTGGCCACGATAACCAAGACGACATCCGCCATTGAAACCAGGGCTTCCGTGTCGGCTGAAACAGGCAAGGGCGGAGCATCCAGCAAAATGCAGCGATAGCGGGAACGCAACGACTCCAGCCGGTCTGGAAAATCGCTCAGACAGGGCAGGTGAAACAAACCGTCCGTTCCACCAACCGGAATCCGGTCCGGCAGGATGTCGTCCCCCGGTATCAGGATTTCCTCTAGCCCAATCGTATTTTTGAGCCATTCGGCCAATCCGGATGAAACACCCCCGGCAGGGGGCTTGTATCCTCCATCCGGATGCAAGGCGTTCGCTTCCACCACCAGGGCACTGGTTTTATTGTTGTTCAAGTGACTGGCCAGTTGAAATCCCAGCGTGGTGGTTCCAGCCCTGCGGTTGAACGAGGTCAACAGAAAAACGGTTGATTCCCGCGCGCGGCATTCGGTTCGAATGCGATTGGCCAGCCGTATCAAACAATCCTGCGTCACCGCATGGGCAGTGGCTTCGGCAACGTTCCCGGTTTGACCCAGCACGGGCAATCCGGCAGCCTGCTCCAGTTCGGCTTTGGTCCGCACCCGTGGGTCAACCCAGTCAATCGCCAAAGGTACCGCCGCCGCCAAAGCCAAAGCCGCACCGACAAAGAGCAGGAAAATTTTCCGTTTTCCTCCTTTGGAGGGTTCCTCCGGTGTCCGGGCGGAGGAAAACAACCGGCTGAAACCCGGTGCCTTTGATTCCAGAATCAAGAGGCTGATACGGTCATCCACCGCATTCAGACGTTTGCGCGCCCGTTCAATTTCAGCCCCCACCGACAGCGCCCGGTTGTAGTTTTGGGTAAACCACGAAGCCTGATTGCTTTGGGCCGAAACCTGCCGTTGAAGTTCGGTTTCCACCTGAAGCGCCCTGCGCACCTCGGCGTTCCGTTGTTCAATCAGCATCCTGGTGATGGAATCTTCCAGTTTTTGCGCGGTTTGCTGTAATTCCTGGTCAATTTCTGCCAGTTCCCGTTCGGCGGCTTTGCGGCTTGGGTGATTGGCGGTGAGGCCGCTCATTTTGGTCAGCAATTCGCTTTTGCGCAGGTTCAAATTGGCTTTGAGGCTGCTCAACCCCTGGTCTTTGGCCACCATTTCCTGCGCCTGGGCTTTGAGCGCGGCCTGATTGGAGGCATTCAGGGCCGTCACCGCCGCTTCGGCTTCGATGTGCTGCCGTTGGGTGGCGGCCAAAGCTTTGCGATTGCTCATCAACAGGTCGTCATAGGGGTTGAGTAACGTCTCGCTGAAGGTTGTCACGCCCAGTTCCTGGGCAATCTGGGTTCGCACAATGACCTTTTCATCAATTTCCTTCAGCAGTTTGACCCGTTCTTCCTGCAAAATCTCAATCCGCTTGTCACTGGCGTAATATTCCTCGTCTTTGGCGGTTTCCAGAAACACTGCAATGACGGTGTTGATGATTTCCGCCAGACCGGCGGGGCTCTCGCCCTCCAAACCCACCGTGATTTGATAGGTATCGGGAACCGGGCGCACCGCCAGCCTTTGTTGCAGCCGTTCAATTGCCTTGCGCTCGGTTTCCTGGGGTTTTTGCCATTTGATGCCCTGTTTCAGCAGCCGGCGCATGGCCTCCTCAACAATGTCATACCGGTTGATGGTGCGCACCTGTTGCTGGACGTATTCCCGATATTGTGAATTGGACTGAAGCTCCTGTTCCTGGTCGGTTTCCAGATTTTTGATAAACCGGGGCGAGACAAACACCACGCCTTCGGTGTAATAGGCCGGTTTTCCCAGCCAATAGGCCGCAGGAACTCCGGTTCCGGCCACAATCACCAGCAAGGTCAGGGAAATTCCCCAATGCCGCAGCCAGGAGGCCAGCGGATTGAGGGCACGTCCAGTGGTGGCGACCGGTTTTGCCGCCACCTGCGATTGACCCTCCTTGGCTTCGGAAACAGGCATCATGGTGGTTATTGCCCCAGCGTTTTGCCCAAAATGAACAGGGAAATAAAGGGTGTGATGCGCTCGACCACATAGCCGAATTTCGCCAGCTTACGCTTGGGAACGTAAATGATGTCCCCCTCTTCCAAGGCGAAATTGAGCTGTGCCTTGGGTTTGAGCAATTCCCCCAAAGGAATTTCCTGATTCAATCCTTTGGTGGGTCGAATCAACTGAATATGACTCGCCGCCGCATCGCGTTCCGGGCCGCCAGCCAGCGCCAACAGGCTCATAAAGGACATCTCCGGCGTCAGCGGGAAAGCCCCTGGTTTTTTGACTTCACCCAGCACGTAGACCAGTTGGTCGTCCGAATCCGGAATATAAATCACGTCATTGCGCTGCAACCGGATATTGAGAGCAAGCTGATTATCGGTCAGCAATCCTTTCAGGTTAATCCGAACCAATTGGTCCTGCCCCCGAAAAATCAGACATCGTGAAAGCGCGGCCTTGTCGGCTCCGGCCCCTCCGACCGGCAGGCTCCCGGCCCGCGTCAGGGCTTCCAGCAAGGTGGGTGGAACATCAAATTCGAGCATGCCGGGGCGGGACACCCGTCCCAGAATGAACACCCGGTTGGAGCTGTATTTTTCCACTTTGACCGTGGCGCTGAGGTCTTCGTAAAACCTGGAGAGCGCCTCCACCGCAGCTTCGGCCAGTTCCTCACGGGATTTCCCGGCGGCCCGCAGGGTTCCCGTCAAAGGGAGCGTCAGATTGCCGTCCGGTCCGACCACATGTTTGCCGGAGAGTTCAGGGCGGCCCCAGAATTCAAGCACCAGTTCGTCGCCCTCGCCAATGCGGTACACCCCGTCGTATTTGGCGGAAAATTCGGCCAGTTTGTCTGCCGGAGTGGCGTTGTTTTCTTTGGCATGAGGCACAAAACCACCTTCCTGCAAAGGTTTGGCCGGGTTGGCCGATGCCTGCGCCCAACCGGTGGCCGGCATTGCCAGCCACCAGCAGGAAGTCATAAACCACAGGATAAAGCACCGCCGCACTGTTATTTCCATCCAAAAACCCTTTCCCAAACGACCCGCAGGACAAATGTCAGGTTTCCGACTATGTAGCGTTTCCACATTCGGCCCGGTTCCTGGTAAAGCCGGTAGGCCCATTCAAATCCGATTTCCCGCAGCCATTGCGGAGCTCGTGGAATGCGACCGGAATAAAAATCAAACAGCCCGCCGACTCCCATTGCCACCGGCAGGTTCAGTTTGGTCAGGTGCCGGTGAAGCCAGACATCCTGTTTGGGAACCCCAAAGGCCACCAACAGAACGGAGGCCCCGGAAGCAGCAATGTCCCGGATAATCTCCGGTTCCTCATCCGCCGTGAAATAACCGTTTCGGTGTCCGCACAAACGGGTTTCCGGATAGTTCCGGGCCAGCCAGTCCGCCACCGCATCCGTCACGCCGGGACGCCCCCCCAACAGGTACAACCCATGCGGCGACCCGGCCAAAGCCGCACAAAGCCGGGGAAACAGGTCGGTTCCGTTGACATTCTGGCGGATTTCCCGGGCCAGAATCTTGCCCGCTATTTTCATCCCGATGCCATCGGCCAAAACCAGGTCCGACTCGTTCAAGGCAGTTTTATAAACAGCATCGCCGCAAGCCAGATTGGCACAGTGCGGATTGACAAAACTGATTTGGCGGCTGGTTTTTCCCTCCGCCCAAGTCAGGATGGTTTCAATCGCTTCGGTCATGGTGAGGTTGTCCACCCGGAGTCCCAGCACCGACAACCGGTCCAGGCGGGCCGTGTTTCCGCCCGCACCATACAAAAGCGAAGGAACCGCCCGTGCGGCAATTCCCAAATCACCCCGCAGGCTGTGGGTTTCAACATATTCCAGGTCGGATTCGGTTTCCGTGCCATAGTCAATGTTGGTTCGCTGCCGCACCCACCACAGGCAAATCAAACCGGGGCGCACTTCGAACCGGCGGCGGGCCTGTCGTTCACGGGGGGATACTTCCTCCGGCGCAACCGGACGCGGACCAATCAACGACATTTCGCCTTTGATGACATTGAAAAAAACCGGCAGGCGGGCAATTCCAAACCATCCCAGCAGGCGCTGAAGACCTGGGGTTTCCGAGGTGAACGACAGTTCGGCAAATGGTTCGCACCACCGTCCGGCTCGCAGCGTCCGCCCCAGCCGGAGCTTGCCCGCCTGGGCCAAGGCCCCTGCCAGCAGCCACACCGGAACCAGTGCCAGCACCACCGTCCAGGCCACCCCCAAGTCAAACAGACGTTTTGAACCGGCGGCAATCTGAGTGAATGCGTACCAAACCAAGGTGGTGCGAAATTTACGCCAGCGGCCCCGCCACCGCCCGGTTAATGAGAAACGCCGTAACGCGTCCTCCATGCGGGGGGCTGGCGAACTTGTGGCACCAGTATTGATTGGTTCGGGATTGCCGTGGGTCATAGGTCACCCCAGGAAATGGGAGGATTCCGTTAGCGCCGAATGGTATGCAGGGCCTCTTCCCTGGTATTCAGAATGTCAAAAATGCGGTGCATCCGCACCAACTCAAACAGGGCCCGGACCGGTTTGGTCATGCCGCATAATTTCAGGTCCCCGCCTTTTCCGGTCAATTGGCGCAGGCAGGACAGAATGGCTCCAAGGCCGGAACTGTCCACAAATTCAAGCTGGGAAAGATCAAAAATCACCAGCTTGGCGTGCTCCAGGACCGGCGTCATGTCAGTTTTGAATTGTTTGACGCTGGAGGCATCCAAGGCTTTTTCGTGGATGGTAACCACCAGCACGCCGTTCATTTCTTCGGTTGTGAGAGGCATAAATTATTCACCTTTGGCTATAGTTTGAGCAGATTCCGCCCCACTTCAATCCAGATTTCGAACCAATCGAACGAAGGACTTCCCTTCATCCAAACTTCCATACACGACTTCATCCAGGCAGCTTTCAATGATGAACAAGCCGAATCCGTGCCCCTGGGAACCGTCAAAAACAGGCTCCCTCACTTCAGCCCGGTCAAAGGGCAGTCCCTGGTGAAATAACTCAAAGACCACTTGGGTTCCTGAACGGCTGGCTTCCAACGTCATTTGATGCCCCGGCTCCTCCTGGTAACCGTGTTTGATGAGATTGGTGACCAATTCCACCAGGGCCAGTTTGAGCTGGATTTCCACCTCTTCGGCCACCTCCTTGAACCCCTGCACGGCGCACAGTTCAGCCACAAAGGCCCGCACCCTGGCCAATTCGACCAAATCGGAGGAAAGTTCGATTACCCGGTTGACCCGTAACGAAGGCCAGTCGTCAAACCCGATTTTGACCGCGACACAGGTTAAATCGTCGGCAAATACCTGGTTTTGGGCGAATGCCTGCAATTCCTTGAAAATCTCGTCAATCAACCCCGAAGTCGTATTCTGGAACGATTCCCGGATGATTTTTACCAAGCGGGTAGCGCCAAAGAAATTTCCCTCCGGGTTGCGGGCCTCAGTTATCCCATCTGAGTAAAAGAAAAACACATCGCCTGGTTCAAACCCGACTTCAAACTGGTGGTATTGTTCAGTGTGAGTAACCCCAATCGGGAGGTTGTCCCCTTCAAGCAGGTCACAGATTCCGGTGCGGTAATGAAAATGCACAGTTTGCGTGTGGCCGCAATCAACAAACGTAAAGCGTTTGTGCTGGAGGTCAAACTGGCCGTAGTGAATCGTCACAAACCGTTCCAACTGAATCAACTGCGGCACCACCTTTTGATGAACTTCGGCCACCACCGCAGCCGGGCCGTTGACTGCCGGCTGGGCGCTGGAGTTGACCAATTCGTGATGGGCGCGGAGAAAATGGTCCTTGGTCGCAGCCCCCACCAACGCCGCCGGAATGCCCTTGCCCATGACATCCCCGACCACAATGTCAAAACAGGTTTCATTGTGAACGATGAAGTCATAAAAATCCCCGTCAATCATTTGGGAGGGCAAAGTCCGGGCGGCCACCTGCACCCCTGACAGATTGGCCGGAGGGGCACTGAAAAGCAGGGTTTTTTGAATCGTATGACCAATTTCAATTTCCTGATGCAACCGCTCGGTGGCGAGGATTTCCTGATACAGCCGGTTGTTTTCAAGCAGCATTGAGGATTGAACCGCCAGTGTTTCCAAAAAGCGGAGCGTGCCCGTATCAAAAAAGGCACATTCGTCCTCGCTCCAGAGAGCAATCGCCCCCAATTCGCGTTTGCGGGCACGAAGCGGCACCACTGCCAGATTGACCGCTTTGCTGAATTCAGCTTCCAGCTCGGTACAGCCACGGATGTCTTCGCGTGAAGTCAGCAGCAGACTTTGTTTGGAGCCAATCACTTTCCCCAACAAGCCAAACCCGGTGGAGCGGGTTTTCAGAATTCGGGAGGTTTTGGCTGCCACCGGCTCCAATGAATCCCCGGCTGGATTTAACAGCCACAGCACGGCCTGTAAATTCGGCCCCCCGTTCGTGGCTCGATTGATGATGTGTTCCAGGACGGTTGGAACCTGTTCCACCATTTGTTTATCCTGGATAAAAGCACTGATTTCATAGACTGCACTGAGGCTTTCCCAACTGGCGGTTAATTCCGTTATCAGGGAATCCATGTTTCGTTCCAGCGAGCATTGATAGGAAGCACTGGCAATCAGGCTGTGGAACGCCTGGATGATGGCCTGCTGCCCCGGTTTGCCACAGACCACCACTTCACCATTGTCGCTGCCCTCCAGCACCACGGGAAATTTCATTGAATAACAGGTCAGGCTGGCTCCGGCAGGGCGAAAACAGGGAATTCGCCCAAAACTGGCTTTGAGGCAGGTGCAGGTCAAGTTAAATGTCAACCAGTGGGACTCTCCGGCAAACACCACGGCCACCGCCAGGTCTTCGGCCTTGGCCAAGGGAAGCGCCACCTGCCCAAACGTGCTGAGAAAACGCTGCTGCACTTTGGTTGATTCGGCGATTCCCGGTGCCAATCTGAATTCGGCGGTTTTGGTGCTCATGACCGTTTAACCTCGCTCGGAAACCCGCTCGTTTTCCCTTTCGGTGGGCAAAGACGGCAGGAACAATTTCCCAACAAACCCTGCCATTAAACGAAGATCCTGCCACCAGGTGGCGGAGGCGGCGTAAAAAGTTTCGGAGGAAAACTGCTCATCCGGGGTTGGATGGTTGCCATACCGAACCATACAATCCGTGATGAAACCTGGTTTCGATTGTCGGAGGAGTGCCTGCCAATCGGTTGGCAATCCGGCCAGTTCCTCTTTGGTCCGGGGCTGAACCCCGACAAAACCGGCCTCCCCCTTGGCAATGTTGAGCAACCCCGGCAACAGCCGCAGAAATAGATCGCTGAACCAGCCGGTTCCTCTCCGGTCTGGCGTAAAACTGACCAATTTGAAGGTTTTCCAGTCAAGTTCAGGACCGGCTGCGGGTAATTTAACCACTTCCGTCACATACCAGACCGGCTTGCCCCGTCGGACAATTTTCAAAACCAGGGCCGTAAGCAGCAGCAAGGGCCAGGACAGCAACAAGAGGGCCAGCCCCGTCAGTTGGGAAAGCGTGCGTTGCAGCCAGGAAGTGATTGGATTTTGCGCCAGGGTGCCCAGCATAAAATCATCCGCCACCGTGACGCCGACCCCAAACCGGATGCTGACCAAACGGTTTTTATCCACAATGACTTCATTCAATTCCAATCCTTCGCCCACAAAACTGCCGGGCAAAACGGCTGAACCAGTCACACTGCAATGGGTGTCAAGCACGCTGTTTTGCCCAATCATGGCTTGCGGACCAAGCTGCACCCCGGCTTCAATCCGACAGTTTTCACCAATGTAAACCGGAGCTTTCAGTTGTGCCGTGGGATGCAGGCTGACATTGCGTGAAAGCCAGATTCCCGGTTCAACTTCGCGCCCCGACACCAGCAGGTTGGGAATTACTTTGGCCACGGCGTCCCAATGGGATTTGAGAATGCCTTCATAGGTGCGAAAGTCCAGGCAGGCCGCCACCGTCTGCAATTGCGGGGCAGCCGGCTGGTTCCGCAAAAATTCCTCGAGGCCGGTTTCATCGGTTTGCACGGGAAACTCGGCCAGCAACCGGGCTGGAACCAAGGCCCAGCCGGTCCATTTGGGGGCCTCATCGGTGGCGGCTTCGTACCACATGACGATTTCCCCGGCCCCCGCCCTGAGTTCCGCCAACCGCAGCAGAGGCAGGCGGTCGCCATGTCCGACCAACACGGGTTCATCGGGGTTTTGCTTGAAATAGACCTCTATGGCACGCGCGGCCCGGTAGGGAAACTCCGGGTCGCGGGCCAAGTGGTACCGGAATGAACTTCCCCACCGAGTGCCTGTCCCAAACAGGCTTTCGAAGAATTCCGGTTTGCGTGAAAGGGTGAAATCAAAACCCGTGACGCCCTGGTCAACCAGATTTTCCAGGACATGCTGTAAAAAAGGGCGGTCCAGCAACGGCAGCGACACGGAATCGTGCCGTTCGTTGAGGGAGGTAAGAGCCGGAGCGTATCCGGTGGCAAAAACGATGGCCCGCATAGGCTTGCTTCCTTTTCCGACCCTTGTGAGGTCAATAGGCACCTTTCCCAAGCAACACTGCCGGAATGGTCAGAACCAGCAGTTTCACATCCAGCCAGAGGCTTTGGCTTTCGATATATTGCACGTCCAGCTCCACCTGCTGGGGAAAAGGGATGTCGCCCCGCCCGCTGACCTGCCAGATACAGGTCAAACCGGGAACCGCATCCAGGCGGCGGCGGTCCGCCAAAGTGTACAAAGCGACTTCCCGTGGCACGGGCGGACGCGGTCCCACCAGCGACATATCGCCAATCAGGACGCACCATAATTGGGGCAGTTCATCAATGCTGGTTTTGCGGATAATCCGCCCAATCCAGGTCACCCTGGGGTCCCGTTTCATTTTGAAGGTCACACCGTTATGGTGGTCGTTGTGGGCCAACAGCGAATCCTTGAGTTTTTCGGCGTTGGTCACCATCGAGCGGAATTTGGGAAACGGAAATTCACGTCCCCATTGCCCCACTCTGGCCTGCCAAAAAAGCACCGGCCCCCGGTCAGTCAGTTTGATACAGAGGGCAACCAAGGCAAAGAGCGGAGCCAGCGCCAGCAGCATGGTCAACGCCACGGTGAAGTCAATCATTCTTTTTAGGAACTTCGTCAGGCCAATCACCACAGTCCAGGCATATTTTTTGCGCAGAAAGCGCAATGTCTGGGCCAGCCTGATAGAGCCTTTTTGATTGCGGGCAAAGCGGCGGGAAAGCTCCTCCAGCAACAGAATGCGATGGGAGGTATCAGTCCAGGCGGATTCAGTGTGTGCATCGTTCATACCTTTAATCTCCTGCCCCTGGATTCCCTAACCCCACTGCCAGCACCTGAGCCAGTTCAGCTTTGCGATTGCCTCGTGGTTTAATCACCGCCGGCACCCCGACTGCAACAGAATTGGAGGGAACATCCGTCAACACCACGGCATTGGCCCCAATGGCGCAATCATCCCCAATCGTAATCGCTCCCAAAATCACCGCCCCGGCTCCGATGTCAACCCGGTTTCCGATTTTCGGGGCTCCGCGAATGCCCGTTCTGCGCAAACCGATGGTGACCCCGTTGCGAATCACCACGTCATCCCCAAACTCGGCATCCCCACTGATAATAATGCCTCCAAAATGGTCTATCCGAAACCGTTTCCCCAGCTTTACCTCACAGGGCAGTTCGATACCGGTCAGAATCTGGCTCAGGGTGCGCAGCAGTTTGTAAAGAAACGAGAGTGGAGCCCGGACCAACCGTGAGTCAAAACCATATCGCCATTGCCCAAAGCGATAGACCGCCATGACCCACAGTCCCTGCCGCCAGATGTCCCGTTCATAGGTTTGCCAATCAGCCCGTAGATGTTCGAACATACAGACCTCGCTCCAAAAAAACTTACCAGGGGCGCGGCGGAGACAGCATTCCGCCCTCTGTTTCAACCCAGGCCCGCTCCATCAACTCGATAATATTGAGCGAGTCCTGGGCTTTGAGTTGCTGCTCGGAATTTTCCCGCTTTCCGTTTTTCCAGGCCCGGATGCGATGCCAGTTGGTTTCCAACAGCTTGGAAAGCCAAGCCCCCAGCGACCCGTGATGTTTCCGGTAATACAGAAACTGGCTCCGCATTCGCCACAACGTCAACTGGGAACCTGAGTTGGACATGGTTAAGTGGTGCAGGGTTTTGGAGGATTCTCCTCCCAGATGAACCACCACCACGTCCGGCCAATATTGCACCCGGTAACCAACGGCCTTCATGCGGCGGCACAAATCCACTTCCTCAAAATACAGAAAAAACCGTTCGTCAAAATACCCGACTTCCTCCAAAACCGAACGGCGGATAATGGAAAAAGCACCGGGAACCCAGTCAACTTCGGCGGGTTCGTCCGGGTCGGCCCAGGTTCGGTCGGCCCGTCCGAAAAATCGGGATTTGGGAAACCTGGCGGAAAGCCCGGACAGGCACAGAAAATCGTTGGGGACTGAGGGAAACGTGCGGGCGGAAGGCTGCCACGAATCATCCCGGCCAATCAATTTCCCGCCGCCCAGCGCAACCTGTTGGTCGGCATCCATGCGGGTTACGGCGGCCTGCAAGGCACCAGGGCGCAAAAACGCATCTGAGTTGAGCAACACCACATACCGCCCGGTGGCTATGGCAAATCCGCAATTGTTGGCAGCGGCAAACCCCAGATTGATGTCACTGCGAATGAGGCGGGCGGAGGGAAATTCCGTTGCCACCATTTCCGCCGAACCGTCCCGCGATGCGTTGTCCACCACAATCACTTCATAGGTCACCCCACCAGCTTCACGGGCCAGGGTGTGCAGGCAATCACGCAGCAGGTCACGGGTGTTGAAAGAAACCACCACCACCGAAACATCCGGTTGTTCACTCTGGTTGTTCATGACTTTCCCCCTACTTTGGCGCGGTCGGTCCGAACCCAGGCGGCATTGCGTTGCGCCGTCTGAAGCAATTTCCCGACTAAGGTCACCTTCCAGACAATATAAAAAGGGGCTGCTGCCAGAGCAGCCACATCGCGCCAGCCACCCCCTCCTACGAAAATGGCCGCCAGGACATGAAACATCACCACCAAAAATCCGACTGCGGCATAGCCCCGCACCCAGAGCAGCGGTACGCTCCCGGCAGCCAACAGCAAGAGGAGATGGAACGCCAGTGGCAACAAAAGCAAATCCAGACAAGGCTCAAGCAGGCGAAACCTTCCCGAAAGGATTTCCCTCACCAATTCCGGGGTATGCTCCACCATCATGCGCAACCGACCACCTTCCCAACGGGCCCGCTGGGTCTGAACTGCCTTTCCCCCGGTGGGCATGTCCGCCCGAACTGTCGTGGAGTCAAGAAACACAACCTTGCGCCCGGCTTTTACCAGTCGTAAATGGTATTCCAAATCCTCTACCACCGAGGTTGCATCATAGGGAATGGCCTGCAAGGTAGCTTTGGAAAGCCCGAACCCGTTTCCGAAAATGCCGCAGGATAATCCCAGCCGGGAGCGGCCTCTGGGACGCAAAATATTAAAACCGTACAGGGCCACATTCATTAAACGGGTCCGGATTGAGTCAGCGGGGTTATTGACGGCATACCGACTTTGAACCGCATCAGCCCCTGCTGCAAACCAGCGTTCCGTTTCAACCAAAAGATTGGGTTCGACCTCGGTATCGGCATCCACTGTCAAAAAAATGTCAATTGGCCGTGGCAGCAGCGTCGAAAAAGCGGCATCCAGCGCATAGCCTTTTCCCCGCCGGGTCTCGTTGTGGCGAACCAACACCTGGGCTCCAGCCGCTGCGGCCATTTCGGCAGTACGGTCAGTACAATTGTCAGCCACCACAAAAACGGAAAAACCACCCTGGGGAGCGTCACAGTGCAAAATACTAGTGACGCAGCGGGCAATCCCGTTTTCCTCGTTATGCGCGGGCACGATAACGGCAATATGTTGTGACAGAGTTGTTTCCGGCTGATTGGTTGCACGTCGCGGAGGAACCCAGCCAGCCAGAGTCAACAACAGCAGTTCAACGGTTCCCGGCAGAGTGACCAGAACCAGCAGGCTGCCCAGAATGAACCAACTTAATGCCATACATCCCTCGTTTCGATTGAGTACCACCGGAGCCCATCCAAAGTTATTCTCCGGCTCCGGTTGTTCCTCCACTGACAAGCAAACCTAATACCGATGTATTGCAAAAGTTTTGCCCTATTCCCCAACCAGCCTGTATCAATCACTTTTTTCACCGGAAAAAAATCTTCCGGGTCGAATCACGTCCCTTTCCCCAACCGCCGCCGGAAGATTTCCGCCAAGCGCCGGGTATTTGCCTCCAGGTTGTATTTTTCCATCACCCGCACCCGCCCGGCAGTGGCAATGCGGCGGCGCAAGGCAGTGTCCTGCATGAGACGGACAATGGCTGCGGCAAACCCAGCCACATCCGAAGGTGACACCAAAACCCCGTCCACACCGTCCCGAATCAGTTCATGGTGACCGGTGATATGGGTTGTCACACAAGGAATTTCCATTGCCATGGCTTCCATTAAAACCACCGGAATACCTTCGGCAAAGCTGCCCAGGGCAAACAGGTCGGCATTGGCATATAACTCTCTGATGCGGTCCTGATTGACTGCGCCTTCAAACACAATCGTGTTTTCCAAGCCGCGCGCCTGCACCATGGCTTCCAGACCGGCCCGGTCAGGTCCGTCACCCACCAACCTGAGCCGGACCTGATGGCCTTGCCGGAGCAGGGTTTCGCACACCGAAACCAGCGTATATTGACCTTTGGCCGCGACCAACCGACCGACGCAGATGATTTCAAAAAGCTGCGGAACTTCCCGAAATGCCTGCGGAGCAAACAAATCAGGGTTGACCCCCAAGGGTGAAACCTCAAATTTATCCCATTGGGACGGCGGCGAAAGTTTCATCAACTGGCTCCGGGAATAGGTGCCAATGCAGCAAATAAAAGAGGCGGCCTGGATTTTTTCCCGCAGCCGATAGAGCGTGACATCATAAAACTCGTCCGGCCCATGAACGGTGATGGAATAGGAAATCGGAAAAATCCGGGCTGCAATCATCCCGACGGTGGAGGCTGGAGTGGCAAAATGAACGTGCAAATGCCGCAATGCCCTTTGCTGCATCCACACCCCGACCATAACCGCCTCGACAAAATAAAAGAAATTGTACAGGCAGGCTTTCAGGTCGGTCCCCCCCAGCCGAAGGGCAAACCACCAGCCTCGCACATAACCGAGCGGATGGGTCAGCAACGTTTTGAAATGCGCCCACAGGGCTCCGCCCAGTCCGGCAGCTTTGACATAATAGGTCCGGGCGGCTTCGTTGGTTTCATCCTGGGTCAGTTTTTCCGGTAGCCGGTCCGGTTTATTAATGGAAGCAACCGCAATCTCAAAGCCCTGAGCCCGCAGTTGCAACACTTCACGTAAGATGAACGTGTGTGAAATAGCCGGATACTGGCTGACCAAATACGCCATTCGGGTGGTTTCCATAAGTTCTATCCTTTTCCCAAATCACTTTTTCTTCAATGTTGCTGCAACGGGTGGGCCACAAAGTCGGGGATGCAGCAATAAAAACGTTTTTTTCTGGTTCGGAAAGGCAGGTTGTCGAAGCCAGCGTTGACGGATAGTGTCCCAAGATACAACTGGATTTGAAAAAGCGGAAAGGAAACTTTTTGAAAATGCAAACCCGAAAATTGGGAAACAGTGACCTTGAAATCACTGCCATTGGAATCGGAGCCTGGGCCATGGGCGGGGGCGGTTGGGCTTTCTCCTGGGGTCCCCAGGATGATGCCGCATCCATCAAAGCCATTCACGCCGGTCTGGATGCCGGTATCAATTGGATTGATACGGCGGCTGTCTATGGGTTGGGCCACTCGGAGGAAGTCGTGGCCCGCGCTCTGGCTGGCCTTTCTGATCGGCCTTATGTCTTTACCAAATGCGAGCGGGTGTGGGACGCCCAGGGAACCATCAGCGGCTCGCTCAAAGCCGACTCCATCCGCAAGGAGTGCGAAGCCAGCCTGCGGCGACTGCAAGTGGATGTGATTGACCTGTACCAAATCCACTGGCCGGAACCAAATGATGACATCGAAGAAGGCTGGTCAACTCTGGTTGAATTACAAAAAGCGGGCAAGGTGCGCCATATCGCCGTTTCCAACTTCAACGTGGAGCAAATGAGACGAGCCCAGCAGATTGCTCCGATTACCTCGCTGCAACCCCCTTACTCACTGTTCAACCGTACAATCGAAGCCGAAATTCTCCCGTTTGCCGCTCTTGAAACCATTGGCGTGATTGTGTATTCACCAATGGGGGCAGGCATGTTTTCCGGAACCATGAGCAGGGACCGGATTGCCGCCTTTCCGCCGGATGATTGGCGGCGGCGCAATCCACAATTTCAGGAACCGCAACTGACCACCAATTTGAGGATAGCTGAAAAACTCAAGGAAATCGGAGCCCGCCACGGACGTACTGCCGGTGAAGTCGCCATCGCCTGGACCTTGCGGCTTCCTTCAGTGACCGGCGCAATTGTTGGGGTCCGCAGCCCGGAACAGGTAGGTGGAATCAAAGGTGCCCTGGAATTCCGCCTCAGTATTGCTGAAATTGAAGAAATTGAAACCGCCGGAAAGGCGGCGACCTCCTGACCCGACCCGGTTGCCCCACCACGGGAAACAATCAACAGATGTTTGGCATTGAAATAATTTTGCAAGAAACTGGTGCTATTGATTTCTCACACCGGGATGTGAATGAAAGTACCAGGGATTCCAAGTCACTTTTTCGATGAGGAAAACCTGCCGGACTGAGACCCGGATTCGGGTGTGAGCAATCTATCCCTGAGTTCAGGGGCACATTTTCAAGTTGCAGCCAAGCGGGTGCCAATTAACGTTTCAAAGTTTGGCCCGCAGGTTGCAGGTGGAAAATGCAGCAAGTGCCCTGAGGTACCGAATTAGCCTACCCAGGGTCAGCCCCTGTCGCATCCGGTTCAAGTCTGCTGGAAACCTTGATTCACCCGATTCAGGTTTCCAGTTGTTGCAAAGGAGTTTTTTATGCCCAGACTGGCCTATGTTTTGCTTCCCTACACCCGAGCTGAATTACCCGGCTGGGGTTTTTTACTTTCCAAGCTGCATATATTGGGAAACCAGTATGATCATCTCTGGAAGGATGCTCCCAAACAAAAGATCAAAGGGAAATGGCATGGCTATTGGATGAATCTGAATCTGGCGGACTGGTCGGAGCGCATGACCTTTTTTTTGGGGCGGTATTACGAACTGGACATTCAGCTTCTGTTACAGGCGCTCTTGAAACCCGGTGAACGGTTTGTGGATATTGGTGCCAATATTGGCATGATTATGTTGCAAGCCGCCGCGATTGTGACTGAATCCGGGTCGGTTGAATGTTTCGAACCGAATCCGGAATGTATTGCGGTACTCAAGGAAACCCTGCGCTCCAACCGGCTGCCACAAGTGACCCTGCACGAAATGGGCCTGGCCGATACGGCCACGACCTTCCGCCTGAACCTGACGTCGGACCATACCGGAACCGGGTCCATGACGGCCTATCAGGATGAAGCCCTGGTGCAACGGTCGTATGAAGTCGAGGTCAAGGTTGGCGATGAAGTTTTGCGGGCCAATCCGCAGCCGGTTAAGCTGCTCAAGATTGATGTGGAAGGGTTTGAATACAAGGTCCTCAAAGGATTGACCCAGACCCTGACCCAATGGCGGCCCTTTGTGGTGACGGAATTTGTTCAGGAACATTTGGAGCGGGGCGGGTCAAGTCGGGCCCAGGTTGCCGATTTCATGTGCCGTTTGGGATATGACCCGTATGGCATTACGACTGAACGGGTGTTTTTCCGCCATCGCCTGCAATTGGTTCCGCTGCTGGGAAATATTGAAAACACCGAATATGAGGATGTGTTGTGGATTCACTCCAAAACCAGCCTGGAACCTCGGTTAAGCAAAACCATTGCACTTGTTTGAACCCCCTTGGGGAATGCAGCCGAAAAAAAGCGGTGCCAGTTGGGCACCGCTTTCCATTTCCTGTCACAGCTTGAAACACAGCCGGAAACTCAAACCGAATCCCGCCAAGCGCCGGTCACCTAAAAATAATACTTCGTCTTTTTGGCCCATTCGGTTTGCGGGTATTGTTTTTTCAAGACCTGAAACGCCTCCTTGGAAAATTTGGTGGTGGTGTCGTCCGTGCAGCCATAGCGGGTGGCCCGCACGGCCAGATGCAGGGCCTCCGCATTGCGGGGGTCGGTCGGATTTTGTTTCACCCAATCAACCACCTGGCGACACAGGAAATTCGGCGCGGTGGGAATGGTGGTCAACTGTTGCCATTCCTTCAACCCGGCGGCTTTCTGCTCCTGAGTCAGAAAAGCCGGGGGAAAGTAAAAAGCAGCCGCTTCAAATTTGGGCCTTGGTTTGGGATTGCCCTGCTCGTCATACTGCATCAGGTATTGTTTTTCAAAGGGGTCAATCGTGAGTTCCACCGGGTCGTCAAACCGGCACCACCAGTTATTGCGGAATTCATCCATTTTTCCCAGCGCCGTTTCACGGGGGAACCCGTCATCCACATAGGGCCGCAATCCCGGAGAGCGTAAAATTGCAAAAATCATGGCAAACGTCGCCTTGGCATCCGTGTCGGCTGTCAGGTACGCCTGCGTATGCTCCTTCAACTCCGGCTCCAGGGCTTCGACGGTTGGGGCCACCAACCGGCCAATCACGTGATTGTTGAGCAAGGCTGCTTTGACCCACACCGCAATGGCCACCCGTTTGCGGATTTCGTTGGGCAGGGTTTTATCCTGAGCTGCATCTTTAAGCAGGGAAAGGGGCAATCCTTGATTGAGCAGCCGCGTTGCGTCCGAGTCCAACAAAGGTTTTTGGAGCAACTCCAGCCGGGTCTTGGCAAAGTTCGGGTCTTCTGAGTAATAACCGGCGTTGGGCACGTCCAGCGGAAGCTGGTTATAGTCTGAAGCATTGGTCGTGGTCACCGGTTTCCGGAGGGCGAACTTCAACAATTCGGAAACATTTTTGGCTGTTTGCAATTGTAACCCGATAAACTGGTTGCGGGCCGAGGGGCGCAGCCCGGCCCCCTGGGTTTTGAGAAAATTGTCAAGCATGGCGCGGACTTCAGCGTTTTTGCCGGATTCCAAGGTCAGCCGAATCTGATGGTACACCGTCATTTCAAAAGCCGGTGAAGCTGGCTGGATTTTGGCCGCTTCAGCAAGCAACGACTGGGTTTTGGGATGTTTCCCGTCAACTTTTGCCAGGGCTGCCATCAGCCAGGGCAATTGCCGGCCTTTCTCCCATTTGGCAATGGCGTAATCACGGGCGTCCGTGTCTCTGGTCTGAAAAACCAGCACCCAGTCCGTCACATCGTCCTGCAACCGCACCGGTGGAAGCTGGGCAAATTTGCGATTGACGATGTTGTAGGAAACCGTTTCCCAGAGGTCAATCTCCTGGTCGAGCAGGGAACTGAAATCCCACAGGTTTTTGCCAAACCCTTCGCCCGAATTTTTGCGTAGCAGCCCTTTGGCTGTGGCTGAAATGGCACCGTCAAACAGCTTGCGTTTTTCGGCATTGCGGATGGATTCCTCGGATTTCGCCAGCTTGAGGTCCACCAAATCAACTCTGGCCCGGCGGAGCAGCCGGGCAGCCGCTTCGCTGTATTCATTGACCGGTTTGGCTGCCAGCACCTTTTCACATTGCTTTTCACATTGTTCCAGAAAGGTGATTTTCTGTTCTTCGGTGACTTTCGGTTCGCTGGTTTTACGGTAATGACACCGGGCCACCAGATAGGGTGCCAGTGATTTCCAGGGCGAAGCCGAATCGGAGGCAATCGCTTCAAACCGTTTGGCGGCCTCATCAAACTGAGCGGCATAAAAATACGCCGCCGCGATTTGGTAATTTCGGTCTGCCGCCACCAATTTGTCAGCGCCGGTTGCTGCTGCCGGCACGGCCAATGTTTTACCGTCGTTGGAAAAAACCTGGTCCTGGGCGGCGACCCAATCACGGACCACGGGACTGGCGGCACTGTATTTTTTGATTCGCTCGGTCAGGGTCAGGGCCGCCACATGGAAGGCTTCGGGCGTGATGTTCAAAATGGTGACGTATTCCTCTGCACCCCGGCGGTAAATCGCCGGTTTTGGCGGCTGGTTGAGGTTGGGAACGGTGGCACGGGCCGCAAACCATTCTTTGGTCCATTCCGCTTCCGGGTCTTCGGGCGGTGTGGCCGGAGCCGGGCCGGTTCCCAGTTTGGTGTTCCAGACATTGACGGCAGCCGTTTGTTCCGCCGGTTCCAGCCCAATGTCATTCAGGTACCGATAGGCCACAATCAAATAGGACCAGGCATAACTGGATTGCAGCACGCCCAGGTTTCCCTTGGCATACACTTCCAGCGGGAAATCAGGATGTTTGGTATAGGTAAAAACAGCCTCGTCAAAATCGGGTCCACAGGCGCGGGTGGGGAGGGGCATTCCGAGAAACGGAACGCAACATAAGGCAATCAAAACCAATGCTCGAAATTTGCGGTTCATAAGCCAGCCTTCTGGTGAATGGAAGTCAAAAGCGGACGGTTCCACGAACGGGTGGAAAAGACATAAAGCCGTTGAAAACGAGGGAGGGCTGCGGGGAACTCATCATCTGCAATGCCGATACTGCACCGGCATTTTGGCGAACGGAATTCTTTCTTTTCAGCCAGGAAAGTCAAGACATTTCGGGTATCGGCCCCCATGCGAAAAATCATGGGAACCACTTCGTCAACCGGCAGACCGGTCATCCAGTCGTCAAACATACACCACGAGGCCAGTGATGTGATGGTCAGCCCCATTCCGGGCGGCATCTGCGCCCGCAACTCTAACAGAAACTGCCGGTAAAAGGACCGCTCCGACACCTTGGCATCAAAGTCAATTTGCAGCCCCCTGACATCCTTCATTTGACAGATGTCGCGGGCCGTTGCCAAAAGCCGGGTGCGTTGTGCCTCAGAAAAGACAGCCGGCTTGGCGGCCTCAGTTTCGATGCGCATGACTCCCATCAAAAACGTACCGGGGTTGAGTTTCAGCGGTTGCCGCCGGGGATGAACCACGATTTCATCGGCTCCCAGGTTGACGGTGGCAGCCAAAAACGCCACGCCGGCTTCATTCGGATTGAGAAACCGCAAATCCTCTGGCCGTTCCCAGGCCCATAACATCAAAACCGGGCCGGAGGAGGTCAACCCAGTCGGACATTTTTCCACCGGCGCAGCCGACTGCTGGCGGAAACGGGACCCAACCCGGAACCCCACCAGGATAATCAGTAAGATGAAACCGCCCAACAGGATTTTTTTTGACATGCCAGACCAAATATTGGATTTTGTATCGTTGACTTGAGAATTTTTGAACTATCGTTTTTGAATCATCAAACCCTTTTTCAATGACTTCGGTTTCCCCAGGTGGTGGCCCCGCTTATGACGCTCAAACCAGGAACTTTGATTGCCGGACGTTATGAAGTTGTCAATTCGTTTGCCGGAGGCATGGGAATTGTGTACCTCTGTGCCGACCAGTCGTATGACGGTCACCCGGTCGCCCTGAAAACCTTCAAACCCGAATACCTTTCCAACCGGATGGCCAGGGAACAGTTTTTACGCGAAGTCACAGCCTGGATTCAACTGGGAAGTCATCCGAATCTGGTCCGGGCCTATCAGGTCCTGCATGTCAACGACGGCATGGAAGTTTATGCAGTGGTGCAGTTTGTGGCGGGTGAGGAGGGGGCCAGAGACGCCTCCCTCCGCTCCCCGCTGCTTTCGGGGCGTCCGTTTCCGATGACCCAAACCCTGTTTTATGCGCTGCAAATCGCGCGCGGAATGCGGTATGCCAATGCCAAATTGCCGGGGTTGGTCCATCGTGACCTGAAGCCGGAAAATATTCTGGTGGACCGGGATGGAATTGTCCGCATCACGGACTTTGGTCTGGTCAGCACGCAAAAGGAAAACCCGCATGGCGTGGTGGGGACGCCAAACTACATGCCGCCCGAACAATGGCAGGGCGGTCCGGTTGATTGCCGGGCCGATATTTATGCCTTTGGCTGTATCGTGTATGAGATGATGACGGGCCATTACATTTTGGAAGCCTGTCAGGGCGATGTTCAATTGATAGCGGCTTCCCATTTGCAAGGGCTCCCGCAGATGGTGGCGGCCCAGGCTCTGGAAGCCCTGCCTGATTTGATTAAAAATTTCGTCCGTATCTGTCTCTTTCCCAACCCGGCGGAACGGCCCCCCAACTGGTCGTTTTTATGCGATACGCTGGAATATCTGTATTACACCACCGCCGGACAATTCCCGCCCGTGGAACCGACGCCCGACACAGCCTCGGTATTTGAGAGAAAACTGATGGGTTGGTCTTTGAATGCGATTGGACTTTCCTATCTGGACATTGGGAAAATCCAAAACAGCCTGGGGTTCTTTCAGAAAAGTCTGAATCTGGCCCATGAACTGAACGACCGGCAACTGCTGGCAGCCTCGCTGGGGAATGCCGGTCTGGCCCAGAAAAACCTGGGAAATATGCAGGCAGCCGTTGATTTGCTGCAAAAGTCACTCCAGGTCAAAGCTGAAATCGGAGACCGGTTGGGCGAGGTGAATTCCCTGGTCAATCTGGGCGGAGTCTTTGAAACCCTGGGACAAGTCGAACAGGCCCTTGGTTTCTATCACAAAGCCATGCTGATGGCGCGGGAATTGAAGCTCAAACGCCAGGAAGCCACCGCCATCAACCAGATTGCCAACCTTTATTTTCAAATAGGCAAAACCGAGCAATCCATTGAATTTGGGGTTGTCAGCCTGGAGTTGTTTATTGAAATTAACGACCGCCGGGGAATGGCCGTGACCATGGGGAGCTTGGGACAACGGTACCGAAAACTGGGTGAAGCCGAAAAAGCCCTGCTGTTCTCACAAAAAGCCCTTCAGATTTTCCGCGAAATTGGGGACCGTTACGCCGAAGGAAGGGAATTGTCCTTTCAGGGCTATACCAACTATGCCCTCAAACAAATGTCCGCAGCGGTTACCTGTTGGCAGGCCAGTCTGACCGTAGCCGAAGAAGTCGGCGACCGGATGTTGATTGCCAGCAACAGCTATATGTTGGCCCAAATGGCGATTCCTCCGGGAATGCTTGATTTGGCCTTACAACTGGCTGAGAAAGCCGCCCGTCTGTACACCGAGGTCGGCAAGACGGACTGGGCTCAGGATGCCCTGGACCTGGTTCAAAAAATCAAAGAACTGAAAAAATAAGGAAAACACAAACAGCGGGTGGAGTTGTGCTCACACCCGCTGTTTTTTCTTGAAGGAGAAGGAATACCGACTGAATTTCCGTGTTTGCGGTTGCTGGTTAATACCTCCGATAACTGGCATAACTCCGATAGGCTTCGTAATAGCCCCGGCTGAATCCATCCCGATACGAAGGATTCCCATCCCGGAAATGACTGGAATTGTTCGGGGTTGGTGTTCGGTGAGTTTGGGCATCCTCACGCCCCCGGTTCAAGCCGTCCCGGTATCCATGTTCATATTCCCGCTGATTGGAATACCCATAATTGCCGTAGCCACGGTTGTTGGGTTCACAATTTCGATTATTCTGCTGGCTTGGGTAACGATTGTTCCGATACCGGTCACGCCGCCAATTATCCCGCCGCCAATCCTGAGCCTGGGCCGGGGAACCAAGCAAAATCCCACTGGTTAAAACCAATCCCAACGCAAGGAACACCCCTGCAAATTTTTTCAAATGTTGTTTTCCGAACATAGTATTGTCTTCCTCTGTGTGTCGTGGAACCTTGTGGTTTGAGAACGTTCGGCGGTCCGATACATTTCTGCTTGGATAGGTTGGTTTGCCATCTGGTAAATTTCTGGAATCACAGCGAGGAAGGTCAGAACGATTGGCGCACCATTTTTTAACAACGGGCCAACCAGCGGCAAACATACTGGTCACAGGCGGCACCGGCTTTCTGGGGCAGCATCTGGCCCGCAGACTGCTGGCCCTGGGACATCGGGTAACGGTTCTGGGGCGAAACCGCACGCTTGGCCAGGAACTTGAAAGAGCCGGGGTTCATTTTCAACCGGTGGAATTTCACGACGCAGAAGCCGTCATTACCGCTTGCCGGCGGCAGGATTTTGTCTTTCATTGTGGAGCCCTTTCCGCTCCTTGGGGTAAAGCAGCCGATTTTCATACGGCCAATGTTTTGGGGACCAGGCATGTCATTACGGGCTGTCAAACATTTGGGGTTCACAGGCTGGTGCATGTGTCCACTCCAAGCATTTATTTTGATTTTCGGGACCGGGAAAACATTGCCGAAAACGAACCTCTGCCAACCAGAGCCGCCAATGAATATGCCCGCACCAAACGCCTGGCCGAAACACTGGTGGACGAGGCACACCGGGCAGGTCTGCCGGTGGTGACCGTGCGGCCACGGGCGATTTTTGGCCCCGGCGACACGGTGATTTTTCCGCGCCTGATTAAAGCCTTTGAACAAGGCCGTCTGAAAATCATTGGAACAGGGCGCAATCTGGCGGATGTCACCTATGTGGACAATGTGGTGGACGGATTGCTGCTGGCAGCCCAGGCAGAAACGCATGTGCTGGGAAAAAAATACAACCTGACCAACGGTGAACCCGCACCGTTGTGGGACATCATCACGCGCTTGCTGGCCAAACTTGGATTTTCTTTTCGTCCCGGTTATATCCCTTACGCTGGAGCCTTGATTGCGGCAACCGTCATGGAAACCGTTGCCCGGCTCATCCCAAACGCCCCTGAACCCGTCCTGACCCGGTACTCGGTCGGGGTGCTGGCCAAAACCCAAACTTTGGATATAACAGCGGCCCGGCAGGAACTTGGTTACCAGCCCAAAATCAGCCTTGAAACCGGCCTTAACCGGTTTGCGGCATGGTGGAAAGCGAGCCGAAACTCTTGAATTCAATCACATTTCTTGAAAGCGGTTTTTGTGTGCATCCCGGCTTTGTGGCCTTGCGGGGAGGGGGGCTGGCCACTCGCAAATTTCCCGCCATGGTGGCTGTTTTGGAACATCCCCGCCACGGAATTATTCTGTTTGACACCGGATATTCGGAAAAATTCATCAGCGAAACCGAATCCTTTCCCTATCGCCTCTATCGTTGGATTACACCGGTCACGATTGACCCCGCCACCACTGCCCGCCACAAACTGACCCAGCTCGGAATCTCACCAGCCGATGTGCGAACCATCATCATTTCGCATTTTCACGGAGACCATATCGGCGGGTTGTGGGACTTTCCCCAGGCCCAGTTTGTGTATGTGCCGCACGCCTTTGAGGATGTCCGCCACCGAAAGGGTTTTTCGGCACTGTTGGCGGGGTATCTGCCGGGGTTGCTGCCTACTGATTTTCTTTCCCGTTCGAGAGTGCTGGAACCAGCCTCAAAACGTCCGTTGCCACCTGAATTTTCGCCGTTTCAGGTTGGTTATGATGTTTTTGGTGATGAAACCCTGTGGGCGGTGGAACTGCCCGGTCATGCGGTGGGTCAAATTGGGTTATTTGCCCGCGATTCATCAGGCAAGGCTGTGTTTCTGGTGGCGGATGCCTGCTGGGCCAGTGAAGCCTTTCTGGAACTGCGGTTGCCGCATCCGGTCACCAAAATTCTGTTTGCAGACTCCGCCACGTATCGGAATACGGTCCGCCAGATCCGTGAATTTCACGAACTGCACCCTGAAACGGCCATTATTCCCTGCCATTGCATGAAAGCCGTGGAAGCTTTCCGTCAGGTTGGAACCAGCCTTTCACAAAAAAATTATTCGTATAATGAACCCCAATGAAATCAACAAGTTGAATCCTGTGTAAACATGTTTACAAAATTGCCTGAATGACCGAAAAAAATGGTTTTGCATGAAGCTTCCTGCAATTGTCTGGCATTACCTCCGCGTCAAATACCTTCAGCGTTTTTCCACCGTTGAGGAGTTGCAAACCTGGCAACAACGGCAATTGGGGCGGTTTTTCCGGCAGGTGGGTTCGAAGTCACCTTTTTACGCCCAACACTGCACAGATTTTTCACTGGCTGATTTTGCTCGCCTCCCCATCATTGAAAAACAGCAGATGATGGAGCATTTCGACAACCTCAACACGGTTGGAATCCGGAAGGAAGCAGCTTTTCAACTTGCCTTGCAGGCAGAGGAATCGCGGGATTTTGCCCCAACCATTGGTTCCATCACGGTTGGGCTTTCGTCAGGCACCTCCGGCAGCCGGGGATTGTTTCTGGTCAGTCCGGCGGAACGATACGAGTGGGCAGGAACCATGCTCGCCAAAACTCTCCCCTTTGGACTTGGCCGCACAGAACGGATTGCCCTTTTTTTGCGGGCTGGCAGCAATCTGTATGACACTACCCGCTCCCGCCGGATTCAGTTTGAATTTTTTGATTTGCTCACACCGATTGAGAATCAGATTGAACGTCTGAATTTCTATCAGCCGACCATATTGGCTGCCCCGCCGTCAGTGCTCCGGATGTTGGCAGAGAGCCAGGCATTGAAGATTCGCCCTGAAACCATTTTTTCCGTAGCGGAAGTGCTGGACCCGCTCGACGCCGGATTCATTTCCGGTTTTTTCCAACGTCCGATTGGCCAGATTTACCAATGTACCGAAGGCTTCCTGGGCGTCACCTGTCCGCAGGGAACCATTCACCTCAACGAAGACCTGGTTTTCGTTGAAAAGGAATTTCTCGACCAAGAAAAAACCCGATTCAATCCGGTCATTACGGATTTTCGGCGGCGGTCACAACCCATCATTCGTTACCGGATGAATGATATTTTGACCATCAGGCCGGAACCCTGTCCTTGTGGCTCGGTGTTCCAGGGGATTGAAAAAATCGAAGGCCGCTGTGACGATGTTTGTCTGTTCCAGGGAAAATCGGGCGGGTTGGTCAAGGTCTTCCCGGATTTCCTGACACGGGCAGTCATGGCAGCAGCGGCAGGAATTCAGGAATATACAATCGTCCAAACCCTGGCAGGTGAGCTGGAAATCAGTTTCCGTACCGATTCAGGAACCCCGTCAGAAATGGAACAGTTGATTACCGCCAAAATTCAGCAGCTTTGCGATAAGCTGCAAGCCAACCTGCCGTGCTTGCACTTTGTGCCCCATGTTCCACATCGTGGCGCAGGAAAGCTCAAGCGGGTGGAATGTCGGATTGCTAAAAAGGGAACCCCTCAGTACCTTCCATCACGACCATTACTTTTTTAAGGAGCCACATGACACAGGAAACCACGCCGCCGTTTGTCCTTTCGGAAACCAAGGGGAAAGTCGTCCTTTTAACACTTAACCATGCCAAGAAAAGCAACTCGCTCCATCCGGAGCTGGTTCAGGCCCTCAACCGGCATTTGCAGGAAATTGAGTCCAATCCGGAAATCAATGTCGTGGTGTTGACCGGTGCCGGCAGGAATTTCTGTGCCGGTTTGGATTTGAGCTTGTTGCTGACCTGGACGGCAGAAGAAAAACTGCAATACCTCGAAACCGTTTCCAGTTTGTTTCAACGGATTTGGATGTTGCCCCAACCGGTGATTGCAGCAGTTCGGGGAGCGGCTTTGGCCGGTGGGTTTGACCTGTCGGCATTTTGCGACATCCGGCTGGCGGCTGAAAATTCCATCTTTGGGCAGGCTGAAATCAACATTGGGCTGACCCAAATCATTCATCCCCTGTATAAGTCAATCGGCCTGGCGCGAGCCAAGGAATTGGCCCTGACCGGTGCGCCGATTCCGGCGGCTGAGGCCTGGCGCATTGGTTTGGTCAATCATGTTTTTCCGGAAGACCAGGTCTTGGCAAAAGCTATGGCAATGGCCGAGGGCATGGCTGCCAAATCCCGCTTTGCCTTGTTTGAAACCAAACGGCTGACACGGGAATTGATTGACCTTGATACCAAGCAGGCTTTGGCCGAAATCAACCGGACCTTTTTGACTTGTTTAGACTCGGAGGAACACCGGATTCACCTGGAGCGGGTTTACCGGCAAATCTCTTCGAAAGGCTGAAAAAAGCCCCTTTGTAAACATGTTTACAAAGGGGTCAACTTATTGATTCGGTTGGGGTAAGTTATACGAACAGGAGATTGCCACAACTCCTTATTTGGCAAACACCATGCTCAGTTCCTTGAAGGCTTTGAATTCGAGGTTGTTCCCGCTGGGGTCCTTGAAAAACATGGTGGCCTGTTCGCCGACTTCTCCCTGGAACCGGATGTAGGGTTCGATGATAAACGGGATATGGTGCGCTTTAATCCGGTCAGCCAGCGTATGAAACCGGTCCCATTCCAGAATAATGCCAAAATGGGGAATCGGCACATTTTTGGAATCAACCGCGTTGGTGGCAATGGTTTTGGTGTCACCTTCAATCAGATGGGCGGAAATTTGATGCCCGAAAAAATCGAAATCAATCCACCGGTCACTTTCCCGTCCCAAGCCACACCCCAACACGTCAACGTAAAAAGCGCGGGTGGCTTCCAGGTCGGTCACCGGAAAAGCAAGATGAAACGGCTGCATAGGGCGCAAAACTCCTCAGAGAAAGATGAATGTAGGCGCGATCCTAATGGACCATCGCCACTGTGACAACCCGGCGAGGGAAGCAGTCCTGAATTTCTGTTTTTGGCCAACAAAGGAAACCCTTTCGAAAAATGTATTGGCTTTGGGTTGCGTTGAGCACCATCGTTTTTTTGATTCTGCTTCCACTGGGAGAAACCCTCTGGTGGTGGCGGTGCTGGAGTCGTCAGGCCCAAGTTGGGAATCCTCAAAAGAGCGGTTGGAAAACTGCGGTGGTTCACCTGTCCGGGGTCAGTGATTTTACGGCAGGCGGGTTGATACCCGAACAAACAGCTTTCTGGGAATCCTTGCGGCAGGAAATTCCCCACGACCTGCTGGTGGCCGAAGCCTTTCCTTATGAACCTCTGACTGGAAAATATTTCCACCGGTTTGACCTGTGGCGCAGGATTGGACGTTCCGCCCCCCCGCTGTGGGTGATGAGTCTGCGAAATTTCTGGCAGGCGTTGGTCGCCTCGTGGTGGGAACGAAAATTCGGGAACGCGGCAGCCCAGGTTTTGGTCAACCGGATTGGGTTCCCCAATGAACAGGCACAGCCCACCCTGGTCCTGATTGGAGGTAGCGCCGGTGCCGCCCTGGGACTGGCCGTCTTGCGGGCCATACCAAATTTCATGCGGTGCCGCTGTATTCTGGTGACCTATGGCGGGGTGTTTGGGAACAGCCCGGCCTTGAACAGTCACATCATTGTTTATCATCTGCTGGGGCGAAAGGATTGGTGGGGACGGGCGGCCACGGTGCTGTTTCCCGGACGCTGGCTGCCCGGCAGCCGGTTTCAGCAGGCCCTGGCACAGCAGCGGGTCCGGCTGGTTCAGACCGGGGAACATGAGCACTTTGGCAGCAAAGGGTATTTGAGTCTTGAACAAATCCCTGGCAAACCCCTAAGCTATGCCCGGCAAACCCTCATCCTGATCAAAAACCTTGGCTTTTGGGAAAGCTGCACCTGTGACAAAGATACACATGCTGGGGCTGGCCAGCTACCTTCCACCACATCCAATCCCCTCGGAAGAAATTGACCTCTTGCTGGGCACAGCACCGGGCTGGGTGGCCTCCAAATCCGGGGTAAAAACCCGTTATTTTGCAGAAAATGAAAGTGCGGCTGAAATGGGAGCCCAGGCCATCCGGAAGGTTTTGGCCCAAACCGGCATTTCTCTGGAACAGATTGATTGTCTGATTTGTGCCAGTGGGACGGCACAACAACCTATTCCCTGTACTGCGGCTTTGATATTGCGGGAATTAAGTATGGCAGCGACTGGCATTGCGACCTTTGACCTCAATTCCACCTGCCTGAGCTTTGTCACGGCTTTTGATGTGGCGGTGTCGTTGGTGGCCACAGGACGGTTTTCCACCATCGTGGTGGTCACGGCTGAAATCGCCTCGAAAGGTATCAACTGGAGCGACCGGGAAAGTGCCATGCTGTTTGGAGACGGTGCGGTCGCCATGATGCTGGGAGCCACGGGAAATCAACCACCGACTGAAGTTTTTGCTGCGGCTATGGAAACGCATCCACGCGGAGTGTTTTTTACCGAAATCAGAGCCGGTGGCACGAAATTCCCCGGCTATTTATTCACCAGTGAAAACCAGTCGGACTTTTTGTTCTCAATGGATGGCCGCAGCATTTTCCGGTTGGCTGCCGAAGTGCTGCCTGATTTTGTCAACCGTCTGTTGGGGCAAGCCGGGTGCCGCCAAGAGGACCTCAGTTGCGTCATTCCGCATCAGGCCAGTTTACCCTCCATGCAGCTTTTACAAAAACGGCTGGGATTTTCCGACCAGCAGTTTTTCATCAATATTCAGCATTACGGCAACACCATTGCAGCTTCAATACCGCTGGCCCTGACCGAAGCCTTGGAAACCGGTCGCATCCAACGTGGTGACCTGATTTTGCTGTTGGGAACTTCAGCAGGCTTTTCAGTTGGCGGAATGGTGTTGCGAATTTAGCGGAAGGTTCCGGGAGTCGTTTCAACGGCTCCGGTTCGCCGCCCTAATTTCCGACGCTCCTGAATCTGCTTGATACGGCCTTCCGCTTCCCGGTAATGAATATCCGCAGCATAAATCTCCTCAAAAATTTCCAGGGCAGCGGAAAGTTTGCCTTGGGCTTCAAGCGCACAAGCCAAATCATAGCGGAGGGCGGTCCGTTCGGGTTCCCGCAGATTGGTACCGGAAAGGGCTTTTCGGTACCAGGCTGCCGCTGTTTTGAAGTCCTGTTTCCCCATCTGACAAAGGCCCATCATGTCGCAGATGAGCAAAAACCTGGGGTCTTCAAAGTTGTATTCAATGCAGCTCAGGGTGAATTGGAATTCCTGAATGGCAAGGTCAAACAGTTCCATATCCTTGAAAGCCAAGCCCAGATTGAAATGGGTTTCGTAATCGGTCGGCAGGGCAGAGGGTTTGACTTTCTTTAACTGAGCCAATACTTCCTGAATGTCGTCGTTGGTTTCCTCCATCCGAACGATGTGGCCGTCAGGGTAGAGTTCAGCGGGACCAGCCTCCTCGTCCACCTCCTCCGCTTCATCATCGGAAGATGACGGGTCGGGCATCAGGTTTTGAACCAGTTCCAGCGTGGCCGGTGCATAGGGCAACTGAACCGAAGGCTGGACCGTAAAGCCAGGGGGAACCGGAATGGAAATCGTGATTGGTTTGGGCTCAATTTGGAGGGGAACAGGTTCTGCTCCGCCAACCGACTGGACCGGAGCCGGTTCCAGCACCTGACCGGCAAAAGCCGGCTGGTTCATTTCATGCAGGGTTGGCACCGACATCATTTCATAGGTGTTGGAAACAAAACGAAAGGAGCCGGTGGATTTGGCTTCACCCAGCGCAGGTTCCTCCTCACCTAAAATGCCATAGGCTTCGGAAAGCATTTTTTTGGCATTGTCCGAATCGCCTTTTTTCTCATAAATGCTCGACAGGGCCAGGCATTGGTCGGCGGCTTTATCATTTTGCCCGAATGACAGATAGAGTCCCACCAGTTTCAGGCGGGGTACATCACTGTCCGGCACGGTGGAAACGGCTATTTCCAGCACTTTCACAGCTTGCTGAAACTGTCCCTGACGCAATAACCCATCCGCCTGTTTCATCAGGTCGTCAAGGTCAATGGCGGGAAGCACAGGTGTTTCCAGGGTGGAGGCTTCACCGGGAGCGGGGGCGGGTTGGGGCGGTGCGTCCGATGGTTCCCCAAAATAAAACCCCTCATTGACGGGGGCAACCGGCAGGGGCGCAACCTGAACGCCAAATTCGGTCAACCGGTTGGTATGCGCCTGATTTTCCGGTTCCAGTTTGCGCAACTGCTCCAACGCATTGATGGCAATCTCGCGGTCTTCCATTTTCAAGCCAGCCGCAACCAGTTCGTTGAGAATGGCGGTGAGGCGGTGATTGTTTCCGGTTCGTTGGAAAATACTCCGCAGGCAAATCAAACTGCCCAAATGTCCTGGCTGATGCTGCAAGACCGTTTCCAGCAGGAAAACCGCCTGCTGGGTTTGTTGATTTTTGAACAAGGACTCCAGGCAGAAGTTGACGAGCATCACCACCCGGTCCGTCTCTCCGCTGGCCGCTCGTTTTTCTGCAACCTCCATCAATTCAGGAGTGCATTCCTCGCCGACCTCATAAAGTGAAAGCAAAAGCTCTTCGGCCTTATCTACCAACCCAATTTCGAGATAGGTCTGGGCAGTGAAGCGCAGCAATTCGGTATCACCCGGATTGTTTTGCAAAATCCGGGAAAACATGGCCACTACTTTGTCCGGCTCCTTCCGGTCAACAAAGAGTCCCGCCAGTGACTTGAGGGCTGGTTTGCTCCGCAGATTGAGCGCCAGAGCTTTCATATAAGCCTGCAAACATTCTGCGTACCGCCCGTTTTTTTCCAGTAGCTTTCCCGCCGCCAGATAAAAATCGTGGGCTTCGGTCGGCATTTTCCGCTGACGGTATTTTTCAGCCAGCTCCAACCGGAGTTCCAGATTTTCGGGTTCCAGGTCGGTCACCCTTTTCAGAATCTTATAAGCGTCGGTTTGAAAATCCTGTTTTTCAAAAGAGTCGGCCACCTCGCGGTAATACTTGACCGCTTCCCCGGTAAACCCCTGCCGGGCGTAGGCATCCGCCAGTTTCAACATGAGGGCCGTACTTTGTGGCAACAGCTTTTGGGCTTTCTTATAAATGGCAATGGCTTTGAGCACGTACCCTTGTTGCAGGTATTGGTCGCCAATATGCACAAAATACTGGATGCCTCGGTCAAAGCGGCCAATGCTCACATAGACATCGCCCAGCCGCTCCATCAGCACCACGTCGGATGGGTTTTCCGCCACCATACGGCGAAGCTCTTCAATCCCCTGATTGATTTCACCGTTTTGCAGTAAAGATTCGACTTTTTTCAGTTCGTCTGAATGCCGAGGCATCATGTGCTGAGCCTCCCCGTGAAGCGGGATGTGCAAGGTTGAAATTGGGGCAAGATATGGCCCTGCAAGGTATTTTGGCCACTTTTAGCAGTATAAACCAATTTTTCCAGAAGTGCGCAAGAGAGTGCAGGCATTCACCAGTGATTTCAAGGTGATAGGATTTTCAACTTATGGTAAAAGGGACGTTTAGCCCCAAATTTGTTTTTTTACCGGGTCTTGCGCCCGGTCGTTTCCCTTTTTCCTGATTGTTCCACTGAACCCGCTAACCGGATTTATCATCCCAGCGGTCCAGTGCCATTTTTTCCCGGAGAGTTTTGTGACAGGCACCCCCTTGCAACGACGGTTCCCTTTGTTTTGCGCACTTCTTTGTCTGCTTCTTTTCGGAGCCTCCATTCAATTCAAACCTGCGGCGGCCTTTGCCACCGGCCAGACCAAAGGGCAAACCGGTGGCGGAGCCCAAACGACTGCCTATGTCTATCGGGTTTTTTTCAACCAACCGCAAGACATCAGGAAAATCACTGCCGGCACCTGGGACGTGCTGGAATCACGCGGCCCCAACTTTTTGCGGGTCCTGGGCGATCAGGAAACCGGCAAGGAATTGCGTTCCGCCGGATTTCAGACCGAAGTCGAACAGGCCATGACCGCACCTGAAACCGAAACCTTCTCCTCCGGCTATCGGACTGTGGCTGAACATTATGCCCACATGGATGCCATTGTGGCTGCCCATCCCGACCTTGCCAAAGTGGTGGATTACGGAAATTCCTGGCGCAAGGACCACGGGCAGGCCAATGGAAACGACCTCAAAGCCATCCTCATCACCAAACTGCGCCCCGGCGACCCGGTGTTGAATCCAAATGTGGACAAGCCGCGTTTTTTGCTGATGGCGGCGATTCACGCTCGTGAACTTTCCACGTCCGAACTGGCGTGGCGTTGGATGGATTATCTGGTGGACAATTACGGGGTTGACCCAGACATCACAGCCCTGTTGGACCACAACGAAATCTGGATTATTCCCGTGACCAACCCCGATGGCCGGGTGATTGCCGAATCAGGCGGATCCGCTCCCTACCTGCAACGAAAAAACGGGAACAATACCCTTGGCACCTGTTCTGACCCGCCTACTTCCAGCAACCAGTACGGAGTGGACCTCAACCGCAATGCCGATTTTCAATGGGGCGGAGCCAGCACCAGTTCCAACGCCTGCAATGCAACCTATAAAGGTGTGAACGCTGCGTCGGAACCGGAAGAGTTTTACCTCGAACAACTCTTCACGCAGCTCTTCAAAGATCAAAAAGGGCCGAATTTGACTGACCCTGCCGTGCTTACCACGACCGGAAGCATGATTACCCTGCATTCCTATTCGAATTTGGTGTTACTGCCCTGGGGTTTTACCGAATGCAATGGGAATCCCTGTACCGGGAATAGCCTGGCTCCGAATGACGCGGGGTTACGGTCCTTTGCATTCCGCATGAGCTATTTCAACCAATATGACACGGGTGAAGGCTCGGAACTGCTCTATGCCGCCGCCGGGACCACCGACGACTGGACCTACGGGGTTCTGGGAATTCCGTCCTACACGTTTGAAGTTGGCCCGGATTTCGGCAATTGCAGCGGTTTCACGCCCCAATATTCGTGTCAGGACAGTCTGTTTTGGCCGCTCAACCGGGGGGCGTTTTTGTATGCTGCCAAAAACTCGCGCCAGCCTTATGTTTCAACCCTGGGACCCAGCACGCTGACTCCCACTTTTACCAACAACCATGTGCTGCTTGGTTCAAACGCCACGATGCAGGCTGTGATTGATGACACCATGTATGGCAACAACGGCGTTGGAAAACCGCCTTCCCAGGCGATTTCCCAGGCGGAATATTACGTTGACACACCGCCCTGGCTGAATGGCGCGGCAGCCATTCCAATGCAACCTGCCGACGGGCAATTCAACACTGCAACTGAAACCGCAACCGTCCAGGTTTCGACCCTGGGGTTGACTGAAGGACGGCATACGTTGTTTGTCCGTGGTCGTGATGCGGCTGGCAACTGGGGAGCGACCACGGCTACCTGGCTGTTTGTGGACCGGCTGGAAATCACCGCCCAGCCCCAAAGTACCACTATCAGTTCCGGGCAGAGCACCCTGCTGAGTGTGACCGCCAACGGAACCGGCACCCTTTCCTATCAGTGGTATCAGGGGCAAAGCGGTGACACCACGACGCCTGTGGGAACCAATTCCAAAGACCTCACCACGCCGGTTTTGAACACCACCACCAGTTTCTGGGTGCGGATTACCAATCAGGCGGGCTCCATTGCGAGCAATACCGTCACGGTCACCGTTGCCAGCCAGCCTCAGTTTACCCAGTTTTACCCAGTGGCCGCCGCACCCGGAAAATCCATCGGAATTTTCGGCTCTGGATTTGTGGCTGGCAACACCCAGGTCTTTTTTGGGGGCAGCAACCTGATTCCGGCAGCCCAGGTGAATGTCATTAACTCAACCCTTCTTCAGGTCATGGTTCCGGTTTCCGGAACCGGAGCAGCCAACATCAACGGGTTTATCACGGTGCGCGTCAGCGGTTTTGCGGATGTCACCTCGGCAGCGTTTCTTGAGAACGCCGCCAATCCGGGACTCGCCACCTCTACCTTCCCTGAGTTTGTGCTGTGGGGAGATGCCAATCGGGATGGCCTTTTCTTAACCAGTGATGTGGCGTTGGCCCGTGCTTTCAACCTGTTTCAGGCAGTTCCAACCGCCCGGCAATTGCTGGCGCTCGATGTCAATCCGGCCAATGGCAATGGCAGCCGGGGTGACGGCCAGAACAATGCCACGGACTTTGCCCTGTTACGGGCTGTGTCCTTTGGACAGGCTTCCTTTTGAAAAAACTGAGGACCAACTGAGGACTGAGGACTGAGGACTGAGGACTGAGAAAAACGGCTTTCTTTCCTGATTATCTGAGAAAACCCTATCAGCAACGGGAAATACTCAGTCCTCAGTCCTCAGTCCTCAGTCCTCAGTCCTTCTCCTAAAACGGTCTGCGGGAAAAAACCAACAGGCACAGAAAAATCAGAATTATCCCAACCCAGCTTCCCAGCACCAGAACAAAAACAATGCACCCGCTGCATCCCACCTGCTCGGCTTGGGGTGCCGGGGCAGGAAACAGTGGCTGTGAAGTCTGAACCCCCTGGGCTGCCGCTGCCGCTGCCGCTGCTTTTGCCCGCAGGCCGACGGCTGCCCGCGCGGAGGCCGGGTTGCGCGGAGGCAGCGTTGCCTGAGCGGCTTTTGATTTGCGTTCCGGCAACCCTTGCCGCACGGCTTCACGGGAGGGAAACGGGTCCCTTCCCCCTAATTTTTCGGTTCGCTGACACCAGGGACAATGCAAATTGTGATTGGCAAAGTGATGTTGCGGGTTTTTGGCACAAACCGTGAGCCGGGTTTCGGCTTCCGCCAGCATTTCGCGCCAGACCAAAGCCGTAGGCCGTAATCCAGGATTTTGATGACCATCCTCAAAACATTGGCGAAACAATGCCTGGAGCGCAGGTGACAGCATTTCAAAAGGCGGGGATGAAGGTTTGGGCTGGTACAACTTGCGCGGCTGGCGGGCATAAGGAAAATCTCCAGCTTGGATTCTGGATTCGTGCAAGGGCGGTTCCCCTCCACCCTGGTAAACCCCATCAAAGGGATGGGTTCCTTCCATTAAAAGCTGAAACAACAGAATTGCCAAACCGAACAGGTCATGCTCAATACTGCGGTTTATTTCCTTAAAACTCAGACCTTGCAGTTCGGGAGGGGTGAATTGCGGTTTTCCCACGGGACAACGGTAGATTTCCGAGGTGTGCTTGTCCTTGATTTGAAACGAATCAGTATCAACCAGCGTCACCAGAGCATTTTCCGAAACCAGAATATTGGATTCGTTGACATCTCCGATCACAATGCCCAATTCATGCAGGGTCTGAACTGCCGTGGCCAGATTTCGTGCCGTCCGCAGCAGATACCGATACCCAAACAACGGGCATTCACGCAACCGGCTGGCCGGGTTGTAAAAAGTGAATACCGGTCGCATCCCTGCCACACGGGGCATCAGGTACCCTGAAACCTTTGCTGAACCAGCATGACTCACCAGCAAATCAACCGGCCAGGCAATCGAAGTATGCCCCAGGTCCTGCATCGGGTCGGTCACGGCGTAGGCGAGCATGGCCCGTAATTTGGCTTCATGCTGCGGTTTGGGGCTGTGGTAAACCTTGGCCACCAAATCAGGAGCAGGCGGCAGGGCGAAAACCTTTCCCTCCCCGCCAACCCCTAAAATCAGGTTTTCCCGCAGTTCAATGAGGAAACCGTTTGTCAGCCGGTTGAGATACATGCGTTTTGAGTTTTGTTTTAGATGGTTGGGGCTATCATCTTACATGGCACAGGCAACATCCTGATGGTGCTGTCAAACAGGGCATTCATGGTAGAACGCAAGCGGATTGTATCGAATTTTGAATAAAATCCATCGGTTCGAGAAATAACTCAAAACTCAAAACTCAAAATTCAAAACTCTTCCGCCCCTTCAATTTCACTGAGCCGGTCAATGTTGATGGTGATGGGTTCATCTGCCTGATGGGGATTGAAAATGGAACTGAATTTGGCATTCCAGACAATTTCATCGGCTTTATAAGAGGTCCGGGTGTGGACCGTCTGTAAAAAGGTTTCATCAATGCCGGTCAGCAAAATCAGAAATTCGGCTTCACTCCGGCGCAGGTCGTCCCCGGCAAGGCCAAAAAGCGGACTTGTTTCAGTAATTGGATGAACGATGGTCCAGCTCAAAGGAAAGAAGACCACTTTCTGACGTTCCAATGACAAAGCATCAAAACGTCGCACCTGCCGCCCGTTTTCGTCCACCAGGCGGCTGAACAGCACTTTGGCTTCAAGCTCAATAATCTGGTTGCTGCGGGCATTGACAATGCGGAATTCAAAAGCGGTCATGCCCCGGTAAGGTGCAATGATGGCTTTTTGGCTGAACATGATTTTGGCCGAAGGGCGGGAAAACCGGGCAAACAGCAGGCCCGTGGCAATCGCCACCCACAATAAGCCAACCAACGATTCGAGCGTGACCACCAGATTGGCCGTTTTCGTAACCGGACTCATCACGCCGTATCCAATCGTGCCAAAGGTTTGAACACTAAAGAAAAAGCAGGCGGAAAACCAATCCACCCAACCTCCTGTCGGCAGTCCCAGCAAACCCTGCCGGCCACAGAGCATGAAGAAAATCCCAAAGATGCAATTGATGGCCAAAAATGAACCAACCAACACCAGATTGAACCTGACCCACGACATCGTCAGCAACGAGTGATAGAGGCTTAACGATTCCCAAAATCTCAGCCCGTTTCGGCGGACGTTAAAGCTGCCGTCCCGATTGAGCAGGCGCTGGCGGCTTTCGCGTGCGACCACCGAGCCAAATCCCAGGTCACGGGGTCCCTCTCCATTTTGCGGCGGGTTGGCGCTCATTGGTGTTATTTTGCCAGATGGATAAACTGTTGCTGGAAATCAGCCACGGAAAGATTGGCATTTTTGGCCAACAATTCCAGAAATTCCGGGTCGGCAAAATCCCGCGCCCCAAGCCGCACCATGTAATCACGGGCCACCTGATAGCTTTCCGTGTCAATTTCCACCAACCGCTGACGGCCTTTGCCGGTGGCTTCGTCCAAAAATGCCGAAAGCGGCACCATCAGTGATTCTCCGCCCTGGACGGTTACCATCGCTCCGGAACCGCCCTGTAACAGATAGTTGACGGCGGAATAGCCCAAATCGCGGCCATATTCAGCATCATACGGGATGGGCGGCGCACAGCGGAGTTCATACCCAATGGTTTTATCAACCACGGTCACCTTGATGTTGCGTCGTTCCAGCCGGTTTTGCACCTCGCTTTTCACTTTCCGGCCCAGGTCAATTTCCGTTACGCGGATATTTCCCTGCGCATCCCGGTCCACATCCTGAAGCTCCGCCACTTCTTCGGGGCTGAACCGTTCAACCAGGGCTTCCGACAGCAGCACCACGCCGTTGTTGCTCCCCAAAGCCTTGCGTTTGATAATGGCCCCCTCGACAATATCCACAATGTCGGAAAGCGAAATGGTCGGCTGGGAAAATTCCTCTGGAATGATGGTGCAGGTGGCACTGGCAGCTTTTCCAATCCCTAAAGTCAGATGTCCGGTGGGCCGTCCCATCGTCACGGCCAGATACCAGCGGCCTGTGGTTTTGGCGTCCGCCATCAGGTTTTTGACCATTTCAACCCCAACATGGCGGGCGGTTTCGTAGCCCAGTGTGACCACCGGCAGCGGCATCCACAAATCGTTGTCAATGCTTTTCGGCACCTGCACGACCTTAATGCTGCCCTTGGTCGCGCGTTCGATGGCCACAGCGCTGCGAACCATATCGTCTCCGCCGATACAGACCAGAGCTTCAATTCCCAGCTTTTTCAACGCGGCGACCGTATTGGCCAGACTCTGCTCGTCATGCGCAATGTCGGTCCGGGAAGTCCCCAAAACCACGCCCCCATCCAGGTGAATGCGTGAAACCTCATCAATCGTCAACTCGTGCTGTTCGTCCGTATACCGTTGGGCCAGCCACTCGAACCCGTCATGAAACCCAATGGGCGTGCAGCCAACTTTGATAGCTTCAATGGCCACCGCCGAAATGACGCCGTTTGTTCCCGGTGAAGGGCCGCCCCCCACAATGATTCCAATTTTTTTAATCAACATACGTGTCTTCTCTGCCTTGGACAAAGCCGAAGGACTGTTTTCCCTGTCTTTGATTTTTTTATTTTTTTTAACCGCGAAATACGCGGTTACTGTGTTATTTCCCCAAGTAGCCGAATTTGGCACGGAATTCATCAGCCGTCAGATTTCCGGCGATGGCCAGTTGTTCCACCCATGACTGCCGTTCAAAATCAGCTTTTTCAAGCCGAATCATATATTCCCGTGCCACGCGGAACCCTTCGCTGTCAGGATTGACCAGTCGCACCGCCGTTTTTCCGGTTGCCTGGTCCCGAATCTCGGAAAAGGAAATCGGCACCAGTTTGCCCCCCTGAATGCTCACCATGGCCCCGCTGCCGCCGCCCAAGAGAAACTTGATGGCAGCAAAACCGAGGTCGCGGCAATATTCGGCGTCAAACGAAATCGGGTCGGCACACCGCAATTCATACCCGATGTTTTTGTTGGTGATGGTCAGGCGGATACCGCGCTGACTGAGCCGCCCCTGCACTTCGGCCTTGACCTTGCGAGCCAGGTCAATCTCGGCAAACCGGATGTGGCCGTGGTCGTCACGTTCGACATCCTGCAATTCGGCCAGTTCCGCCGGGTCCAGTTTTTCAATCAAACCTTCGGCCAGCACAGCCACACCATAGCGACGGTCCATGGCCCGGCGTTTGATGACGGCCCCTTCAACAATGTCGCAGATGTGCGAAAAAGAAATGATGTCCTGGTCAAATTCCTCGCCAATCAAGGTCAGGGTGGCCCCGGCAGCTTTGCCAATACCCAAGGCGAGGTGGCCGGCTTTGCGCCCCATTGCCACCACGAAATACCAGCGCCGGGTTGACCGGGCGTCCTCCATCAGATTTCGGACCAGTTCGGTGCCGACATGGCGGGCGGTTTGAAAACCAAAGGTGGGAATGTGTTTCGGCAGCGGCAGGTCGTTGTCTATGGTTTTGGGAACGTGGACGGTGTGAATCCGGTTTTGCGTGAATTCCGCCACGGTGCTTGAGGAAAGGGCCGTGTCATCCCCGCCGATGGTGACCAGATGTGTAATCCCCAGACTTTCCAGGGTGGTTACCACGGCCTGCATTGAAACCGGTGATTTGGTCGGATTTTCCCTCGAAGTTCCCAGAATGGAACCACCGCTGAGATGAATCCGGGAGACGGCCTCGATGGTCAAGGGGCGGACTTTAGCCGCGTCCTGTTTGACAAGCCATTTGAAGCCGTCCTGTACGCCAAAAACCGAAAAACCACAATTGACGGCCTCAATTGTGGCGGCAGAAATCACCGCATTGATGCCGGGGGCAGGTCCGCCCCCGACCAGGATTGCCAGTTTGCCTTGTTGGGTCATAATGTTTGATCTCTGAAATAACAGGTAAAGAGTGATGGGCACGTGGTTCAGGACGGATTTTGGCGCACCTGGAACCAAGTCTTTTTTATGATTTGCCAGTCATCATTTACTATTTACCCTGTAGTCCGACACAGCTTTTTGTCATGTTTGTGCATCCGAATTACCTACAAAATCCAGCCGAGGTGAATTCAATGAAAAAAGTCATGGTTCAAATGGTGGTGCTTGCGTGTTTCTGTATTGTTTTCCATTCCGCCGCCTTTGCACAATCGGAACCGGCGGTTCGGGCCTATCGGGAAGGAAACCGATTGCTGGGCGAAGGCAAAACACAGGACGCGCTTGAGTCCTATGACAAAGCCATCCAGCTCTATGCCGATTTTGCCGACGCCTTCAACTGGCGGGGCTGGTGCTTTCGGACCCTGGGGCAATATGACAATGCCATGAAAGACTATGCGGAGGCCCTTCGCATCAATCCCAAGTACGCCATGGCCTATCATAACCGAGGCTACACGTTTGACGACATGGGGCAATATGAAAATGCCATCAAAGACTACTCGGAAGCGCTCCGGCTGGACCCCAAGCTGACCACGGTTTATAACAATCGGGGGCTGGCCTACAGCTCACTGGGTAAACATGCCGAAGCCATCAAGGACTTTGACGAATCCATTCGGAACAACCCCAAAGACCCCATGCCGTTTAACAACCGGGGATATTCTTACAATGCTCTGGGGCAATATGAAAAAGCCATCAAGGATTTTGACGAAGCCATCCGCATCAACCCCAAATTTTCCACTGCCTATACCTATCGCGCCTACGCCAAAACCAACCTGAAACAGGATGACAAGGCCATTTTGGATTTTACGGAAGCCATCCGCCTGACTCCCGACAACCCTTCAGCCTATTACGGACGAGGCTATTGCCGCCTGCGGCAGGCCAAATACAAAGAAGCCGTTCCGGATTTTGACGAAGCCATCCGGACCAACAACCGCAACGCCCGTGCCTATGGAAACCGGGGGCTTTGCCAGTTGGCGCTCAACAATGACAAGGACGCCGACCGGGATTTTGAGATTTGCTTCCAGCTTGACCCAACTTTGAAAGCGGACTATGAGAAGCAGATTCTGGTTTTTCGGCCTAACTACAAGGCTGCTCCGGCAGGAACGCAACCCGCTCAAACAACGGAAGCGGCCCGCACCGAACCTCCCCGCACCGAAACCGTCAAACCAGACCCGACCACCAGCCCACGCCCTGAGACCAACACCGGCAACCTGCCCGCCTCCCGCACGGATAATTCCGAAGCAGCCCAACAAAGCTTTCGGGAAGGCGAGGAACTGGCACGCAATCGGGATTTTCAGGGAGCCATTCAAAAATATGATACGGCCATTCGGTTGAATCCCAATTCGGCCACCTTTCTGATTGCCCGTGGTGTGGCCTACTCGCGGCTCAAAGATTGGGACACCGCCAGTCGTGACTTTTCCGATGCCTTGCGACTTGAGCCCCGGAACGCCCAGGCTTTTTATGGAAGCGGACGCTGTAACCTCAATCTCAAACAATTTGAGCGGGCGCTGGCTGATTTTACCGACGCCATCCGGTTTGCCGATACGGATGCCAAATTGCGCGCCCAGAGCTATGACCGGCGGGGTCGGGTCGGGTATTTGCTGGGGCTCTATGACCGGGCTATCGCCGATTGTACCGAAGCCGCCAAAACCCTGGCTGACCCGGCGGAATCGCTTAATACCAGAGGTCTGGCTTATACCAAAAAGCAAAACTATCAGGCAGCGGTGAATGATTTTTCCGAAGCAGTCCGGCTGGACCCCAATTTTGCCGAGGCGTATGGAAATCGAGGGATTGCCTATGCCTGGATGAGCCGTGACACCGAGGCCCGGCGAGATTTGCAAAAATGTTATGAACTGGACGGGGGCCTTCAGACCGATTTTGAACAGTCTTTCCGCGACGTACAAAACCAGCGTTCCCGGATTGCCGCCACCAATGCTCCAGCCACTTCGCCCAATCCGGGAACGGTGCAAAATTCATCGCCTCAACTTAATGAGCAATTACTGGGCTATGCACGGGCCGGAAAAACCTATGAGGCGACCCTTTTGCTGGCTCGCGGTGCCGACCCCAATGCGACCGACCCGGAAAATCACACGGTCCTGCATTTGGCCGCCATGGGCGGGCACAGCAAACTGACCGCCGCCCTTTTGAAATACGGAGCCAAAACCGAAGTGCGGGACAAGGCCGGAATGACCCCGCTCCTTTACGCCACCCGTGGGGGACATGATTCCGTCACAGATGCTTTGGTCAGAGCCGGAGCACAGCTTGATGTCCGGACCGACAGTGGCATGACTCCGTTGATGTTTGCCGCCATGGGCGGGCATGACAACACGGTGCGGGTGCTAATCAGCGCCAAAGCCAATCGGCAGTTGAAGAACAACGAGGGGAAAGACGCCTCCATGTTGGCCAAGGAATTTGGCCATCCATTGACATCGGAAATGATTCGGACCGGAGTCATTCGTTACGAATAAGCACAGTTTTGAAAGCCGGTTGTGAAACGTGGAGTGCGGGGATTTGCCACTGCACTCCAAAACCCGGAAATTCCATTTGTGTTTACTAGACGACCGGTCTATTATTCGCCTTGTCAAAAAGAACCCTCTCCAAATCACTGGTCTTGTGATACAAAACCGCGACTTGCAGGGGTAACCAACCGGGAAAACAGGCTTTTGACTTTTTCCGTTGCCAATATCGGGTTTGTTCCTTTTGACCGGGAGAAAAAAAACAGCGCGACCGCGCATTACAGAAAAGGAAACCAATATGAGCGCTTTTGTCAGCGAAACGACCGATAGATTATTTGAACAGGAAGTATTGAAATCAGAACAACCGGTCCTGGTTGATTTTTGGGCAGCCTGGTGTGGCCCCTGCCGGATGGTGGCCCCCATCCTGGAACAGGTTGGTGAAAAATTTCAGGGCCAGGCCAAAGTGGTCAAAGTCAATGTGGATGAAAATCCTTTAACTCCACAAAAATACGGGGTGCGTGGCATTCCGACGCTGGTGGTCTTTAAGAACGGCCAGGAAGTGGCCCGACAGGTTGGGGCAGCTTCCCAGAATGTGATTGAAAACCTGCTCACGGCCCGTCATTGAACCAAACCTCCCAAGGCCGGTTGGAACTCCGTCTGACCGGCCCCAACTCACCACAATCATTTAGGATGCAGTCATGAAACTGTTTGAAATTCTGAATAATGAAGGAATTGAGAACCTTCAGTTGGTTGAAAAAGAGATTCCCCAACCCGGTTCCGGCCAGGTTTTGGTCAAAGTTCATGCAACCTCGCTTAATTACCGGGATTTGGTGATTGTCGAGGGAGTGAATGGAAAACTGAAACAGCCGATGGTGCCCCTTTCGGATGGAGCCGGAGAGGTCGTTGCAGTGGGACCCCATGTCACGCTTTTCAAGGTTGGTGACCGTGTGGCCGGCACCTTCTTTCAAAAGTGGGTTTCAGGTGAAATCAATGCCGAAGCCATGAAATCCGCCATGGGCGGGGCCATCAACGGCATGCTGGCCGAATATGTGGTTTTGGGTGAGACGGGTGTGGTCAAAATCCCCGACCATCTTTCATATGAAGAAGCCGCAACCCTGCCATGTGCTGCCGTCACGGTGTGGAATGCCCTCGTTTCGCGTGGCAAACTGACCAGTGGTGAAACCCTGCTCATTCAGGGGACCGGTGGCGTTTCGGTGTTTGCCGCGCAATTTGCTCAGCGTATGGGGGCCCGCGTGATTGCCACCTCAAGCAGTGACGAGAAACTGGAAAAACTCAAGGAATTTGGTGTGACCGAAGGGGTCAACTATCGCACCACACCCGATTGGGAAAAGGCTGTTCTCTCCTACACTGGTGGAAAAGGCGTGGACCATGTAATTGAAGTCGGTGGAGCCGGAACCTTTGGAAAATCATTGAAAGCGGTTCGGTTTGGCGGACATATCAGCCTGATTGGAGTTTTGACGGGTTTTTCTGCGGAAATCAATCCGCTTCCGATTTTGCAAAAGAGTGTCCGGGTGCAGGGCATTTATGTAGGAAGCCGCGATATGTTTAACGACATGAACGCTTTCCTGGCCAACACCAAGCTGAAACCCGTGATTGATTCGGTTTTCCCCTTTGAAGATACCCAGGCTGCCTATCGCCACCTCAAGAGTGGCAAGCATTTTGGCAAGATTGTGATTCGCTTGAATTCCTGACCCTTGCCGGAAGGGGCTGCCAGACATTCAGCCCCTTTCTGATTGATTCCCCCCGAACAACCAAACCCCACTGCCACAGCAGCGGAAACAGAGCAGTTTGAATCCATTTCAGGCTGCCCCAACCAAAGGTGTGTCCTCACCCAGGAACTTTAGGTTTTTTTGCAGGACGCACATCCTAAATAATTCAATAGAAAAGGAATATCTCTCATGAGTTTCAATTTTCAGGGAAAAGTAGCCATTGTGACCGGAGGAACCTCAGGGATTGGTCGAGCCACGGCCCTTGCCTTTGCACAGGCCGGAGCCCAGGTCGTGGTGGCCGGACGCCGTGAAGCTGAAGGAGCTGAAACAGTACGTTTGATTCAGGCCGCTGGCGGGAAAGGGTTGTTTGTCAAAACCGATGTCAGCCGCGAAGCAGACATTGAAAATCTGGTGGCGCAGACCGTCCGGACCTTTGGCCGACTCGATTTTGCGTTTAACAATGCCGGATTGGAAGAAATCCCGACCTCTTTGTTGGAACAAACCGAAGCCGCCTACAACCAAATCATGGATGTCAATGTGAAGGGGGTTTTCTTTTCAATGAAACATGAAATAGCCCAAATCCTGAAAAGCGGCGGGGGGGCAGTTGTCAACAACTCCTCGATTGCCGGACTGATTGGCGCTTTTCCAGGGGTTGGCATCTATGTGGCGAGCAAACACGCGGTTTCCGGTATGACCAAAACAGCAGCACTGGAATTTTCCAAACAGGGAGTCCGGGTCAATGCTGTCTGCCCGGCGGCAATTGAAACCGATATGCTCAATCGGTTTGCCGGAGAGGACAAATCGCCAATGGCAGCCCTGCACCCTATTGGCCGCATTGGCAAAGCCGAAGAAATTGCCCAGACCGTTTTGTTTTTATGTTCCGATGGAGCCAGTTTCATCACCGGCCAGAATATTGCGGTGGATGGCGGATTTACTGCCCAGTGAAGTTGGTTGGGGTTTAGGGGATTTGTGGGCATTCGAACTCAGGTCGGAAAAGTGGCCTGGGGGCCTCCTCAACGCACATCCCCGAACCCCGCATCCATTTTCCGGAGAGAGCTACCGGTCAATCACAATGGTGGCCCCTGAAAAGGAAATCAGGGTCGGCTCAGTTGGACAGAGTTCCCGTTCAATGGCCAAAACAAGAAAACCCATCGTATAACGGGCATTGATTTCGAGCAGGGGATGCAACCCGTTCCGATGGACCAGCGAATCAAACCCAAACGGGCCGAAATAGCCTGAAGCAAACAAATGGGAACCGATTTGAATGGCCAATTCTTTCAATTGTTCAAAGTGGAAATCATAAGAACACGGGCCGATTTGGTAGCCCTGGACGGCTCCGGCCCGGTTGGTTTTGGGATGATTCCAACCGATAACCTCGGTTTTTCCTTCTGCTGAAACCCTGGCAATCGTGCCAAATTCATGAACCACCTCCAGCCAGGGCTGAAGAATCAACTTTTGTTGGCGCGAAAACTGGCGTTCCACCCAGGTGGCATAACCTGATTTCAAGGTTGGACCACGCCCCAAAATCCGGTTATTGGCGGCCACGCCCAGCGGATGTTTGATGACCCATTTGGCTTCGGGGTCTGAGAAATATTGGTCCAGGGCCGTGTCCAGTTCCTCCTGGTTGGCAACCAGAGTTGTTCCGGGCAAGTCAATCCCCAGGGACCTTTCAAGGTCCAGACTGAAAATTTTTGAATTGACCTTTTGCACGACCTCCAGCGGCAGGGGCTGGAGGTTGGTTCCACTGGCTATTCCCAATTCGATGACACTGGGAGTCCACCCCCAAGGTGAAAAAAAGTACTCACGGGAAAGGGGGAAATCTGAACTGTCAACCAGTCGAACCTCTTTGCTGCGGGCTTTGGCTTGCACCTCTGCTGACCAGGGTTTTGTCAGCAACAGGGCATCATTCGGTTGGGCCAACCAGAGTAGCTGCTCACCCAATTGCCGATTGAAAGCGGCAAATGAAGGATTGCGCCGATAAGACCCGGTTAAGTCAGCCAATTCCGGTTCGAAATCGGCATTCATGACCCACAGTTTGGGACGGTTGTTCATCCTGCCGCGCGGTCCCTGTCAGGAAGCTGTTTCATCCTTGACCAACAACCACTTGCTGTCCCAGGAATTCACTTCCACAATACCCCACTTGGCTCCGCAGGTCGGACAAATCCGCATATATTTTTTGGGGAAATGGGGCGAAGAATCCCCCACCCGTTTGGTTGGCCCCAGATGTTCCGTGGTTGAATTGGACGGAAGTTTATCCGCTTTTTCCGGAAGTTTCTGGCAGGCATCGCATAAATTCATAGTTGGTCTCCTCCGCAGGGAATAAAAAAGTTTCGGCATCCATGAAAAATACTGCAAAGGGTCTGCCGGTTATGCTTGATTTTAGGGGTGGTGAAGACTAAAAAATCAGGTCTGACTCAGACAGCTTGGATTTTTACCACAAAGATCGTGCAGAAGTTGAGTTTTCCCCAACGCAATCGAAATTTTTTTTCTGACCCAACCCTGCCGTCACCATTGGAAATTTCCCGTCTGGCAAGACCGATTTTACAAATTTGAGAAGGGGCTTGAGAAGGAATGGAGCCGAAACGACAATTGAATCGAACCGAAATCAATCAGTTTTTTGAAGCTGAGTTCGGTGTGAATGCAAATTACGTCAATGATTTGCTGCAACTCTTCGAACAAAACCCAGCTTACCTGGATGACGAATGGAAAGAATATTTCAGCGAACTATTGGGTCGCACGGGTGGTGAAGCGCCGGTTCCGGCAGCTCCCAAGGCGGCGGCACCAGTGGCTGCCGTGCCGGCCCCGGCACCGGTTCCCGCGCCGGCTCCCGCGCCGGTTGCCCCTGTGAGTGGAACTCCGGCCCCGGCCCCGACTGCTCCGAAAGCTGAAGGTGAACGGCTGCAAATTTCCGGCCCGGCCCTGAAAATTGCTGAAAACATGGCCATCAGTCTGGGAGTTCCAACCGCCACCACGCAACGGCAGATTCCCATTCGGCTCCTGGACGAAAATCGCCGGGTCATCAACCAATGTCTGGCTGCCAACGGGCGCAAGGTGTCGTTTACCCATTTGATTGCCAGGGCAATTGTCAAAGCGCTGCAAAAGTTCCCGCAAATGAATGATTCCTTCGAGGAATCCAACGGGGCTTCCTTCCGGGTCCGGAATGCCCATGTCAACATTGGCATTGCGGTGGATATGACCCGCAAGGACGGCACCCGGTCGCTGTTGGTCCCAAATATCAAAGCAGCGGAAACCATGAGGTTTGACGCCTTCCTGGACGCTTATGACGATACGGTCAAACGGGCCCGCAACGGGAAGCTGCAAGTCAGCGATTTCCAGGGAACCACGATTTCCCTGACGAATCCGGGGACACTCGGAACCACGGCCTCCAATCCGCGCCTGATGGCTGGCCAGGGCTGTATCGTTGCCACGGGTTCGATTGAGTTTCCACCCGAATACATGGCCATGTCGCCCGAAATGATTTCCCGTCTTGGCATCAGCAAAGTGATGACCATCACCAGCACGTATGACCATCGCATCATTCAGGGGGCCGAATCAGGCGGTTTTCTGGCTTACATTGACGAGATGCTGCGCGGGAAACACAATTTTTACACCGAAATTTTCGAGGAACTGCTGATTCCCTACCGGCCTTATGAATGGGCCACGGATGACAACCCTTCGCTTTTGGGCGAATCCAGCTATGTCGAAAAAATCCGGAAACATATTCGGGTGATGGAACTCATCAACGCCTATCGGGTACGCGGTCACCTGATTGCCGATATTGACCCGTTGGGCCGCAAAATGGTGCCCTATCATCCGGAACTCGATATTAAATCCTATGGGCTGACCATTTGGGATTTGGACCGGGAATTCATCACCGATGGCCTGGGCGGGCAGGAAACTGCGACCCTGCGGGAAATCGTCGAGCGCATCCACCGGTACTATTGCGGCAAAGTCGGGATTGAATACCGCCATATTTCCAGCCCGGAAGAAAAGAAATGGATTCGGCAACGGGTGGAAATTGACCATAAACCGGTTCCCACCGAGGTCAAAAAACAGATTTTGTGGAAACTGATTTCGGCTGAACAGTTTGAAAAATTCCTGGCGGTGAAATACCTCGGCCAGAAACGGTTTTCGGTGGAAGGTGCCGAAGGCATTGTGGCCGTGCTTGACCAGTTGGTGGAAAGCGCAGCCCATCGCGGCATCGAAGACCTCACCATCGGCATGGCCCATCGGGGCCGGTTAAACATTCTGGCCAATGTGATTGGAAAATTCTGCGAACGTATTTTCACCAGTTTCGAAGGTTCGATTCACCCCGATTTCCCCCACGACACCGGCGACGTGAAATATCACCAGGGAGCCGTTGGCCACCGCGAAACCGCTGAAGGCCACCGCATCAAGGTTGAAGTGCTACCCAACCCCAGCCACCTTGAATTCATTGACCCGGTGGTCCAGGGCGTGGTGCGGGCCAAGCAGGACAAAATCGCGCAACCGGCGGTTCGTCCGGGAGTGGAAATCAATCCGGCCACCCATCGCGTCATGGCCTTGTTGATTCACGGCGATTCGGCTTTTGCCGGGGAAGGCATCGTTCCTGAAACGCTCAACCTCTCGCAATTGCAGGGGTACAGCACGGGTGGAACGATTCACATCATCATCAACAATCAGCTTGGGTTTACCACCACACCGGAGGAAAGCCGTTCCTCGACGTACAGCACGGACGTGGCGAAAATGGTCCAGGCTCCGATTTTCCACGTGAATGGAGACGACCTGGACGAAGCCTGGCATGTTCTCCAGATTGCGCTTGATTACCGGCAGGAATTCCGCAAAGACATTGTGATTGACGTGCTGGGCTTCCGCCGCCACGGCCATAACGAAGGTGATGAACCAACCTACACCCAACCGGTGATGTACCGCATCATCAATGCCCATCCAGGCGTGCGCGAACTCTATTCGCGGAAATTGATTAAGGATGGCGTGATGACCCCCGACGAAGTTCAACAACTCATCAAACATCGGGTGGAACGGTATGAAAACGCATTGCTGGGTGCCAAGGAAATCCTGAAACGACAGGAAGCTGCCCCCAAAATGCCCCCGGTTTTTGTGGAACCGGAACCGGCCACTGGAATTGAAACCGGTTTTGCCGCTGATTCCCTGAAGGAAATCATCCAAACCATTTCGACGGTACCGCGTGGGTTCAACGTCAACCCCAAAATTGCCAGCCAGTTTGGCCGCCGTGAAAAAATGCTGACCGGCGAGGCAGCCATTGATTGGGGAACCGCTGAAGCCATGGCTTTCGGCTCCTTGATGATTGAAGGCATTCCGGTCCGGCTTTCCGGTCAGGACAGCGTGCGGGGAACCTTCAGCCAACGCCATTCGGCATTGTATGACACAGTGAATGGAAGCGAATGGATGCCGCTCGGCGGACTTAAATCGGCTTTGGCCCGGTTCCAGGTCTATGACAGCCCGCTTTCTGAGGCCGGAGTGTTGGGCTTTGAATTGGGGTACAGCATCGAAGCGCCCAACGAACTGGTTTTGTGGGAAGCCCAGTTTGGTGATTTTGCCAACGTGGCCCAAGCCGTGATTGACCAGTTTATTGTGTGCAGCGAAGAGCGCTGGCGGCAAACCAACCGGCTTGTCATGTTGTTGCCGCACGGCTATGAAGGACAGGGGCCGGAACATTCCAGTGCCCGTTTGGAACGCTTCCTCCAGCTTTGTTCACGGGGAAATATTCAGGTGGCCAACTGTACCACCGCCGCCCAGTATTTCCACTTGTTGCGCCGTCAAATGAAAATGGCCGAAAACAAACCACTGGTGGTGATGACGCCCAAGAGCCTGCTGCGGCTGCCGGCTGCCGGTTCCAATATCAGCGAATTTATTCAGGGCGAATTTCACCCGATTCTGCCGGATGTGACCATCAACAATCCGGCGGCAGTCAACAAAGTGCTGATTTGCAGTGGAAAAGTCTATTACGACCTGGCGGCGGAACGGCAGAAGCTGAAGGATGAAACGAGCGTCATTTTACGGATGGAACAGTTTTACCCCTGGCCGAAATCCCTGCTCAGGGCACAATTGGACCGGTATCCGAATGCCACCGAAATCCGCTGGGTGCAGGAAGAACCGTTTAACATGGGCGGCTGGAGTTTTGTCCATGACCGGCTGCCACACATGTTGAACCAGGGGCAGAAACTGGTCTACGTTGGCCGCAGTTCCAATCCGAGCCCGGCCACCGGGTCGCATACCATCCATCATCTGGAACAAAAACAGATTCTGGAAAATGCCTTCCGGAATAATTGAGAATTGAGAATTGAGAATTGAGAATTGAGAATTGAGAATTGAGGCTTACCAGACTTCACCAGGGTTGTCATTCCGAACCGAATCTTGAAATTCTCAATTCTCAATTCTCAATTCTTAATTAAAGCTCGCGGAACCGGTCACAGGCTGCGACCAGCTCGCTGGCAATGCCCGGCTCAAAAGCCAGGTGTCCGGCGTCAGGCACCAACCGGAAATCGGCTTCCGGCCAGGCTTTATGCAAGGCCCAGGCGGAAGTCATCGGGCATACTACATCGTACCGCCCCTGAACAATCACCGCCGGAATATGCCGGATTTTGTCCACGTTGCGGAGCAAGTGGTCGTCCGTGTCAAAAAATGCCTTATTGATGAAGTAATGGCATTCAATCCGGGCAATGGAAAGCGCATGATGGGCTTCGGCAAAGCTGGTGACGTTGGCCGGGTCGGGCAGCAGCGTGCAGCAAGTGGCTTCAAAGGTACTCCAGGCCTGGGCTGCCCGAAGCCGCAGGTCTTCGTCCTCGCTCCGCAATAAATCATAGTAGGTTGTAACCATCTGATTGCGTTTGTCTTCGGGGACTACCGCGATGAAATCCTCCCAGGCATCGGCAAAAATCTGGTCAATTCCGCTTTGATAAAACCAGTTGATTTCGGAATCGCGGCACATAAAAATACCCCGCAAAACCAAAGCCTTGGTTCGGTCAGGGTGGGTTTGCCCGTAAGCCAGCGCGAGAGTGCTCCCCCAGGAACCGCCAAACACCACCCAGCGGTCTATCCCCAAATGTTCCCGCAACCGTTCGATGTCAGCCACCAAATCCCAGGTGGTGTTGTGTTCCAGCGAGGCATGCGGCGTGCTCTTTCCTGACCCGCGCTGGTCAAACAAAATGATGCGATAGGCTTCCGGGTCAAAAAATTGACGCTGTTTCGGCGAGGTTCCGCTGCCCGGCCCTCCGTGCAAAAACACAATGGGTTTTCCATTCGGATTTCCGCTTTCCTCATAGTACAAGGTGTGGCCGTCCGTTACCGGGAGCATTCCCTGGTTGTAGGGTTCGATGGGTGGATAAAGGGTTCGCATGGAGTGTCAACCGTCCTTTGTAAAATGGTGTGTGAAGAGGCGATTGATAACAGTTTTTGGCGCGAATTGCATCCTGCCCGCCTGTGCCACTGTGAAAATTCCCGAATATCCTGCTGGCCCCTCAAGAAAAAAATGGTAGAGTTGGAAACCCGGTTGAAAGAAAATCAAATCGTGTTGAATTCAAAGCAGTTAAGACCCGCTTATGGCGAGTTTGGCACAATCCTTGCCTTTATCTCAGTTCACCAAAACACAACAGCCGTCACAGGAAAACAACGGAGGATTCCCTCATGAAATATCTGATTGTGACCCATATCCCGTTTCAGGTTGTGCCAGGAACCCAAAACATTGTGATTGATGGTTTATGGGAACGTGATTTAGCCGGGCTGGTCGCCTCAATTGGACCCATTTCGGTTGCCGCCCCGGAAATTCCCCAAACCGGGACCATGCAAACCTGGGGACCAACTTCAGTAACCGTGGGGCCGGATTTCGGCGTGCGGTTTGTGGGGTTCCCACCGTTGGGTTCCCGCCTGGATTTCTGGAAATGGCCGTTGACTTGGCGCATTCTCAAAAGGGAAGTGGCGGCGGCTGACTTGATTCATACCTCCAATTTTTTCCCCCCCTACCTGGGGCTTTCCTACGCCCATCGGGAGGCGGTCAAACTTGGGAAAAAGACCCTGTTTGTGATTGCGGAAGATTTTTACGACATGCTGGAATGGGAATGGGTTCGGACCAGTTCCAGCCCGGCACAATATCAGTCCCGTTTGCGCACCCTCAAAAAACTGGAACGGTTGGTGGGGGAAACGGCTGCCACCGCTTCGCTGACGTTCCTGCATACTCCGGCTGCCGTTCAACGGTTTCGCAATGTTACGCAAAACGGAATCGCCATCCGTCAGCCGGGCCATGAAACCGACGAAGTGATTTCCCTCGAACAGCTTGAAGCCAAATGCAGGCTCCTCCGTCAGGGTGCGCCGCTCCATCTGATTGCTGCCTGTCGCCACAAAGCCTTGAAAGGGTTGGATTTTCTGATTCGGGCCATGTCCTTGTTGGAACAGACCGGTGTCAGGGTGGAGGCAACGCTGTACGGACAGGGTGAAGACACCGAAAAACTCAAGGCTTTGGCAGCCGCTTTGGGAATTGCCGAGCAGGTCCGGTTTCCCGGTGCCCTCCCTCCGGGCAAAGCCATCTATGCAGCAATTCAGACCGGTCACCTGTTTGCCATGCCCCATCGAACCACTGATTTCGGACGGGCTTTTTTTGATGCGATGGCTGGCGGGACACCTGTGCTTGCCTTTCGCACTCCGGCCAGCATTGACACGGTACGGGACCAGATAGACGGGTTTTTGGCACCACTGGACGATGTGGAAGGACTGGCTGCCGCCATCCGGTATTGCCACGAGCACCGGGAGAAACTGATTGCGGCTTCGCATGAGGCCCGCCACCGGGCATTGATTAACACCCGTTCCCTCTGGTTCAAATTGCGGACCGAGTGGGTCAAACAGATTCTGTGAAGAGCGGGCTGAAGTATAAAAATTTGCTCAATTCGGCTGCTGAACCGCCTGGCCCTGAAGCCTGAAAAAATTCACGACCCGGTTGCCTTTGAGCGGCAGTTGGTGCAGCCCATCCCAGACGAAGGTTCCCTGACTTCCTTCACTTAACTTTGGAAACCTGGATAAACCCTCGCATATTTCCGGCGATGTTCTTTCATTTCGCTGGAAAAAGCTGAAATTTTCCTTACCCTACACAAATAGGTAGTTATCCAGTTTTTTTCTCCTGGCGATACTCCCCTGACATACCCCAAAACCAGATTCGAGCTAGGGCTTTCGGGAAACCTCCGCACGGTCGATGCCCTTACTTCCAGCATAAAAACCAAATGCCACTTGGCTCTCTTGGGCAGAGGAGAAAAAATGTGAATCACTCACACATTGCGCAAGTCTGTTTGAAATTACTCGCTACATTGGGCTTTTGCCTGATTGTCGGTTTTCCGGCACAGGTCCAGGCCCGTTCACTCTCAGTTACCGCAGTCAGCCTTTCCCCAGCAACCGATACACTTCCATTTAACGGCACCCGCCAGTTTTCAGCCTCGGTGACGGATAATGGAAACACTGCCGTCCAATGGTCCGTGAATGGAGTTGTGGGCGGAAATTCAACCATCGGAACCATTTCCGCCAGCGGGCTGTATATTGCCCCCGCAACCTTGCCCGCAGTGAATCCGGTCATGGTCAAAGCCACCAGCATGGCAGACCCGACGGCTTCGGCAACAGCCACGGTGACGGTTCGTTACCCAACCCCGCAAGTTCAATGGTATTCCCCCTCCAGTAAAATCCCCTTGGGACCAACCACCTTTTTCATCAACGGGACTCAGTTCTATTCCGGTGCCGTGGCCATGCTGGATGGAAATCCGCTCCCGACCACCTATGTTTCTTTGACCCAATTGAAGGTGACGAGCAACATCGCCCAGTCCAGCAGCGGATACATCACGGTGGTCAATCCAGGACCTCCCGGAGCGGTTTCCCAACCTCGTCTGATTGAGTTTGGGCAGGGCATCGTGGTCACGGTCACTCCGGCCACAGCCACAGTTGCTCCGGCGGCACAACAACAATTCACGGTGAGCGTTACCGGAACCACCAATACCACCGTGTACTGGTATGTTGTGGGAGGCAGTACCAATGGAACCATTACTTCCAGCGGGCTTTACAAGGCCCCGAACACGGTACCCGGAAGCCCAGTTTCCATTCGGGCGGTCAGCGCCGTGAACAGCGAACGTTCCGGAACCGCCACCGTGACAGTTGGCGGCGGCGGCGGCAACGAACCTGTGGTCGTGAGCCTCTCTCCCGCCACGGCCACAGTTCAAATCGGAGCCACCCAACAGTTCACGGCAACCGTGACCGGTACCGCCAATTCTGCCGTGACGTGGCAGGTGAATGGCGTGACGGGCGGCAATGCAACAACCGGAACCATCACCACCACCGGACTGTACAGTGCGCCGGGAGCCGTCCCCGCCGGTTCGGTCACGGTCACCGCCATCAGTCAGGCTGACACCACCAAACAGGCCAGTGCTGCCGTGACGGTTTCTGGCCAGCCTCCAACTGTGAGCATTTCCATTTCCCCGGCCTCAGCCTCGGTTCAAACCGGTGCCACCCGGCAGTTTTCGGCTACCGTGACCGGTTCCGCCAATACAGCGGTGACGTGGCAAGTGAATGGAGTGACTGGCGGCAATGCAACCAATGGAACCATCAGCACCGGAGGTTTATACACTGCGCCGGCAGCGGTCCCGGCAGGAGCCATCACAGTGACGGTGGTCAGTCAGGCGGACCCAACCAAACAGGCCAGCGCCTCCGTGACGGTGACAGCGCCTCCGCCCGTGGTGGCAATTTCGATTAGTCCAGCCTCGGCTTCGGTGCCGGTGGCCGGAACCCAGCAATTTACCGCCACGGTGACTGGTTCAGCCAACACCGCCGTCACCTGGCAAGTCAACAATGTGACTGGCGGCAATTCATCGGTGGGAACCATCAATACCAGTGGATTGTATTCGGCCCCCGTTGCCATTCCCTCCGGAACCGTGACTGTCACCGCCATCAGCCAGGCGGATTCCACCAAAAAAGCCAATGCCTCGGTGAATGTGACCGACCCGCAGGCTGTGACCGTGGGGCGTTTCCTGGAACAGGCCACGTTTGGCCCAACCCCGCAACTGACGGCTTACGTCAAGCAGGTGGGCATCCAGCAATACCTGAACGAACAGTTCAACACACCGGAATCCATCTATCCGAACGGCAATGCTTCGACGGCTGCCCAGATGACGGACCAGTTTTTCTTTCACCTGTTGAACGGCCAGGACCAGGTGCGGCAGCGGGTCGTTTACGCCCTGAGTGAAATCATTGTGATTTCAAGCAACAAAAACTATTACCCGAACATGCTGATTCCCTGGCAACAGATATTGAGCAAGCATGCTTTTGGGAACTACAAAAACCTGCTCAAGGAAATCACGCTTGATTCCTCAATGGGTAATTTCCTCGATATGGTCAACAGCACCAAGCCGGGTGTGGCAGGCGGAGCCAATGAAAACTATGCCCGCGAGCTGATGCAGCTCTTCAGCATCGGCCTGTATCAACTGAACCAGGATGGGTCACAGGTGCTGGACGGAACCGGCAAACCCATTCCGACCTACAATCAAACCGATGTGCGCCAACTGGCGCTGGCTTTGACGGGGTGGACCTTCCCGTTGGCCAACGGAACTCCAACCAACATCAACCCGAATTACGCCCCAGGGCCGATGGTTCCGCTGCCGGCTTTTCATGACACGTCGTCAAAAACATTTCTGGGTCAGACGTTGCCAGCCAACCAGACCATGCAAAAAGACATTGACGATGTGATTGAGATTGTTTTCAACCACCCGAATACAGGTCCGTTCCTGGCTTCCCGCCTGATTCGGGCAATGGTCACCAGCAACCCTTCGCCGGGTTACATTTCACGGGTGGCTGCTGTGTTCAATAACAACGGTCAGGGCGTGCGAGGCGATATGAAGGCCGTTATTTCGGCCATCCTGCTTGACACCGAAGCCCGTAACGACAGTTCGCCGGGTGACTTCGGTCGTTTGCGGACTCCGATTCAACATCATGTTGCGCTGCTGCGGCTGTTGGGTGGAAATCTGACCCAGCCTTCCCAAATCGCTTATGCCTATTCGGGAATGGGTGAAAGCGTTCTGAATGCGCCATCCGTTTTCGGTCACTATTCGCCAACCTTCCGAATTCCCAAACAATCGCCCCCTCTCTTTGGACCCGAATTCCAGATTCACGGTCCCGGAGAACTGGTCAACCGGTTCAACCTGCTGTGGGATTGGATGAACTACTACCAAACCGGAATCTGGGATTTGCAATGGCTGTTCACTCTGGGCAGCGACCATCCGGCTTGTGTCAATGCCGTGGACAACCTCCTGTTGCACGGACGCATGTCCGCCGGATTGCGGCAACAGTTGCTGACCACTCTGCAAACCCAACAGACCGCCGGAGCGGATGCCAAAACCAGAGCCTTGACCGTGCTCTATCTGACAGCCACATCCAGCGAATACCTGGTGGCCCACTAATGTTTGAATTTCAAAGCGATGAGGACTGAGGACTGAGGACTGAGGACTGAGTTTGCCCATTTTGGTCAACGAATACCAGCTTTTCTCAGTCCTCAGTCCTCAGTCCTCATCACTTGGAATTGTCCTCAGTCCGGAAAAAAGAGGTGAAGCGATGAAAAACGAATTATCCCGACGCAATTTTCTCAAACTGACCGGCAGTGCCGGATTGATGGCTGCTTTGGGCCGTTTCAATCTGGTGGATGCCGCACAAGTCCCCGATTACAAGGCTTTGGTTTGTATCTTTATGTTTGGTGGAAACGACGGCCACAACACGGTGATACCGCTGTCCAACACCGAATATCCGGCCTATCAAAGCAAGCGGGGGAGCCTTGCCTTGACCGGCAACAACATCCTGCCGGTCACCACCACCACCAATGGTCAATATGGATTCAATTACGGGATGGTTGAACTCCAAGGTTTGTTCCAGCAGGGGAAACTGGCGGTTTTGGCCAATACCGGCATCCTCAACCAACCCACAACCCAGCAGCAATATCAACAAAATCAGGTTCCCCTGCCAACCCAGCTTTTTTCGCATTCGGACCAAGTGGTGCAAATGCAGGCCGGCATTCCCAACACTTCGGCCAGCAGCGGCTGGGGTGGAAGAATTGCCGACCTCGTGCAGGGCAATAACTCCAACTCGACGTTTCCAACGTCAATTTCCTTTAATGGTTCGTCGCTCTATGTAGCCGGCCAATTGGTTCAAGCCACCAATTTGCAGCCGGGCAACAGTTTGGTGCAAAACGCTTTGACCGGAGGGTATCCACCGGCAGCCATCACCGCTCGTGCCAATGCCCAGGCCCAGATTGCCTCGCTTCCCAACAGCAACCGGATGATTGCTGCGGCTGACAAGGTTTTGCGCGACAGCCAACAATTGAATGCAATTTTACAAGGGGCTTCAGGAGGCTCGCTGGCAACAGTGTTTCCAGCTTCCTCACTGGGCAACCAGCTCAAGGAGGTTGCCCGTTTTATCAACCTCCGGACTCAAACGGGTGTCGGCAGACAGGTCTTTTTCTGCGGACTGGGTGGCTTTGACACTCACAGCGGGCAGGATTACCAGCAATTTGACCTGCTGCGTCAGGTCAGCCAGGCCATGAAAGCCTTTTACGATGCAACGGTTGAGATGGGTGTGCAAAATCAGGTAACCGCCTTTACGCTGGCGGATTTTGGTCGCTCGTTGCAACCAAGTGGAACCGGTTCGGACCATGGTTGGGGAAACCATCACCTGATTATGGGCGGAGCGGTCATCGGCAAGCAGATTTACGGAACCTTCCCAGTCATGAATCAGGCGGATTCGGCTTATAATCCAAATGCTTTTGCCGATTCACGGGGTATTTTGCTGCCTTCCACTTCCCTGGCACAATATGGTGCCACGCTGGCGAAGTGGTTTGGCGTGCAGGATTCCCAACTGAATGGACTGTTTCCCGAACTGGCCAATTTCCAGGTGCGTGACCTGGGATTTTTGTCCTGACTGTCAATAAGAGTGTTTGAAAATTTGGGGTGAGGCGACTTGTCGCAACTGCCGAGTACTTGGCACAATCAGCAGAATTCGGCGACAAGTCGCCGAAAACCAAAGCGGTGACAAGTCCCCGCACTCCAAAGCAGCGACAAGTCGCTGCAAAACAAAAGGGTGTATCCGGGAGTTCTCTGATTTTTCTTTCAGACTTCAGGCTTGGTTTGGCTTTCTTGTATAGTTCCGCAGGGCCAGCGACGGCTCAATCCCCGGCGTCAGTTTCGGGTCATCAATGGGAGTTCCGGCCTCCAGGCTCAAAGGAATGACACCAGCCCACACTGGCAAGGCGTAATCCTCATCATCATCCACCGGCGGCCCGACCCGGATTTTGGCTGATGCCTCGCTGATGGGCAGAGCCAGCACCAGGGTTCCCTTCATCTCCGGTTCATTCGGTTCGCGGACTTCTTCCCACCGGTTCGGAATAATGTGGTTGGTAAAGGTCCGCAGAGCCGCCATTTTTTCGGTTTCGTCCTCAACCAACGCGGCCTTTCCAAAAATAACCACCGAGCGGTAATTAAACGAATGATGGAAGGCCGAGCGGGCCAGCACCAACCCATCCACCAGGGTGACCGTGACGCAAACCTCGACGCCTTCCTTGAGGTTGCGCAACATCCGGCTGACGGCTGAACCGTGGATATAGAGAAAGTGTCCATCCCGGCCATACCCGGTGGGTATGACAAAGGGTTGGCCGTCCACGACAAATCCCACATGGCAAATAAAGCCTTCGTCCAATATGCGGTTGATTTCTTCGCGGTCATAAACTCCCCGCTTGGGAAGCCGTTTTACAGTGGTTCGGGAGGTGGGATGCAATGTGTCCATAACTTTCTCTTTCCATGAGGGAGGTTTTTGTATGGAAGGGAAAGTAGGGCTGAAGGTGGTCCTTCACAAGGTCCAATTTTTCCTGTTTAAGGAGGTCCATTTTGGCCTGTGTTTTCCGCTCTTGCCGCACTTCAAACGGTTTTCCCAAGCGCTTCCAGGCAGAGCAACGCCAAGTATTTGGCTTCCAGCAGCTCCTTGCCGCCCGAAGTTCCAGGCTGGCCACAATTTCGTAACGATTCAGCCAGAACCGTCAAACCGGCGGTTTGGAAAAAAGCACTTTCCGACCGAAAAAACTGCTGATTGGCTTCGGAAGCCAGAAATCCTCCCCGTTGGGCCAGCCGGTTCAGTTCTTCATTGAGACGTAACAACCGCAGGTGGAACAGGCCGGTTGGTTCAACTTCGATTTCGGGAGTTTCCTCAACCGGGTCAAGCGACTCGGATTCAGTATCTGTGGTTGGTTCCGGATTTAGTGGTTTGGCTCCCTGGTACCCTTCGGAAAACCCCAGATTGATGACTGAAGGCTGGTTGCCATCTGCTTCCGACAGGAGGGAAATCGGATAAAGCCGCAACCCGTTCAAACCGCGAAAGGCACGGCAGACCACTCCCGTGGCAGCAAGCGCAGCCGGGTCAAGCTGTTCCAGGGCGGTGATGCGCTGTTTTTCAAGGTCACTGTAGGAAACCTGAAGCAACAGCGGAAGACCTTCTTCATCCTGGATTTCCCAGTAAAACGTTTGGGAAACGGAATCAAACTCCCGTTCGCCCCAAACGGCGGGTTGTGCCAGCACAATTTCATCCAGCGGATTTGGTTCAGCCAGCCCGATAGCGGTTTGAGTGGCCAGTTTTTCCGCCAGGGCTTTCCAGGAACGGTACGCCAGTTTTTCAAAATTCATTTTGGCGGGCATGGTTGGCCCCACCAGGATGGTTCGACTGCCGGAACTGCCGGAAAGACGGAATTGTCCGTTGCGCCGGGCGTGCATCAACTTGAACCGGTTCCGCGAAGCCTGCGCAGGGTTCAGCATGCCTTCCCAGGGACCCTCCTGGTACAACCGTTGCAAGGGATTAAAACCGGTTCCTTGATACTTGGGACGGGCCTCTGACCAGGAATGTACCCGTTGCGAGCGTTCATCCCAAAACAGCACCGTCAGCCCGGCGAAACCGGACTTGGTTTCCCATTGATAGGCTCCAATACCGCAAAGCTCCAGAGTTCCGACTTCATCGTAGGTGGTTCGGTATTTTCCAATCAAATCCGCCCGCCCCAGACCTTCACCGGTTTTTTCCAAAGCCTGGCACAAAGCAAACGTCCGGGCCATCAGCGAAAACAGGCGGGCTTCGTCGGCCTTGGCATCCCGTTTGAGCAAAAGCCTCAATTCATCGCTGTTGCCTCGGAGCACGTGCGAAAGCCGGGGCAGGTGAACGCCCACAGCCGCAACCGAAAGCGTAACCAGTCGTTGTTCGGTGGCTTCGGAAAGGTGACAGATTCCGGTGTGGAGGCATTCGGCCAGGAGGGATTTGGTCGCAACCAGTATTTCATTTCGGGTGCGGGGGGCCTGACCGGTTTCCTGCAAAATCCGGGGAGCCTGCGCTGCGCCTTCCAAAACCACACCGGCTGCTTTCTGATAGAGCAACACAGCCAGCACCCGGTGACTGCAAAACTCCCGTGCCTTGCACGAACAGAGCATTCCTTCCAATCCCTGGCCCGGAAAAAATCGCACCGTGGCATTGACGGTCGGGAGGTCCACCATAATTCCCGCTTCCTTGTGAATGGCATGTTCGGGACTCACCGAAAACAGTTCGAGCGCACTTTTGACCAGTTTTTTCCCAGCCAGCTTGGTTAAAACATCAACCGTAGCCTGAAGCAAAACCGTGTCATCCAGGTCCAGGGACGGCGGCGGCAGTGCGGCAGGCGGTTCCCCTTCAGGAGTTGCCCGCACGGCTGCCGCAGGCGCTTCCGTACGGGTTTCCTGCAACCAAAAACAGGCAATCAAAATATGACGACACAGTTCAACCGAAGGACACGAACAAACCGCTTTGGCCGGTCCCTGCTCTGAGATTTTTACTTCGGCATCGGTTACCTTGAGGAGGACGTGTGTTTCATTGGTTCCCACAATTTCGGGCGCTGCTCCGCCTTGCAGGTCTTTGCGGGCACGCCTGACCAAGCCTTTGTTGCTGAGGGTTTCAAAGGCTCCGTCATCAAACATGGCAAGTTGCGTGCGGATGCGGGTAACAAGGTCCATTTTCAGAGTCTTTTAAATTGAGAATTGAGAATTGAGAATTGGGAATTGGGAATTGAGAAAAAAGGGTTCTGGTTCCGATTGTATTAAGAAACAGAACAATGAAAATACGAACCGGGTTTTAACCTCAATTCTCAATTCTCAATTCTCAATTCTCAATTCTTAATTCAAATTCAATCCAGTTCGTGAAAACCAGTCTGGCGCAGGGCTTCATACAAAACAATTGCCACGGCATTTGACAGATTCAGCGACCGGTTGGTGATGGTCATCGGAATGCGGAGCGCGGTTTCCTGATTCTGGGAAATTAAATCTGAGGGCAGCCCTTTGGTTTCCTTGCCAAATACAAAAAAGTCCCCAGGCAGGTAATGATGCTCCGTGTAGCGTTTTTGGGCTTTGGTGGTGGCATAGAAAAAACGGCCCTCCGGGTATTTTTCCCACACCTGTTGCAGGTTGTCGTATTCGTAAATCTTCAACTGGTGCCAATAATCCAGACCCGCCCGCCGCAGGTATTTGTCACTGGTGGAAAAGCCCAGAGGTCCGACCAAATGCAGAGTGGCTCCGGTGCAGGCGCAAGTGCGGGAAATGTTTCCGGTGTTGCTGGGAATTTCAGGCTCAACAAGGACGATGTGCATGATGAAAGAAGAAAACCTTACTTGTCGTGTTCCAGGCTGAAGGCCAGCCGGGCACAGGCAAAATCAGTACAGCGAAACTGTATTTTGCCATTGGTGATAACCTTCTGAATAGGTTGAATAATGGTGGCTTGTTCATCCACCACCAACACCAATTTTCGACCCAGGTTTGATTTTGTGAAATTTGTGAGTGCCTCAGACTGGTCATCCGGGAGTAGAAAGGTCAAAAGCGGCTTCCCATTTTTATCTCTTTCGGTTTTTGGCGGCACCTTTAACCGTACCGCAACATTGGGCAGACGATTGACGACCAGAAATTGTGCCGGTTCCGGGTCGACTCCTTCTGTATAGTATGTTGAAAAATGAATGACCCTTTGCTCGATTTTATCAAATTTGAGATTTTCCCGTTCGGATTCTCTTTGCTGAATCAAGTACAAACCATTGGGGAGAGGGCTGTATTCCGGCTTTTTCAGTCTGTTGGCTATGGCTTCAAGGAGCTTTCGGCCTGTTGGACCTTGTGCATCAAAAGAAGCTCCTTCTCCTTTTCCTTCAAAGCTGTAGGTCAGGTTCCAGCAATGAAAACAAAGGTCTGCTTTCAATAAAGGAACTGTTTGACCGCTGCTCCAAAAAGTAAGCCGGAAAGCCGGTGTCCAACACCCCATCCCATTTGCAATTTTCAGTTTTCGCCACAATTTGGCAAAACCTTCAGCTTCAGCATCTCTCAGCTCCGCTTCAGCCAGAATTGTAAAATGTTGAAATTGCGGGTCAGCAAGTTGTTCTTTTGTAGTTTGGTAATTTTCCCGAATTTCCTGAACAACAACCCTGTCAATTGTTGGCAAGAGTCTGGTGCAGGTATGAAATAAATCACCTGCTTTGGGTTCAAAACCAACATCAACAAAACCATAAACCGGTTTTTTTGTTTTTTCAGGGGACGTTTTTTTCTGAGCAAAAGTAATATCCGTTGACCAGCACAACACAAACAGAAGCCCCAAAAGCAAACATAATTCCCGGTTCATCCGCAATCCCCCCCCAATAACCTGTGATTGGTTGAATTTTGCCGAAAATATTGATTCATTGCCGAATTTCGCGCAATCTTGGTTTGTTCAAAGCTGGTTCATCCCCTCACATTCAAACCTACTTCCTTGTGACGAAAACAATTGAAAAGGCAGTCCTGATTACGGATTTTGACGGCACCATCACCGATTTCGATTTTTACGAACTGGTTTACCCCAGGCTGACCGGAACGGAAATTCCCGATTATTTTGCGGCCTACCAAAGAGGCGAAGTCACGCATTTTGATTGTATGAACGGCTTTTTCTCGCACATCACCTGTAGCGAAGCCGAACTGGAAAAAGTGGTGTGGAACATGCAGCCCGAACCGCGCTTTGCCGAATGTGTGGCGGCCCTCCAGGAACGTGGCTGGGACCTGCAAATCGTATCCGCCGGCTGTCATTGGTACATTGACAAGGTACTGGCGCATTTTGGCGTGAGTCTTCCGGTTTTTGCCTGTCCTGGTTATTTTGCACCAGGGAAGGGGTTGGTTATGGAATTGCCCGTGGGCTCCCCCTTTCTTTCGGTTTCAACCGGAATTGACAAACCGGCAGTGGTGGCAGCCGCGCAACAACAATATGAACGGGTGGTGTTTGCCGGAAACGGTCCCCCGGATTTGGCTCCGGCATTGCTGGTGGCTCCCGCCAACCGGTTTGCCCGTGGCTGGCTGACGGAGGAACTGACCCGCCTGGGACAACCATTTCGGCCTTTCTCCCGCTGGTCCGAAGTGACGGACGCATTACTGAGCGAATCCCTTTAGAAGAGGCTCCTTATGAAACGCGAATTCCAATTTTCCGAAGGCACTTCAAACAAGTTCTGGACCATCACCCTTTCCGGAAGTTCGCACACGGTTCAGTTTGGCCGGGTCGGCACCGCCGGACAAACCCAAACCAAAGACTTTGCTTCCGCAGACGAAGCCCGAAAGTCCTTTGATAAACTGGTGCAGGAAAAGGTGAAAAAAGGCTATGTTGAGCTTTCCGCCGCAGTCGGTGAGGAACCTCCGGCTCAACCGGCAGCCGCAGTTCCGGCCCCAGCCGCTCCGGCCAAACCTGCCAAAATGAAACCAGCGGTTGAGGAACCAGCCGAGGTTCTTCCCACTTCAGCCCCGGCGCTGGCCTCTCAGACTCCGGTTTTTTCAAGCCTGGCTGAACTGCCCCGAACCCTCGGACTTGCCCTCGAAGACCATTATTGGGTGACCTACAAACCACACACACCTTTGCCCAAGCCTCCGGTTCGGCCATTCGACCAGGCTGATTGTGTGGCTCGGATTCACAAAATGAGTTCACCCAATGGCTGGTACTTTGACCGCAAATGGGAAAAAGCGAAAATCAATCTGGGAATGACCTATCAGGAAGCTGATTTCTGGCTGATGGCAATGGGTTGCACAGAAGATACCACTGGTCAACTGGCTGAACGGATGACTGGTTTTTCGGCGCGGGAAAGTGGGCTTTCCTTTGATGAAATAGTCAACCGCCTTGCCCAAATCACATTCCTGCCACGGGATGAAATGACTGTTTTGTTATATCTGCTGCTCGAACCGGAAGTTTTCGCCAAAGTGCTGATGGGAAAACTGGTTTTGCACAACCTGCCTGCCGCAGACCTGGTGCCGGGCTTGCGCAGCTTTGTCCTGCCCTATTTGTCAGATACAGAGTTGGCTGAGCTGGGGAAAAACATCACGGTTCCGACTCCGGATAAGTTTCCAACTGATTTTTATGCAACCCCGGAGGCGGGCTTTTTTCTGGGGGCGATGTTGGGAAAACATGCTGAAATCGAGGCAGTGGTGGCAAGTTGGGAGGACAAACGCTATCAGGTGCAAGGCGGCTGGCAAGACCACTATCACAAACCCCAACTGCTGATTTTCGGCCTGGGAAGTTCCACTTTGGTGGAACATCATCTGCGGCGGCTCAAATTGAATCTGTACAAAACGGATTATTTACGGGCCTGGCTGGCTCATACGGAATATCGCGCCCTGGACGTGGTTAAAGACATTATTGCCGGGTGGGCAAATAAAGATGAAGCACAAAAGGGAATGGAAATTTTCACGAAGGTCGTTGCTCCCGAAGCTGCCCCCTGCATGGTGGAGCTGATGAAAACCTCACGTGTACCCGGAATGGCCAAAGCCTGGCTGGATGCACATCCGGAACATACCATTGCGGGTTTGTTGCCGCTGCTGGCTGAAAAAAGCAAATTCACCGATACAGCCATTGAAATTTTGCGTTCCTTGAAAAGAAAAGGTTACGAACCGTTCATGCGCTCGTGCCTTAACGTTGTCAGCCCGGAAGCGGCTGCCAAAGCGGTCCAACTGGTGCTGGATTTTGCGGAAAAGGAATATGTCCCCTTTAACGAGACAACCACACCTGAATGGCTGAAGGAAGCGTTGCCACCTCTCAAGGAATTTAAGAAAAACAGGAAACCGGTTTGGATTTCACTTTCCGACCTGCCTGCCCTGACGGTTGATGATTTTCGACTGAACGAAGCCCAGGTTGAGCAATTGGTAACGGTTCTGCAAAACGTTTCGCTCGAAACCCTGAAAAACAAAACCTCCGCCCCAAAGGGTGACGGAACCCTGTGGGTCCTTTCCAAAAATTTCAGAGAACATTTCTCACCCTTTGTGCTGGATGCCTTTGCCTGGAAGTTGTTTGAGGAATGGATGGCAAGCGGAGCCTCATCCAAGGAAGCCTGGGCATTCCTGGCCCTGGGGCTGCTGGGAACCGACCCCACCGCCCTCAAACTGGCGGCGCTGGTCCGGGTTTGGCCTGGAGAAAGTCAGCATCAACGGGCGGTTTCAGGGTTGGAATGCCTGCGGGCCATGGGGACCGACACAGCCCTCATGCAAATCAACGGAATCGCCCAGAAAGTGGCCTTCAAAGCCATCAAAGCGCGGGCCCAGGAATGTATGGAGGAAATTGCTTCGGAAAGAAACATGTCGCGGGCTGAACTGGAAGACCGGATTGTGCCCGATTGCGGCCTGGACGAACGGGGAACCCGTGTTTTTGATTTTGGAGCCAGGCAGTTCCGTTTTGCTTTGGGCAAGGAAATGAAACCAATGGTCCGGGATGAGGAAGGTGTCTTCAAGCCTGACCTTCCCAAACCAAATTCCAAAGATACGGCTGAAAAAGCCAAAATTGCGCTTGAGGAATGGAAACTCCTCAAAAAACAGGTGGCCGAAACCGCCAAAATCCAGGCACCCCGCCTGGAACAGGCCATGGTCACAGAACGACGCTGGACGGTTTCCGAATTTGAAATGCTCCTGGTCAAACACCCGCTGATGACCAATCTGGCCCGGCTGCTGGTCTGGAGCGGATATGACAAGGCCGGGAACCTGGTCAAAACGTTCCGGGTGACCGAGGACCAGACCTATTCCAACCAAACCGATGATGACACCAACCTGGACGGAATCTGCACCATCGGGTTGGCTCATCCGCTGCATCTTTCCAAAGAGGTTTTGTCAACCTGGGGTGAGTTGCTTGCCGATTACGAAATTGTTCCGCCCTTCCCGCAACTGACCCGACCGGTCTTTACCCTGGAGGAAAGTGAAGCAACTGCAACCGATATTACTCGTTTTGCCGCAGTGCCCCTACCGGCTGGAACGGTCATGCATGGATTTGTCAAACTCGGCTGGGAGCGGGGGTCAGGCGATGACCACGGTGTGGTTTCGGAACATGTGAAACACTTCGTGTCGGCCAGGATAACCGCTGTGGTTGAATTTTATGGGGTTCCGTTGGGTTACTCTGAGGGATGGGAAGACCAAAAGCTGGAACGCTGCTTTTTTGTGCCGGGATTGTATAAACCCAGAGCCTATCCGGAACACAAAAACAAACTCAAACTGGGTGAGATTGACCCCTTGGCCATCAGTGAAGTGTTGTTTGATTTGACCACAGTGGTGGGAAGCCGGAAGTAAGTCTTGGGAGTCTTGGGAGTCTTGAGGGTCTTGGGGGTCTAAACCCTGACAAGGTGACAGGGTGACAGGGTGACAAGGTGCCAAAGATGTCTTACGACTCCCAAGACTCCCAAGACTCCCAAGACTCCCAAGACTGTTTCTAAGACGGCAGCTTTGGAATCGTGAGTTTCTGCCCGATTTGAATTTTGTTCGGGTCGCTCAAAATGTTGCGATTGGCTTCGAATATCTGCATGTAGGTCAGTTGGCTTCCGGCCACATGCTTGGCGATGCTGGAAAGGGTATCGCCTTTTTCGACTTCGTAAATGCCGTGAATGTCGGTCCGTTCCACAGAAATGTTGAGCGTCAAATCTCCGTCATCCAAATCCGGGTCGGCTTCTTTGGCAGCGTCCCAAACCCGATTCGCAATCAACTGCGTTGGGGCGGTCATGGTGATGGTCATGTGACCGTTGTCTTCCTGGGCGCTCATATTGGTGCAGCCCTGTTTTTCCGCATAGATGTACATTCCACCGTACTTATCAGTTAAAGCTGACATGGTTGGTTCTCTCCATTTAATCGTGAAAGGTTTAACCCCAAAACGCCTAGCGGGCGCTTTCATCAAGATCAATTTTGGTTGAAACATTGAACCGCTTGTAATCACTGTAGCGGTTTTCAACGCTGATATTCAATCCTGCAATCAGGAAAACCTTAATCCCTGCATTGAAGTCCGCCCGGAAAGGCAGCCAGACGCCTTCTTCGGTGCGGGTTTGCTCAAAGGTAAAGGCCGTTCCTTTGCCCAGCGAGGCAATCAGGCCGCCGGCCACCTTGAATGAATCCTCAAATCGGCCTTCCAGCCGGGAAACCGTGTTGTCCAAGGCGTCAACCCAGACGGTTCCCGCCAGTTTATTGATGATTTTTTCCTCACTGTTGGAAGGTTTGAAGTTTTTGCGCGGATTGAAGTCAAACACCGTTACCTCCCGCCCCCGCAGGTTTTCACGGCGCGGGTGGGAAAACTCACAGGCCCGTAAAAAGTCCTTGATTCCGATTTCATGCTTCTTTTCGTTGTCGGCATCGTCGGTTTTCTTGTTTTTCTGCTTTTCCTGGCGTTTTTGATTTTCCTCGATGAATTTTTGAACCCGCTTTTGTTCCTTTTCGGCAGCGTCACGGGACAGCGGTTTTCCATTTTCACTGGTCAGTTTCAAAACCCGTTCGCCGCCCGGCAACGGATACACTTCATACACTTTGACTTTGGTTTCCTTGACCTGCCCGTTTTTGTCCAGTTCCCGTTGGGTTTCGGTCAAAATGTAGGTGTAATTGGTAACCCGTTCGTCCACTTTGCGCTGGTTGGCTTCGATTTTGGAAAACAAGGCTGCAATATCGAGGTTTTCCATCCCGGCGGGAGGGATGAACCGGTCAGCCAGCAAGCCAGGGTTATGCCTGACCGTAGCAACTTTGAGTGTCTGCTTGCCTTCAGTGCCTTCCGTCAGTTCCAACCGCATGGGTTCGCTCACCCCATCCACGGTTTGGAAGTCAAAAAAATCAAGGCAGCGTAACCGGTCACCGGAACCGCTCTCCAATCGCACAGGGAGCCAGGTTGCCTGGGAAAAGTACATCCGAACCGCTCCACGCTGGCGGGAAACGAATTCCACTACTGCACAATGGTTTCCGCCAATTTGGACGGCGGGCAACGACCGTGCCGCTAACCCCTGCGCTTTGAAATCAAGCCGCCGGTCCGTCAACAGAAGGTTGGCGGCTTTTCGCTCGCGGGCGGTTTCATCCAGCAGGGTCACCGCGCCGGCACGGGTGCTTTGCTCCCAAACGGAGGTTCCGCCGGCAATTTCCAGGCGGTTGTCAGCTTCAAATTTTCGTTCCAATCGCAGTTTGCCTGGATGTTGCAAGTCGAGGGTAAAAGTCCCCGTTACGCCTTCGGACGACACGACCTGACCGCTCAGGCTGGTTTCACGGATTTTTTTGAGGGCGGATTCGCCTCCGGCAGCTTTTTGGTATCGTTTGATGACTTCTTTTGGAGAGAGGGTTTTGACTTCGGCCTGGACGGTCCAGGTCCACAAAAACATGGTGACACCGACAGCCATGACACCACGCGACAGATGCTGCAAACTCAACATATCCGATTCAGGTTCCTATTTGGTTTTTTTGAGGGATAGGGCTTGGGATGCCATCCAAACGGGAATCCGTTGCGTTGGGTTGCATTTCTTTCCCAAACCGGCAAAGCTGGGGCGTCGGTTTTTCAGTCACAGATGACACAACGCAAACCCAAACTCAAACAATACGGAGGATTTTCCCATGCCAACACGGAAAGCAGAAGCAGAATGGAAAGGAAATTTGATGGCCGGAGCCGGGCAGATTTCACTCGGCAGCGGTGCCTTTTCAGGGTCGTATGACTGGCGGGCCCGTTCCGGCGACGGAGCCGGAACCAATCCGGAGGAATTGATCGCAGGGGCTCATGCCGGTTGCTTCACCATGGCCCTGACCGCCACCCTGGGAGCCAATAACTTCACCCCGACCCGGATTCATACCTCGGCCAAAGTCCATTTGGAAAAACAGGAATCGGGTTTTGTGATTCCCAAAATCGAATTGGAAACCGAAGCCGAAATTCCCGGCCTGGACAATGAAGCCTTCCAGGGCTTTGCCGCTTACGCCAAGGCGAACTGCCCGGTTTCCAAGGCCTTGGCAGGAACTGAAATTGTGTTGACAGCCAAATTGGTTTAGAAAAAACAAAAGGAACTATTTGTTGGACATTTTCACCGCAGAGGCCCTCTGCGGTGAAAGAAAAATTTCGGGATATTCCAAACCTGAGTGGCTTGCTTTAGCTGAAAGACTCATCCTTTTCTGCCATTGTGACAAGCAATGCAGGGGGTTCAAACCGTTCCCCGTATTTGGCAGCCAGTTCGCGGGCACGCGCCACAAATTTTGCGATTCCATAATCATTGATGAACTGAAGTGTTCCACCTTTGAACGGGGCAAACCCCCAGCCAAAAATGCTGCCGATATTGGCGTCGGGAACGCTGCGGACCACGTTTTCCTCAAAACAACGTGCTGTTTCAAGCACCTGGATAAATTGCAACCGTTCCATCATTTCAGCCAGGGAAAGTTTTTCGCTCTGAGGTGGAAAGAGCTTGGTCAATTCCGGCCAAAGATATTTCTTTCCGCCCTTGGGATATTCATAAAACCCTTTGCCAGCAGCTTTTCCGGGCCGGTCATGACCATTGACCATACGTTCAATCACAGTATTGCTGGGATGTTCGGGGAACGGCTTTCCCTCGGCTTCCATGTCTTTGCGGGTCTGGGTGCGAATGTGCAGCATAAGTGACATGCTGACTTCATCGGAAACCGCCAGCGGGCCAACCGGCATTCCGGCCTGGATTCCGGCGGATTCAATCGCTTTCGGATGCTGCCCTTCAGCCAGCAACGCCATGCCTTCGCTGACATAGGTGCCAAACACCCGCGAAGTATAAAATCCCCGGCTGTCATTGACCACAATCGGGATTTTGCGGATTTGCCGCACGTAATCAAAACCACGGGCCAGCGTTTCGTCCGAGGTTTTCTCACCCACGATGATTTCAACCAGTTGCATCTTGTCCACCGGCGAAAAGAAATGCAGTCCGATGAAATTTTCCGGGCGGGCCGAGGCCGTTGCCAGTCCGGTAATCGGCAGGGTGGAAGTATTTGAGGCGAAAATCGCATCGGGTGCAAGCTGGGCCTCGGCCTCCTGGGTGACCCTGGCTTTCAGTTCCCGGTTTTCAAACACGGCTTCAATAATCAAATCACAGCCCTTGAGGTCTTCCGCCGAGTCGGTGGGTGTGATCCGGTCCAGCATCGAACGCATCTTTTCCTCGTCCATTTTGCCTGAGGAAACCCGTTTGGCGAGCAGTTTTTCCGAATAACTTTTGCCCCGTTCAGCGGCTTCCAGTGAGACATCCTTGAGAACCACCTCAATGCCGGAAAGAGCCGTGGCATAGGCAATTCCAGACCCCATCATGCCCGCCCCCAGAATGCCGACCTTATGGAATTTGGCTGGCGGAAAACCTCCGGGGCGGCTTTTTCCTTCGTTGATGGCGTTTAACTGGAACCAGAAAGCCGAAATCATGTTTTTGGCTGTCTGACTGGTGGCCACCTGGGCAAAATAACGGGATTCAATCCGGCTGGCGGTTTCAAAATCCACCACTGCCCCTTCCACCGCAGCACTCATAATGGCCAAGGGGGCCGGATAGTTGCCATGTGTCTTTTTGAGCAACATGGCCGGAGCTATCGAAAGCATTTGGGCGGTTTTCGGGTTGCGCGGGTCACCACCGCGCATGCGGTAATCAGAACGGTCCCACGGCTGAATGGCATCCGGGTTGTCAAAAATCCACATCCGGGCACGAACCATCATTTCTTCCGGGGAATCGGCCAATTCACTCACCAGACCGGCTTCAAACGCCTCTTCGGGAGAAACCCGTTTGCCTTCCATCAAAAACGGAAAGGCTTTTTCGAAACCCAACAGGCGCACGGTGCGCGTAACCCCGCCTGCGCCAGGGAGCAACCCCAAGGTGACTTCGGGCATGCCAATTTCCGAACCCTTGGCTTTGAGCGCAATCCGCCGGTGGCAGGCCAACGCCAGTTCGCACCCGCCTCCCAAAGCCGAACCGTTCAGGCAGGCCACCACAGGTTTCCCCATCGTTTCCAGTTTACGGAACAGAACTTTTAGCTGGTCCACTCCGCGCATGGCTTCGGCAGCATCGGTGACGGCAAACAACAAATCCAGGTCCCCGCCAGCCAAAAAGGTCTTTTTGGCAGAAGTCACCAAAATCCCGCGCAAATCCGTTTCCGCCTCCAGTTTGGTCATGGCCGACTGGAAAGCCTCCCCAAATTCATAGTTGATGACATTGGCAGAACGGTTGGGCATATCAATCGTGAGGGTCACGATGTTGTCGTCGTCTTTTTGATAGGTAATGGACATAAAAACAGGGTTCAGGGTCTGGGGTTCAGGGTTCAGGATTCAGGGTCTGGGGTTCAGGGGTTTCGAATAACAAAAATTAAGGGTCTTGGCTTGGGTTTTCATTCTCAATTCTCAATGCTCAATTGGAAAGCCCCTGAACCCTGATTACCGAATATGAAAGCGTTCTTCGGTCAGTTCACCGTTGACCATGGTGCATTTTTTCCACGAGCTTTTCTCGTTGGTATACAGCCACGTTCGGTCTGATTGGCGGAAATGCCAGTCTTTGTCCACCTGAAAAAAGATTTGCATTCCGTTGACTTCGTGAATGTTCAGAATTTCGTTGTCGTGGTAATTCATCTCATCGTAGTCGGTTTTGCAATATTGCCCCATCTCCGAATACAACTCGTTGAGTTCCAACAACAGGTCGTCAACTTCCTTGTCCAGTTTTTTCGCGTTAAGGCCGATTTTGATGGCTTCACGTAAAACGATTGGGTACCCATGTGAAGGATATTTGTTATTGAGAATTTCGCTGATTTTTTTGCGTTTTTTCTCGTTTTCCATGTGATAGGAAAGGATATCCTCACAGAGCATGGTCGAAAGCGAACTGGCGCGGTCCACGGCCCCAATCACGAGCGGATGGATGTACTGAAAAATCGCATCGTAGGGATTTTTCTTGTACTCAGCATTTTCCTTATTCCACAAGCCAATAATGCGGTGGAGTTCGTTTTGGCCGACCCGTACCCGGTCATTGTCCTTGTCCACCGGTGACAGGTCGTGGGTGATGGAGGTATCAACCGCCGACAGGTGGGCCAGCGTTCCCATGTGGATTTCGTTGGCACCCAGCACCAGCAACGTGGCGGCGGATTGTGCGTTCAAAGGAACCAGGGCAATCACCTCCGGGAAAAACTCCCGCAAGAGGTGGACCATCCGCAGGGAAGCCCGTCCGTTGCCACCGTCGGATTTCACAAAGTAATACAGCCGTTGGCCCGGCCCGACCTGCTCCAAAACCTGCCGTAAAGCCATCGTGTCGTTATCGCAGACGGACCCGTTGGCTGAGGTCCAGTAGGCGAGGACCGGGGCATTCAATTTTTCCTGAATTGTTTTGATGACTTTTTGTGTTTCGGCAAACTTCAGCGGAGGCCGTTTGACCTCAATATTTTTTTTCATAGGTTCCATTTTGTCTTTACGGGTGACGACACGCTGCGAATGTTGAATAAAACTCAGTCCTCAGTCCTCAGTCCTGGTTCCACCTCAGACCCGCTCAATGATGGTGGCAATCCCCATCCCGCCCCCGACACAAAGCGTCACGAGCGCCGTTTGTTTGTTCTGCCGTTCCAATTCATCCAGGACAGTTCCGAAAATCATGGCACCGGTGGCCCCCAAAGGATGGCCCATGGCAATCGCGCCGCCGTTGACATTGAGCCGTTCCGGGTCAATCTCCAAATCCCGCTGATATTTGAGGACAACCGAGGCAAAGGCTTCGTTCAGTTCAAACAGGTCAATGTCCTGAACCGTCATTCCGGCTTTTTTGAGGGCTTTGCGGCTGGCCGGTTGGGGACCGGTCAACATGATGGTGGGTTCGGCTCCGGTAACCGCTACGGAACGAATCCGGGCACGGAGTTGCAATCCTAATTCAGCGCCTTTGGCTTTGCTGCCAATCAGCACCAAGGCCGCCCCGTCCACAATGCCTGAAGAATTTCCCGGCGTATGCAGATGCGTAATTTTTTCCACTTCGTAATATTTATGCAGCGCCACCGCATCAAATCCGAATTCCCCCATCATTTCAAACGAAGGGTTGAGTTTGGCCAGTGATTCGAGGGTGCAATCCCCGCGCACCAGTTCGTCCCGGTCCAAAATCAACACGTCGTTTTGGTCCGTCACCGGAATCAGTGATTTGTGAAAAAACCCTTCCCGATGCGCGCGAGCCGCCCGGTGATGCGAATTCATGGCATAGGTGTCAAGGTCTGCCCGGGTAAATCCCTCAATCGTGGCGATCAAATCAGCTCCAATCCCTTGCGGGACGAACCCGATTTTGGCGCTGACCGCCGGGTCAAGGGCCATTGGTCCGCCATCGGAACCCATCGGAACCCGCGACATGGATTCAACGCCGCCGGCCACCACCAAGTCTTCCCAACCTGAAGCAACCTTCATGGCCGCCAGATTGATGGCTTCCAAGCCTGAAGCGCAAAACCGGTTGATTTGGACACCAGCAACAGGCTCCGCCCAACCGGCATAGAGCACTGCCGTCTTGGCAATATCCGCTCCCTGGTCACCAATTGGTGTGACGCAACCCAAAACCACGTCATCCACCTGGGAAGTGTCCAGGCGGTTCCGTTGTTGCAGGGCCTCCAGGAGCCGCACCACCAGGTCAACCGGTTTGACTTCATAGAGCGCACCATTTTTCTTCCCCCGGCCACGGGGCGTTCGAACCGCATCAAACACGTAGGCTTCGGTCATAAATATTCATCGTTAGAGTTCAGGGTTCAGGGTTCAGGGTTCAGGGTTCAGGGTTCAGGGTTTTCGAATACCGGAAAAATCGAGATTTCGAATTGGGTTTCAACTCTCAATTCTCAATTCACAATTCTCAATTGAAAAGGCCCTGAACCCTGGGCAGTTGCTTTTCAAGTAGTTTGTTGGATTGTAACCGGAGTCGGAAACGAGAGCGGGTATTATGCACGCAAAGGCTCTTGGGGGAAAAGAGCATTTGGAGTCCGAACCGAAGTTTGGACTCCAAATCAGAAGGGAAGGAAACCGATTAGAAAGTGGCCTGACCGAAGGAAACCGCCCGCAGGAAAGTAATATCCGTGGTGGTAATGGTGCCATCACCGCGACAGGTCCCGTTGAGGGGCACCACATCCGCCGCCAGCCGCTGCCGGATGGTGGGCACCGCCTGGAATTGGGTAAAGGCACGGGCCAGGGCAATATCGCTGGCCTGAGCCGTCAAACCCTCTCCCGTGATGTCGCCACACAGGACAAACTGGGAATAGGTGGCTGAGGCATTACACGGAGCCGTCGAACTGTCAGCCAGATTTTGCGTGGTGGCGCTTTGTCCATTGACTCTCACGGTCAAATACCCATTGATATTGGCTGCTCCGCTGCCGGTGGCAGGAACGACCGCAGTCAGGGTGGTTGAGTCCACCACGGTCACCGTTCCCGCTGGAATCAAATTGGTTCCGCCGAAAAATACCTGCGTTTGCCCGTTCACAAACCCAGTTCCTTTGACGGTGATGGTTTTTCCAGGACTTGAAGCAATCGGTAAAAACTGGGAAACGGTGGGAGCGGTTCCAACGGCCTGGGGCAGCACAAACAGGGTCACACTTTGTGCCGGGAGGGTGGTTGAAAAGCTGGTTCCGGTCACCGTCAGATTGCTCAAATGGTTGATGGTATTGGCTGAGGTCAATTGCCAGACTTGAGCCGTACCCTGATGAGAAAAATTCGCCAGATTAACCGTGGTGGAAGTCGAACCTGACAGATTTTTATTGATGACCATCACGGTCAAAGCTCCGTCACTGGAGCGTTGTGCGGCAAAAGCTGAAACCTGGTCCGGATTGGGGGCAGTAGCTGACACCGAGGTATCGCCAAAGGTGGATTTGCTTCCATCGTAATTGCGATACATTTTCATGGCCTTATAGGTTGGGGTCGAAGCCGCCGGAGTCGTCCAGCGGGTGGCCATGTCCAATCCTTCGCGCCCGAAAATCCCGAAAATATCCGCCTGAGCCGTGGCCCCGTTGATATGATTTTCCGCGCCCCAGCTATATTCCGTAATTGCAGTTGGAGTTCCGGGATAGTAGGTACTCACCCAGTCCTTCATCCGGGGAATCAGTTGGACCTGGGTTCCAATCCACGCTTCGTCCAGATAATTGGGGTCCCACAGCCCACGGGTCGAGCGATTCCGTTTCATTTGCATGGAGGTGGAAACATCGTTGCTGTATTCGCCACCCTGTGGGTAAAAATGCAGGCTGAACACATCCAGCAGCCGTTTTCCGGTGGCCGTCTGGTTTTGTTTGAGCTGTTGCAACAACCAGGGCATGTAATCCATGTTGTTGTGAGCCACCCGGTCCGGCAGATTGCTGTAGCCATGCAAAGCCCCGTATTGTTGGTCATAACCGCTTAAAATATAAGCGCTCCAGCCCCATTCCTCCGGTCCCACCACAATGGCGTTGGGGTCGGCCAGTTTGATTTTGGTGGCGTAGTCAATGAATTTGTTCCGGTAATCCTCCATCAGCACCCCGGTCGGAGCCACATCCCGATGGGTTGAAAACCAGATACTTGGCTCATTGTCCATGATGTAATACTTGAGCCCGCCATTATTGGCTCCGCCCCACTGGGTCACGAGATGTTGGGCCCATGCCTGCTGAATTGCTGAACTGTTGGGTGTATTGGCATCATTCGGGTCGTTGCCCACAACATTTTGGCCGTTGGTCAACACCCCGTTTCCAGCATCGGGAAAATACTGAAAATCCCGGTCCTGCTGCTGGCCATATTTGGCAATTGAAAAGCTGCACAGCTTTGACCGGTTGGGGCCAACCTTGGCAATCCAGTCACAGAGCGGAATGGTCATCATGGCTTGGGCGTTGGCAGTTTTGGTGTCACTGATAAAGGTGTCGGCTTCGGCTCCGGGGGTCGCGTTGCCATACGCGATGCTTTCAAAATAAAAGTCAAAGGCGCGATTGTCACAATTCTGCTGCCAGTTATAACGGGTGGTCGGATTTCCCCCCCAGCGGTTTAAGGGACTGTTCAAATCATTGAGCTGTGCGGTGGTTGCAAAGGCAACCCCGTAAATATTCGGATTGATGGAATGTCGGGCTGAACTGGCATCAACGGTAATCGTGACACCACCTTGTGATTGAACCGGTTCGGGGCCGGTTCCCAAAATCATGGAAATCGTGCAAACAAGTGTGAAAAAGGCGAGCAAACGCCGGCTGCGAAGGGGCAACATAAAACACCCTCCTTGGAAGTGTCGGTTGATTGGGAATTTTTTATGATTGTGACGGGGGACGGTGCGACAAAAAAAGAGTGAAGGATACGAACTAACTTCACTCTTTTTGTACCTCTTATAAAAGCCTTTGAAGTCGCACATTGTCCCACCGGTGTGTGGGGTGCGACTACCTTACACGGCAGGAAAAAAACAGACAAGTACCCCCAGGTTTCTTTCCAGGGTTTTCACAGTAATATTCAGACAGAAATCGGCGGACAGCTTCTCACCTATTGGTTTTCGAAGTTTCCGCCCCGGCCCTCGCCGCTGGCAAAGCGGCGGGCACCGGGAATGGCGCTGTTGCGGAGCGATTGCATCCCGATTTTGAATTCATTGGCCATGGCTTCGGCAAAAGTCAAATCAAACTGCTCATAAGCCGAGCGGCGGTCATTGCGCATACATTCCTGCGGGAATTTGGCAATCTGCCGGGCCAGTTCCTCAGCAGCCTGGCGGGACTGACCCTTCGGAACCACCCGGTTGACCAGGCCCATCCGCAAAGCTTCTTCGGCAGACACCGGTCGTCCGGTCAAAATCATATCCATGGCGTGGCTGAGGCCAATCAGACGGGGAAGGCGGACAGTTCCGCCATCAATCAAAGGAACTCCCCAACGACGGCAGAAAATGCCGACGGTGGCATCCTCCTCCATCACGCGCAGGTCACACCACAACGCCAGTTCCAAGCCGCCTGCGACGGCAAATCCGGAAATAGCGGCAATCGTGGGTTTGCTTAAAATCATCCGGGTCGGCCCCATCGGCCCGTCGCCGTCAGGTTCAATCCGGTTGAATTTGCCGGATGAAATGGCTTTGAGGTCGGCTCCGGCGCAAAAATTTCCCTGGTCGCCGTGCAACACCCCCACCAGGGCGGTTTCGTCCTGTTCAAAATCACGAAAAGCCTCGGAAAGCTCGTTGGCAGTGGCTTTGTCAACGGCATTGCGCTCATCCGGACGGCTGATGACGACAGTGGTGATGGGTGGGTTTTTCGTTGTGAAAACGGCCATGGCAGCTCCTTACGGTTTGGAAAGCAAAAGGCTGAGAAGTGCGGATTTGGCGTGCTCGCCGAAGCGGATTTCAGGAAAGCGCATTGTCTCTGTTCTCAGGCTGCACCGCAACCAAAAAGTGACTGGGGCAAGCCCCTCCGGTTCGTACCTTTCTGCAGCAGGAAAGGTCACGGAACCGTCCCGGCAGGTTGCGTTCCGCCCGAAAGCAAAGCACTATTGGGTTTCATCGAACAAACAACCGTCGCTCAAACAACCCCAACCCTAATCCATTTCCATGAAGACTGAACGACTCTATTACCGGGATTCACATGTGCTTGAATTTTCCGCCTTGGTGCAAACCTGCGAGGCGCAGGGCGACCAGTGGGAAGTGGTGCTGGACCAGACTGCCTTTTATCCAACTGGTGGGGGCCAGCCTTTTGACCGGGGAACTCTCGGTTCAGCCCAGGTGCTTGATTGCATTGACCGCGAAACTCAGGTGGTCCACCTGGTTGATGCCCCCTTGGCCGGGAGTGTCCTTGGTCGGGTTGACCCAGGACGCCGCCGTGACCACATGCAGCAACATTCGGGACAGCATCTTTTGTCGCAGGCGTTCCTGCAAACCCTCAAAGCCGAAACCCGGAGTTTTCACCTGGGAGAGACAAGCTCCACGATTGATGTTGAAATTGAAAACCTGACGGCTGAGATGGTGCAGGCAGCGGAAAACCTCGCCAATTCGGTTGTTTTTGACAACCGTCCGGTGCGGATTCACCTCACCGACGGCAACAACCCGGCGTTGCCCCTTCGGAAAACCACTGACCGCGAAGGCTGCCTCCGGGTCATTGAGATTGCTGATTTTGATTTTTCACCCTGTGGCGGAACCCATGTCCGTTCCACTGGGGAAATCGGCCTGGTTGTGATTCGGGGCTGGGAGCGCTTCAAGAAAAACCTGTACCGGGTCGAATTTCTGTGTGGCGGGCGGGCCTTGACCGACTATCGGACCGCACATCAGACCGCCCTCACAACAGCAGCTCTTTTTTCGGCTGCCCGCGAAGCCGGCCCCGAACTGGTGGCCAAATTACAGCAGGAAAACAAAACCCTGGCTAAACGGATACGAGACTTGGCAACCCTGGCCGTCAAAGCCGAAGCCCGTGAACTCCTGGAACGAACAGCCCCTGCAAACGGACTGCGGGTGGTCACCGAGGTCTTTTCTGACCGCGACCCGGAGGAGGTCAAATTGCTGGCCCATGCCCTGGTGGGGGCTCCGCAAACCATTGCGTTACTGGGCACGACCGCCGGACCTCGGTTGGTGTTTGCCTCGGCTCCCGGAGTACCCTTTGATTGTGGAAAAACCATGACGGAATTCACGAAAACATTTGGTGGCCGTGGAGGGGGAAAATCTGAATTTGCCCAGGGCGGAGTGACCGCTCCCTGCGACCTTGCGGTTGAACTTGAAAAACTAGCCGGAAATCTGTGAGAACAAGGGGGATACCAGGTATGTCGGAAGCCAGCGAACGAATCATTTCCCAGGAATTCAAATGCTATTTTGACGTGTATGCGCCTCCCAACGGAGGGAAACGCCGCCCGCTCGTGATTGCCCTGCATGGGTATGGGGGCGACAAGGTGTCGATGATGTGGCAGGCCCGCAAAATGCTCAAACAGGATTGTGTCATTGCTTCGCTGCAAGGGCCGCATCAGCATTTGGTCTATCCGAAAAACCTTGGCGACCCGCTCAAATTTGGGTTTGGCTGGCTGACCAGCTACAAACCCCATGACTCTATCCACTTACATCACCAAACCGTTACCTCAATCATTGATTCGCTCACTGAAGAAGGACTGGTTGACCCCAATTATGTTTTCCTGATGGCCTTTTCCCAGAGTGTGGCTCTCAATTTTCGATTCGCCTTCACGTTTCCAGAGCGGATTCGAGGCGTCATTGGGATTTGTGGCGGGATTCCCGGTGACCTCCAGACGAACGAGCGGTTCCGGCAGGGACAGTTTGATGTGCTCTACGTCGCAGGCGAACGCGATGAATTTTACACTCCGGACCGAACCCGTGCGAATGCCGCGGCACTTGAAGCCTGGGCCCGCAAGGTAACCTTCCGGCTTTATGAATGCGGACACGAGGTCCCCAAACAGGCTTATTCCGATATCGACTCCTGGCTGGCCCAACGCCTCAACGGCGAATAATTCAGTAGGGCTGCCTGCTCCTTCATCCGTTTTTGGTTTTTCTTGACCGCGAAGAACGTCAACCATGAAGCCAAACTCCGACTTTGTTGGTGGGGCTTCCACTTGGGTTGCGGCTTGCCCGTCGGACGTGGAAAACCAGTAGCGGAAGGGGGCAGTCAGTCAGTGAAAGGAAACCGTGTTTTTCTATGTCCGACCCACTTTTGCTTACCCTGACGGAGGAGGAACGCCAGTTGGCGCTCGACCGTCTGAACCATACCAAACAACAGTTTTTCAGTCTTTTTGAACCGCTTTCCGCAACCCAATGGGCATATAAAGCAGACCCAGGGCAATGGTCTGCCGCAGAGATTGCCGAACATATTGCCATCAGTGAAGTGCAGCTTTCCGGCCTCCTGTTGCACAAAGTGCTGCAATCTCCACCCAACCCTGACAAAGCTGCGGAAATTCGAGGCAAGGAAGGGTTTCTCCTGAAAGCGGTACCGGACCGCCGGATGAAAGTCCAGGCACCGGATTTCATCCGGCCAACCGGGAGATGGATTGAACGGGAACCACTTTTTGCAGAATTTGGAAAAAGCCGCGATGCCCTGATTCAATACATCTCCACCACGGAAGCACCGGTCCGAGGCCACATTCATGCCCATCCGTTTTTCGAGGACCTGGATTTCTACCAATGGGTGCTTTTTGTGTCCGTCCATAACGAACGGCATTTTCTTCAGTTTGAGGAACTCAAATCCCATCCTGAATTTCCGGCTGCCTAAAAACTCATCATTGGAATTGGGAATTGGGAATTGGAAATTGAGAATTCAACCTTTGGCAATGGTCAACTTCGGTTTGGTGACAACGGGGATGTGACTTGGCTAAAGGTTTGGAATTCCCAATTCCCAATTCCCAATTCCCAATTCTCAATTCTCAATTCTCAAATCGTCATTTCCACCGGTTGGCAGAATCACGGTGAAGCAGGTTCCCACCCCAGCCTTGCTGGAAACCGTGATATTGCCACCATGGGCAGCCACAATTCGTTTGACAATTGCCAAGCCTAAACCAACACCCAGTTTTTTCTGCTCAGATTGGGCTTGTTGATAGGGGTCAAAAATATAAGGCAGGTCTGAGGCGGAGATTCCCTGGCCGGTATCGGTGATTTTCACAGACAGAAAAGTCAGTCCGGTCTCGACGCCCTTTCCTTGCGCAGGCTGGGCTTCGACCACAATCACGCCGCCTTCCGGAGTGAATTTGATGGCATTGGTAAGCAGGTTGGAAAATACCCGCCCCAACTGTTTGGGGTCGGCTGAAATCAACGGCAACGGACTTTCCAGGAAATTCTCTTCTACGGTGATGTGTTTGGAAAGGGCGGCAAGGCGGGCTTCCTTGACAGCCTGGCCCAGCAGTTCATCCGGTTGCAGGTGGACACATTGAAGTTCGATTTCCGTGGATTCCGAGCGGAACACCTCCAACAGGTCATCAATCAACGTCAATACCTTGGCCAGGCTTGAATGGGCTGTTTGAAACAGCGTGGCCTGCGCAACCGGATCCAAATCCTGCTGCCCTTCAAACACTTCCAAAGCCATGCGCACCACGGACAAAGGCGAACGTAAATCATGAGCCAGCATGGCGGTGAAATTGGATTTAACCCGGTCCATTTCCTGAAGTTTGAGGTTGGCTTCGGCCAGTTCCTGCAAATGGGCTTCGATAAACCGTTCAGCCGTTTTCTGGATGGTAATGTCCCGAAACAGGGTGAGGGTTTCATGTTCACCACTGGCGACTGTGCGGGCTTCCAGGTCCACCCATTGTTCCGCAAAAGGAAACTTGAATTCGACCACATGCATGCGGTTGGTGGAAATGGCTTCCTCAATGGCCGTCAAGGCCAGTTCATGATATTCGCGGGGCAGAAATTCCTGGATGCGTGCCCCAATCACCGAAGCCGGGAACAGTGGCCGGCCAAAGGCCCGATTGGGGCGGTAATCAAGCACCACGCCATCACGCCGGATGCGGGCAATGCCATCAGGTAAGGCTTCCACCAGGGCTCTGGTTCGGGCTTCAGCCGATTTCAAGGCCAGTTCTGCGTGTTTGCGTTCGGTCACATCCCGAACACTGAGCACAAATCCATCCACATTGGGATCGTCCAAAAAATTATGGAGCTTGGTTTCAAAATAGTGCCAGGCCCCGCCTTTCACCCGGCACCTGTATTCAATCAAAACGCCGTTTGGCACTTCACCGGCCTGCACCTGGTGAAATTTGGTCAGGACTTCTTGGACATCGTCCCAGTGAATCAAAGTAAAGGCGTTGACACCAATGGCTTCCTCCTCCCGAAAGCCGGAAATCCGTTCCAGGGAAGGGCTGGTATAACGAATCGTGCCATCCGATTGCAAAATCACGATCAAATCGGTGACGTTTTCAATCAGGGAGCGGTGATATTTTTCACTGCGCGCCAACGCCTCTTCAAACTGTTTCCGCTCGGTCACATCCCTCGTATTGACAATCAAGCCGGGCGGCCCCATGCCAGCGGGCAACAGTCGCGCCCGTGATTCAAAAACCCGCCAGGAACCTTCCTTACAACGGTAGCGGTATTCACTTCCGGTGCTCGTCGAAAAATCCCCGGCCAGGATTTCCCGGTAGCGGTTCTGAATGAGCGGGATGTCTTCCGGATGGAGAAACTCGAAACTGTTTTTCCCAATCATTTCCGCTTCGGTATATCCCAAAATCCGGTAAACGGAAGGGGATTGATAGCGAATCACGCCGCTCAGGTCGAGCACTGAAATGATGTCGGTGGCATTTTCAATCAAAGCCCGAAAATAGGTTTCGCTGGTTTGAAGGGCTTTTTCAGCGGTTTGGCTGTGGAGCAGGCGACGAATCCGCTGCCGGATTAAGACCCGATTGATGGGTTTGGCGATGTAATCGGTGGCTCCGGCTGCGAACACCTGAGTAATGGCAGCATCGTCATTGAGGGTGGTCACAATCAGGAGGGGAATCCCTTCGCCACCGGGCAGCAGGCGAATGGCCTGACAAGTTTCAAATCCGTCCAGTTCCGGCATCAGGGCGTCCAACAGCACCAAATCAGGGGTTTCCGCCTGAAACTTCTCAAGCGCCTCCCGCCCGTTTCCCGCTTCAGTGAGGGTATAGCCGTCCTGCGTGAGGATGAACCGCATCAATTTTTGCTGCACCGGGTCGTCATCGACGATCAGAATTTTAGCGGTCATAAACAGGTCCAGCCAATTCCAAAAGCAGTTGAAAGAGGAGGCAGGGAATTGGGTTTGCAACCAGCCAAAGAGTGTCGGCTCTTCCTGGAAGAACTCAAACCGGAAGCAGCCAAATCAACCAGCCAATGGAGTTGAAACAAGTCTGTACGTCTGCTGGGATTTCATTCAAAGTACAGCCATCCTGTCGGCGGGGACAGCAGGTGGCAGAAAAAACAGGTTCAGAGAGGAAAAGCTGCGGAGAAAAAGACATGTCCACGGGGAAGCACCGGGTTTACCGGTAACTCAGGAAACCCCTTGTCTGTTATTTTCGGTTCTTCAGGGTTTCATCAATCTTTTGCAGCAAAATTGTGTAACTGAACGGCTTAATCAAATAAGCGGCCAGCCCCAGAGACAATAACTCCTTTTGCTCTTCCTCATTGTCGGATTTGGCAGTGAGCATGATGACTGGAGTATCGCTCACCGTCGTAAAGGTTTCGTTGGTCCGCAATTGGCGAAACATCTCCGCACCGGTCATGCCGGGCATCATATAATCCAGGGTGACCAGGGCCGGATGTTCGTTTTGGATGGATTGCAGTCCGTCGCGGCCGTTGGTTGCAATTGAGCAAAGGTACCCACGTGTTTCCAAAATCACACGGAGCATTTGTGCCATATCCAATTCATCGTCAATGATGAGGATTTTTTTTGAAGCCATAATGGTTTGTTATGCCCTGCCAACGATTCCGAAACACACAACGAGCCCGTTTTCCACCGACCCCACGTCTTGCTGGGTGTGATCATCAGGCACACGCAAGTTGCTGCTGAATTGGACCGCTTTGAGCTAGATTTTTCCGGATGAGGGGCAGATTTTTTCTCACATTCGTGACGGAAGTCAATCAAAAAGAGTGAAACAAACCTGTATAAATCAACTTCGCTGCTTTTTTCAATCCTCCGGTCAATTCCGGGGAACCTGACCAAGCCCTGTCAGAGAGAAAATCGAGTCCCTTCACACTGGCTGATTCAGGTACTGCGGGTGCCGTGGCGAAGCTGGCGGCGGCTTTGCCAACCGCTTTGCGGTTTATATTCCGGCAACTCGCTGAAAATCCGGGAGAGGGGCTCGCCTCCGGCCTGTCGGGCGCGCACATAGACCATCGCCATAGAAATCAATCCGATTGGTTGCACCACCAAATATACCATCCGAAAAATGAATTCTTTCAAAATCAAGGTATCTGATTCTTCATAATGCAGAATCTTGCCAATCATGGTCGCAAAATAAAAACTAACCGGGGTTGTCAACAGAAACTCAATAATGCTGGTCAGAATCAGAATTCCAATGACCAGCTTCCAAACCCGTTTGACCAGAACCGTGGAACGCTCCAACGCGGCAGTCCCGGAAAGCCCTTCAATCAATACCACCGGGGACACGAAAGAAAAATACAGGAGCCCCAACAGACCTGGGATAATCAATTTAAGGAACCGCCACACAAGCTGGACGGAGGAAACGAACAGAGTCCATACCAGGGGACCCAACCGTTGCCGCAGCAGGTGGAAATTGGTTCCGAAATGAACCGGTCGGAGGGGCATCGCCATCAACTGAATCACGGTGGGCATAAAGAGCAGGGGAATGAACCTTGCCATCAACCAACCAATGAGGTTCAGAACCGCCAAGCCCCCCAACGTTGAAACCCCAAGCAATGAAAGCGACAAGGTGCCGCTATGAACCTTGAAGTCAAGCAATCCCAACAACAGCAAGGGCAAATTGGCCAACAGGATGATTTTCAGAAACAGCCAGAAATGCTCACTGTACAACGAAATCCCCTGCCGGATGAGCGAACCGGAACTTTCCACCCCGGCGCGCAGGGCATTCCCCAGAACTTCGGCTGAGGCAGGCCGGTCAGCCGGGTTTTTGGCCAAGGCGGAATCAATCAGTCTGACCAGAGGACGGGGGACCTTTGCCCGCAATTTCCGCAACGGCGGAGGCTGACTTTCCACATGTTGCCGCAAAAGAGCATCCGTTTCCCCTTGAAAGGGTGGAACCCCGGCCAGCATTTCAAATGCAATCACGCCCAGACTGTAAATATCGGAGCGCAGGTCTGCCGCCTCTCCCCGACATTGTTCAGGTGACATATAGCGCGGAGTCCCCAGCCGGGTTCCAATCTGGGTGAAAGCGCTGCTTGAGGATGAATGCAGGGAAGGGGAAGATGAGCCGTCCGGAGGGTGCAGTCGGGTTTCGGATTCGGTTTCAAGCCGGATGATTTTGGTGGTGTCTTCGGAAAATTCAAAACCGGCAGCCGGAAACCCAACCCCTGTAATCAGGACTTCCGGCCCAGACTCAACGGTGCCTCCCGCAGGGATGGCACCCGCTTTCCAAACTGTGTTTCCAGTTATTTGGTCCTGTGGCTTGGCCAAGCCAAAATCAAGCACTTTGACCGTATATCCGCCCCTGCGGTTGGGCTCCAGCCAAATGTTATCGGGTTTCAGATCCCGGTGGACGATTCCGTTCTGATGGGCTTCCTGCATTGCCGAACAAACCTGTTCGAGGATTTCGACCACCCAGAGCACAGGCAAGTGCTTTTCCTCGGTCAGCACATCCGCCAGACTGCATCCATCCAGATACTCCATCACCAAGTAGGCAATCTGGGTATCCCAGCACCGGGCAAAACCAAAATCGGTCACATCCACAATGTTCGGGTGCCGCAAACGCCCGGCTGCCTCGGCTTCCCGTTTGAAACGTTCAACATATTCCGGGTTATTCATCAACTCCGGGGTAATGACTTTAAGGGCAACCGTGCGGTGGGTTCCAAGGTGGGTGGCCAAATACACCGCCCCCATCCCACCCCCGCCAAGGCGTTCTTCAATCCGGTATTTTCCATCCAGGGTTTGGCCAATCAGATTGTGCATGGTTTGGTTTGGGGGTTCAGGTTTCAGGTTTTGGGGTGGTTTCGTGCGAAAATTGTTTTGGAAAGCATGCAACCTCAATCCAGGAGCCGAGAGTTCAAAACCCGGCACCTCAAACCTGATTTCACATCTCGGTGTGATTTACCTCGAGCAACCCAATCCTTGGAACAGGCTGCCGCTGCTGGCGTTACATCGGCAGCACAATGGTAAAGGTGGCCCCTTCGCTCAGTTTTGACTGGACGTCCACCCGACCTCCGTGGGCACGGGCAATCCGGCGCACGGCAGGCAAACCGAGCCCAGTCCCTTTGCGAGCCTTGGTAAAAAATGGGTTGAAAACATTGGGCAGGTCGGTTTCGGAAATCCCGCGTCCGCTATCCTGCACTTTGATATGCACCTCTTTCTGAATGCCATCAGGGTTCTTAGGGTGAATTTCCAGGAAAACGTTTACGGTGCCGCTTTCTTCAATGGCCTCAATGGCATTCAACAGCAGATTGAGGACAGCATCTTCCAATTGGAGCGAGTCTATCGGCATGGTGATGGCATCGTTGGGCGGTTCAAATTCCAAAGTCAGGTGTCTTTGATTGCCAAGAGTCTCGACCGCCAGTTGCTGGCGGGCCACAAATACAGCCCGGCGCACGACATCCGTGACTGAGTGCGGGGCAAGATGCGTGGTCCGGGGTCGCCCCCGGTTGAGTAGTTCGCGCACGGTTGCGTCAATTCGGGCAACTTCCCCCCGAACGGCTTCCAGCGCCACTCGTTCCGGGTCATCTTTGTCCCGGCGGCGGATGAGAATATCCACTGCTCCTTGGATGCCAGCCAGCGGATTCTTGATTTCGTGAGCCAGCCCGGCAGCCAGTTCGCCAATCAGAGAAAACTGGGAAGCCCGCATCAATTCCACTTCAAGCCTGATTTTTTCAGTGATGTTGGTGTTGACCACCAGAATCGCCTTGGGTTTTCCTTCCCGGTCACGGAGCAAAGTCCAGGCACTCTCCACCACAATATCCTTGCCTTCTTTGGTGACCTGATAGAGTTCGCCGCGCCACTCCCCAGCCGCCAGCACCACCCGGTGGGCTTCTTCAATCTGGGGAGGAACCTCCGTAAACAGCAGTTTTGAAGCAATTTTCCCCACGGCCTCCGCTGCCGTCCAACCGTAAATCCGTTCTGCGCTCCGGTTCCAGAACAGAATCCGGCCATCATTCCAATTGCGGACAATGATGGCATCCTGGGTCTGGTTAATCAGAGTAGCCTGTTCCAGTACTTGTTCCTCGGCCCGCTTGCGCTCAGTGATGTCGTTGCGGATGGCCACATACTGATAGGGTTTCCCATCCGCATCCAAAAACGGAATAATGGTCGTGTCCACCCAGTACAGCGTGCCATCCTTGGCCCGGTTTTTGATTTCACCGCGCCACACTTTTCCGCGCCCGATGGTGCGCCACATATCCTGGAAAAACTCTTCCGGATGGTATCCAGAATTGATGACCCGATGGGTTTTTCCCAACAGTTCGGTGAGGGAATACTTGGAAATTTCGCAAAACTTGTCATTGCAGTAGGTAATCACACCATGCCGGTCCGTCATGGCCACAATCGAGGACTGGTCCAAGGCAAACTTGATGTCCCGCAATTCCTTGTAAACCGCTTTGAGGGTCGCCTCGGCGGTTTCACGTTCGCGGATGTCGCGCAGGGTGACCAGCAGTGCTTTGTTGATTCCCAGGGTCAGTTCATTCAAACAAATGTCGGAAGAGGAAAAAACCTCCAGTTCCCGCGCCTTGGCCAGTACTGAATGTCCCTGTTCCGGATGGGCTAAATCAAACGGCAGTCCAATCAGCGCATCTGCCTCACAGTTAAACAACCGGGCGGCAATTTCGTTGGCAAACATGACATGGCCTTGGTCGTTGAGGACCATAATGCCATTTTCCAGGTGGCGGAGGGCATCCAGCAGTTTCTCGTGGTTTTCCACCACCCGTGGCTGGTTGACTTCCAACAGGATGTCAAAGTCAATCATTTCATTCATATTTTTCATTCAGGGTAACGGGGTTTGGGGCGCGGGCCGTGCGGAACGCAGGAATTGAATGATTTTCCTCTGGAAGAGCGGACTTTGCAAAGAAAATTTCAGTTCCGGCCTCCTTTCTGTCCAAATCCTGTTGTGTCATCGGTTACAAGGAAGCCAACGGACCCGACGGATTGAGAACAGCCTTCAATTCCCCATAAGGAATGTACATGGCGGCGGTATCGCCAATGACATGAGGCACCTCGGTATAAACCCAGAACCCATGCCGGGAGACCGACCAGTTTTTGAAATTGTCAGGATTGGGTTCAAATTCCGACAGGCTGTATTCAGGCGTTTTCCGGCTGAGGTCGTTGGAAATTCGAGCCAGCGTTTCCAGATACGGGGCATCCGCCCGAAAAAGGTCTTTCAATTCAAGTTGCCGTCCGGTTTTCCGGTCAAAATTCAAGGTTTGTACTGCGGTGTTGGGATGGGCGGCCTGGGCTGCACTGGCATAGGTGTTCATCACAAAACTGACAATCCCTGCATTGGCAAAGGAAACCTCATAGGTGATTTCAACCTCGCTGGTTGCGGACTCGGCGTTGTCTTCACTGGTTTCGCTTTTTTCCTCCGGGTCGGGTTTGAAGTTTTCCAGCCAGGTTTTCTGTTCTGCTTTAACCCAGTTCTCCACATTTTTGTTGATGGCGGCGGCTCCGGGGTCGGTCGCTCCGGAAAGCGCGGGAAACACAGCCGAAAATGAAAACCGGTTGACTTTGTTGGTTTCCTTGATTTCCTTGCTGAGAATGGTGACTTGGGGCCCCAGGTCAAAAACCTCTTCAAGCAAGGTAAACGGAGTCGGTTTTTCACCATTGGGTTTGGTCCAGGTGCCGGCCAGTTTCAGTTGGGCATTGGCTCCGTTGGTTTCCTGCGTGAGTTTCCCGGTAAATTTCCCGGTCTGTTTTTCGGCCCCGTCTCCTTTGAGCGCATTGAATTCCGTTTCTTTGAGGGTAAATGAGCCGTCAGCAGCCACTTCCCCGGCAACGGAAAGCGAATTCAGCACCCCGCGCAAAACCGGAAAATTCTTGTCATAGGCGTAGGAACCATCCAGTTGGGCATTTTCCCGGCTGATGGTCATCGTGACATCGTAGGTTCCGATTTTCCCTACAAAAACTTTGGTAAATTTGGCGGAGGCAGCATTTGCCGTCACCGCAAAATCGCTCTTTTTATCAGTGGAGGCTTTGCCCGTGGTGGATTTTTTTTCGGACTTCGCGTCATTCCCTTTGGGCAGCAGGCCGCAACCGGTAGCCGTCACCAACAAAAAACTCAAAAGACAACCGATCAATCTGTTTTTTTTCATAAACCTCATAGAAAGTATGGAGTTCCGCCTTCAGGCGGCGGTTCAGAGTTCCGCGTTGACACGTCGGTTGGTAGAAAATAAATGGGAAAAGATCAAAATTCTTTACGTACCAGCCGCCTGAAGGCGGTACTCCAAACCGCCGCCTGAAGGCGGTACTCTGAACCTGAAACTGAACTTAGAATTTTCCGAACGTTTCCATCACAACGCCGTCCTCGTAGGCCAAAGCCAGCCGTTCCAGCGCATAAATCCGTTTGCGAATTTCCTCGCCTTCCTGCGTATCGCCCACGGTGCGGGGCTGTTCATACGTGCGGATGTTGGTCACTTGAGGAATAATATCGGCCCCGGCATGAATCGCCTCGCTGATGGATTCAAAATGATGGTGCTCGGCCAGGGCAATCCGTTCCGGAGCCAGAATCAAGGTATAGCCCCGGTCTCCGTAAGCTTCCGAAAAGGCTCCGTCAATCGTGACTGCGGCACCGCTCCGCTTGACGGGTTCCTCGCCTTTTTCAACCTTGACGGGAACGTGGCCGTTAACAATCAGCCCGTCTGTTTCAATGCCGAATTCACGGCAGATGCGGTCACAAAAATCTTTTTCGTGAATGAGCTTGAAGTAGGGATTTTTCGTTTCGTGGCGGGTTTGTTTGTCCGCCACAAAGTACCCTTCAAAGGTGGCCATCCGGTCCTTGCCAAACATTGGGGAAAGCGAGCCGGTCCAGAGGTACCACAGCCAGTCGGCGTCGGCTCCGACCGAGGAAGCCCCTTTCCGAAAGGCACTCCGGACTTTTGAATCCAGGGCTTCAAAAAGGGCCCGTCCGCCCACCGATTTGGCATCCACTTCCAGTTCCAGCAACCCGCCATTTTCATCCACCGGCACACATCCATGAAAAATCAGGGCGTGGTCGCGTTGCAGCCAGGTTGAACCGCGCCGCACGAGAAAGGACATGTGTTGCCATAGGCGTGAACTCGACACAAACGACTGCCGCAGGCGGTCCATACAGGCCCGCTCTTCCGGTGCAAGTTCATACGGGTTGGCCGGGTCAATGGTGGGTAAAAAGGTGTCGAGCAGCGGATAGGTGTTGCCGTCAATTTCAACGGTGCCGTTGGCCAGGTCAATCCGGTGCAACAGGTTCCGGTGCTCCATGTTCCATTCCGGATGGCGGCGGGCGGTTTGCCCTTCCAATTTGAACTGAATGATGGAAATGGCTTTTTGCATCCGTGCCAGCAGCATTTCATCGCGCAGCCCCGAACCTTTGACCTTGAAATGCTGCACCGGGTCATCGCCATAGACGGTCCGGGCCAGCTTTTCCAACGGCGAAACAATCAGCCCGTACCCTTCCTCAAGCTGCGACAGCCGGCGGTAGCGGAGGGAAATCCGCAACACGGTGGCAATCAGGGCTTCCTGCCCCAGACAGGCCCCCATCCAGCTTACGTCGTGATTGCCCCAGGTGAACGAGACGTTTGGCTGTTGAATCAGGTAATCAATCACCCGGTCCAACCGTGGCCCCCGGTCCCCCAGGTCTCCGGCCACGATGATTTCGGCTACGGAAAGATTGCGCACCAGCCGCGATGCCGCCCGCACCGCCTGCAAATCCCGTCCATAGGCGGCCAGGGATTCAATCATGGTGTTGATGTAATGGCTGCCGCGACCGGAACCGGATTCATCCAGCAATTCGTCAAACAGTTCGTAAAACTCCCGTGGAAACAAGCCTGTGACATATGACCGGCGATAATTGCGGCCCAAGGCCAGCACGACTTCAAATTGCAGCCGGATGGTTTTGCGCACCCAATCGCGGCGGAAGTCCGCATTGGAAAGCTGTTCGTGCATGGCTTCCATCATTTCAAAGGGATAGTACATGACCGCCAGCAGGTTCTGCTGCTCCTCATGCGACAACCGGCTTTGAAACAGGGAATCAATCAACGGACGCAGGCTTCCGGAGGCATTGTTGATGATATGGCGCAGTTTTTTATACTCGCCATGCACATCGCTCATAACATGAACCACCCCCTTGGGCAGGGAAAGGCTGGCTCGTAAACCTGAAATTTCGGCCAATGCCAAATCGGCAGTCGGGTAATGTGCGGCAAACGCGCGGAGCAAGGTCATTTCAACCGAGTCAAAGTTGGCAGCCATAACATTTTCCTTTGTCAAAGCGGTGACGGTGGTTGTCTCCATGCAACCATTCCCGGTTCAGGGCTTTGTAGAAAAGACGGACCCGGCGAACCAGAAAGTCGCGCAGTCAGAAATGCGAAGGCGACTCTAATCCAAAACAAAGGAAAAATGATACCAATATTTTCCACCGGTTTGTCCGGTGCTTGACACAAAAAAGCCCCCGTCGGTGACGGGGGCTGACCAACCTGCGGACGCAACCAGCCGGGTTCAGCCTGACACGGCTGCCGACTCCTGTTTTTCCGTCGGATTTTTTCCAGCCAGCAATAATTTGGCCAACGCAATCACTTCTTCGGGCGCGGTTTCGAGCGAACCGCTTTCAAAAGGCGGCTCCGGGGCATACTCAATCACCAGTTGCATGGCCTGCGCCACGGTTTCCCCGGCTTCCAGGGCAAGCAGCACCAAAGCCATATCAATTCCGGCGGAAACACCGGCGGCGGTAAAAATTTTCCCGGCCCGGACAATCCGCTGGCTTAACGGCTGGGCTTGAAACACCGGAAGTTTGTCCAGATAGCCCCAGTGCGAGGTGGCTTCCTGACCGGCCAGCAAACCCGCCGCCCCCAGCAGGAGCGACCCCGTGCAGACTGAAGTGGTCCAACGGGTCGTGGCATGGATGGTGCGGACCCATTCCAGGATTTCCGGTTGGTGAAGGAGTTCCTCCGTCCCACTCCCGCCGGGAATCACCAAGATGTCAGCCGAGGTTACTTCCTGAATGGAAAAATCGGCGTGCAGGCGCAGAACCTGGGAATCAACGGTCACCGGACCGCGCTCCAGACCGACAAACCGAATGGAGGCATGAGGAATGCCGCGCAGAACTTCGTAGGGGCCAATGGCATCCAGCGCGGTCATGCCAGGGTACAGAAAAACCACAATCTCACAATTTTTGCTGCTCATAAAAAAGTGCTCCCACCAGGTTGCAATGATGAAGAAATGTGAAAACCGGAAAAGTCCCCACCGGACGCAGGGTTCAGCGTGCGAAACCGCCGCCGATATTCCTGGGGCGAAACTTCCAGGCTTTTTTGAAATGTGCTGCGCAGGTTCTCGGTATTGCCAAACCCGCAGCTTTCGGCAATCTGCTCAATGGAATGGTCCGTTTCCTCCAACCGCCGCCGGGCAAACTCCAGGCGGACCTGGGAAAGAAATTTGCCCGGTGGCATCCCGACATTCCGGGCAAAAACGCGGGCAAAATTACGCGGACTCATCCCTGCTTGGTCAGCCAAATCCTCAACCGTCAATGGCTCATGCAGATGTTCAATCAGCCAGCTTTGCAGATTTCGCAGGGCTGACCGGTCTGAGGCTTGCAGGGTCAACGTCGTGCTGAATTGTGCCTGACTGCCGGGCCGCCGCAGAAACACCACCAGATTGCGGGCCACGTCCAAGGCCAGTTCCGGCCCGCCGTCCTCCTCGACCAAAGCCAATGAAAGGTCAATGCCGGAGGTTACTCCAGCCGAAGTAATGACGTTCCCATCCCGGATGAAAATCGGATTCGGGTCAAAATTCACTTTGGGGAATTTGGCGGCGATTTCAGCACAATACCGCCAATGAGTGGTGACCCGGCGACCATTGACCAGCCCGGCGGCGGCCAATGCCGCCACCCCGGCACAGATTGAACCCAGTCGGCGGGTTTTGCTTCCCTGTTCGGCCAGCCAGGGCAAAAAGCCCTCAATTTCACCCAATCGGCGAATCCCAAACCCACCCCCAACCAACAAGGTGTCAAACACTTCTCCCGCACAGGCGCGAAAATCCGTCTGTGCATTGAGGGAAACACCGCACACACAGGTCACCACCCGGCTGGGGTCGGTGGCAATCAGCTCGACGGAGTACAACGGCCCCAATTCCGGTGCCATTTCCTTCCGGCAGGCGTTGGCAGTCGAAAAAACCGAAAGCGGGCCGGCCACATCCAAAATCTCCGAATCGGGCAAACCAATCAGCCCAATCCGCAACGGGGTTGGTGCATTTGTTCGTTCAACTGTTTCCGGAATTTTCATAACACTGTTTCGAATTTGGAGTGTTCCCATAGTAGGGAACCAAGGCCATTTGGCACAATGACAATCATCACAGGATTTCTGCCAACAAACTTGACCTTTGGCTGCTTTGAAACTCAGCCCAGGGTCGGGGAATCAATCACGAACAGGAAGCAATCTCCGGCATGTGCTCGGCTTCAAGGGGTCCCAACCTGAGTGACCGGACGTTTTCCTCCACTTGCGCAACCGTTTTGAAGCCCGGAATTGGAATCGTCACAGGGCTACGAGCCCAAACCCAGCCGATGCACCCCTGCGCCAGCGTCCGCCCGTCGGCGGTCAACAACTCCTTGAGGCGTTCCAACCGGGCCAGCATTCCGGCCTGTTTGCCATCCCTCAGATTCCATTTGAAGCGGGTCCGCATATCGGTTTCGGGAAAGCTGGTTGCGGAAGTGAATTTCCCGGTCAGCAGCCCCATTCCCAACGGACGCCGCGCAATGGCAGCCAGGTTGAGGTCTTCGGCCACCTTCAGCAAAGAGGCGTTGTGTTCCAGCACGTTGACCAGTTGTGGTGCAGCAATGGACCGGGAACCGGCGGCAAAGGCGGAAATGCGCTCCGGGTCTTCGGTACACCAGGAATACCAGCGGATTTTGCCTTCGGAAACCAGTTCATCCAGGGTATTCCGGACAGTCAGCGCCTCGTCCAGGCTCAGGTCATGCAAATGAAGCTGATAGAGGTCGAGATACTCCCGCTGCAACCTGCGCAGACTGCCCTCGCAGGCTTTCCGGATGGCTGTCGGGGACACGTCCCTGCCGGTCACCGCCCGTTTTTCCTCATCGAACGTGTACCCAAATTTGGCGGCAATCACCACTTCGCGGGTTCGTGAGCCAAACGCCTCAGCCATGACCCGTTCGGCATGCCCACAGCCATAGACATCCGAAACATCAAAAAACGTAATTCCCAGGTCGAGTGCTCTTCGGAGGGCCCGAATGGATTCCGCGTCGTCCACGGCCCCATAGCCCATCCAGCCGCCCTGGTCCCAAAAGGGACCGCCAATGGCCCAACAGCCCAGCCCCATGGCACTGATTTCAATTCCACTCCGACCTAGTTTTCGTGTAAACATCTGATTTCACCCTTTCATTTGCGATTCAACCACCGAATCAAATTGCAAAATATGAAAACCTATGGCCTTTGCACCTGAACCCCCAACCGGCATCAGTCAAAAAATTGCCGCCCTGGGTGCCGCCTTGCGGACGGATGACATCCTTTTTTTCCCGATTCGGCACCATAGTCCCGCCTGCGCCTGGCATGTCCGGAAAGTCATTCAGCGGGAAAAACCGGTTGCCATTCTGATTGAAGGCCCCCAGGACGCCACCGCGTTGATTCCTTTTATCGTCCATGCCAAAACCCAAACACCTTTTGCCATGTACACTACCTTTGTGGATTCAGACAACCGGCTGAACCTGCCGGATGAAATCCGCACCATGGCGGGTGTTGCCCGGTTTGCCGGGTATTATCCCTTTTGCGACTATTCACCGGAACTGGTTGCCATTCAGGCTGGAAAAGCCATTGGTGCCCACCTCCGGTTCATTGACCTGACATTCCCTGAAAAAGTCCTGGCGGGCAGTTTGCGTGAATCAACCTCTTTGCTGGATGAAACCCACCTCAAACGGAGCGCCTATCTGGCCGCTTTGGCGAAAAACGCCGGCTGCCGGGACCAGGATGACTTGTGGGACCATTTGTTTGAAGCCAATTTTCTGAAACTGGACAGCCTCACGTTTATGCAGCAGGTGGCGGCCTACTGTTTGATGTCGCGCCTGGATGCCACCGCAGAAGCACTCGAAGCCGACGGAACCAATGCCCGCGAATGGGCCATGGCGGCTGCCATCCGGGAGGAACGGGCCAACCGAAAGGGGTTGATTCTGGTTGTCACAGGCGGATTTCACACGGTGGCCCTGCCGGAACTGGTCAAACAACCGGCCAAGCGTTCCCAGCCCCTCAAACTGGCCAGTGAAGACGCCCAAACCGTCCTGATGCGCTTTAGTTTTGAACAACTGGACGCGCTCAACGGCTATGCCGCCGGCATGCCTTCGCCCAATTATTACCAGCGGTTCTGGCAACGCCTGCAACGGCAACCCGATTCGGCCCTGCTTGATACCGCCAACCGGATACTGGTTGAAATTGGTCGCCGGACCAGGGAAAAGGAGGGAACCCAGCCACTTTCAACTGCCGACGAGATTGCGGCTCTGACCCAGGCTGAACGGTTGGCCCGGTTTCGTGGCCATACCAGCGGCCCCACCCGCGAGGACCTGCTGGACGGAATCCGGGGCTGTTTCGTCAAAGGCGCAATGGACACCGAAGGGCAGCTCCTCATGGCAGTGGTGCAGGTGATGCTGGTGGGTGACCAGGTGGGAAACGTTCCTCCGGAAGCCGGAGTGCCCCCGCTGGTGGATGATTTTCGCAGGCAGGCAACGGCCCTGCGCTTGAAAATCAATGATACGGTGACGAAAAGCCTCAGCCTGGACCTGTACCGGAAACGCTCCCACCGCAGCACCAGCCGGTTTTTGCACTGTCTGAAATTTTTGAAAGTACCGTTTGGGGCCATGACTGCCGGTCCGGATTTTGTGACCGGAAGGAGTCTGGACCGATTGTTTGAAACTTGGGATTACCGCTGGCTGCCGCAAACCGAAAGCACCCTGATTGAACGCTCGCTGTTTGGCACCACTGTCGCGGAAGCCGCAACCAACCGCCTTAAACAGGCCATTGCTGATTTGGCTGACGAAGGCAAAGCCCGTTCTGCCACGGAAGCAGTGGCAATGCTCATCCACGCCTGCCGTATGGGCCTCCATGCCCATACGCAACAGCTACTGACGTTGATTGCCCGCCATATCAACGATGACCCGGCAGTGCTTTCGCTGATTGAAGCCCTCAAACAATTGACCCTGCTCTGGCAATCACGCGAACCACTGGAAGCCCACAAACTGGCCGAGGTTCCCGCCCTGGCGCTGGCAGCCTATCGCAAAGCCTGTTTCCTGCTGCCTGCTTTAGTCAATTGCCCACCGGAACAGGCTTTTCCAACGTTGGCGGGAATCAATTTGCTGCGGGAATTTCTGGCCTCCACCAACCCGGAGGAATTTGACCCCGAATTGTTTTTCCTGGGCTTGGCGGAACTGCCTGCCGCCCCGCAAGTCAACGCCGTCATGGCCGGAGGAGCAGCCGGAATTTTGTTTTCGGCTGGAAAAATGGAGCTGCCCGCCGTGCTGGAACTGGTGGCCGGATACCTGGACAGCGCCAGCGGCCAAACGCCTGAGAAAATCGGCTTCCTGCAAGGCTTTCTGAAATGCTGTCGGGAAGCCGCCTGGACAATACCGGAACTGCTCCAGGTGCTGGACCAGCGGCTGCACACCTGGCCGGAAGCCGATTTCCTGAAAATCCTCCCCGAACTGCGGCTGTCCTTTGCCGATTTGACTCCGCGTGAAACCGACCGGGTGGCGGCTTCGGTGGCACAATTGCATGGGAAGGCTGACCTGGGTCATTTGCACAACCGCGAATTATCTGCTGCCGACGCCCAACTAGCCATGCACATCAACCGGATTGTGCTGGAAAGCCTCCGGGCTGACGGCCTGCTATAACACCATGTTTGGGAATTCAAGAGATGTGGTGCGATTTGTTTAATCGCCACACAACTCCCAAACATATTCTATGGATTGAAAGGCAACGTCACCGCAAACACAGTTCCGGATGTATCGGATTTGACCAAATCCAGGTGTCCGCCATGGGCCTCGGCAATCCAGCGGGCAATCGGAAGTCCCAGGCCGGTTCCGCCTTCGGGATTAGTGCGGGACCAGGCTTTGTCGGCCCGGAAAAACCGCTCAAAAATATGCGGCTGGGCTGCGGCAGGGATTCCCGAACCGTTATCCTCCACTGAAATCACAAGGGTTTCCGGATGCACAGCCAAAGCCATGCAAATCCTTCGCTGTGGTCCCGAATAGCGAATGGCATTGGTCAACAGGTTGAGAACCAGCAGGCGGATGAGTCCCTCATCCCCGTGAAAAAAGACCTCCTCCGGGTGGTCGTAGGCCAGGGTCTGCCCTGCCTGGAGCGCCAGAGTGCGGACTGAGCGCAGGCAATCTTCCAACAATTCATCCAGATAAAAATCGGTCATCACCAAGGGCTGCTGCCCGGCATCGGCCCGTGCCAGCAAAAACAGGTCCTCGATGATGCGAGACATGCGCAGGCTTTCGGTATGAACCACCCCCAGCGATTCGCGTAATTCCGCTGCCGGACGCTCCGCCTGGGAAAGCGCCACGCTGGCCTCACCGCGAATAATGGCCACAGGGGTGCGTAATTCGTGAGAGGCGTCAGCCATAAACCGGCGTTGTTGTTCAAACGATTGGTTCAGGCGATTCAGCAACCGGTTGAACGTCTGGGCCAACTGGCCCAATTCGTCTTTCTCATTTTTCACCGGAAGCCGCTCATGCAAATTGGCGACACTGATTTGAGCGGCTGTTTCAGACATGGCCACCACCGGAGCCAGACTTTTGCGGGCCAGCAGGAACCCGCCCCACAAGGCCACCCCCAAGGCCACCGACCACCCCAGCCCAAACAGATTCCGAATTTGCCGCAACATCACTTCCTGTTCCCGCATGGGCTGGGCCACTGCCAGCACATAGGTGGTTCCCTCAATTTCGGTGTGGATGCCGCAAACACGGTGATATTCTCCGCCCACGGTGGCAAAGGTGCCAAAGGCGCGTTCTCCGAACCTGATGGATTCCAGAAATGATGGGGAAATCACTGGCGCATCCTGGGGAAAGGCAACCTGAGCCGTGACGACGGAATGAAACGGCGGGTCGGAAAAGGCGACCAACTGACCCGAATCGTTAAACACAATCATCATCCGGTCATGAAAGTGGAATTGCCGGATGGATTGCACAATGGCGTCGTCCTTGGTTGAAACCATAACACCCTGGTCCCGATGTTCGTGATACTCATGGATAAAGGCTTCGGAAAACGCCCGCGCTGTTTCCAGCAAGGCCGTGTCCATTCCAGCCTCGACCTGCAAGGCCACCAGTTTGTAGGTGCTGACGGCAAACAACACCAGCACCAAAGCCAACACACCGGCATACCACAGCGTCAGGCGGACCCGGACCGAATTGAGCACCTGCACCTCCTTTTCTTTTTGGTTGAATTTTGAGTTTTTGAGTTTTGGGTTGAGTTTTGAAACCAGGGGCAGACGTTTCAATTCCCGGTATTCGAAACCCCTGAACCCTGAACCCTGAACCCTGAACCTTTCAAGAATGAGCCAAAGGTTCCGCTTCACCCGGTCCCAACATGTATCCGGCTCCCCGCCGGGTATGAATCAGGGGAACCGGCTGCCCCTGGTCAATTTTGCGGCGGAGGCGGTTGATATACACCTCAATCAGATTGGAAAACGGGTCAAAGTCCTCATCCCAAACATGCTCGGCAATTTCCTCGCGGCCCACCACACAATGGGCTTTGCGGGCCAGGTATTCCAGCAGGGCAAATTCCTTGGTGGTGAGGGGAATCACCTCCGTGCCTCGGCGGACCTGCTGCCGGGCCGTATCAATGACCAAATCCGCCACGGTCAGCAATGATGGGTGATATTCGCTTTTCCGCCGCAGCAAAGCCCGCAAACGGGCCAGCAGCTCGCCAAAGTCAAAGGGTTTGACCAAATAATCGTCCGCGCCAAAATCGAGCCCCCGGATGCGGTCTTCGACCGTATCGCGGGCTGTCAGCATCAAAACCGGAATGGTTTTCCCCTGGGTCCGTAACTCCTGGCAGACGGCAAACCCGTCTTTGCCCGGCAACAGAACATCCAGAATGATGGCGTCATAGGTGTTGATTGAAAAATTGTAAAGTGCTTCCTCGCCATCCCCCGCCGTGTCCACAGCGTAGGCATGTTCCCGTAATCCCTTGGCAATAAATCCGGCCATCCGCGGCTCGTCTTCCACCACCAGAATCCGCATAAACGACCTCGCTTTTTCTGTTCAATCCATGTCCATCGGTGTGGCAGGTGGTGCGATTTGTTTCATCGCGCCACTTTTTTCGCCAGACCGACCATTGCTGCCTGAGTATAAAGAAATAAAGGTAAACCCCTGATAAAAATGTGCATTTATCCAGGGTTCATATTCTGTGCGGTAGAATTTTGAAAAGAGGGAAAACCGGCTTACCGGAGCAACGGTTACCTGGTTGCCGGTTTCGTGTGCAGTCCCTTCCCAAATTTGATTTGTTTTGTGACGGAGGTTTCAGATGTTTCCCTCATTTCCAACCTGGAGCGAGATGCACCCCTTGGTTATCCATTTTCCGATTGCGTTACTGTTGATAGTTCCTCTTTTTATTCTCCTGAGCTTGATTTTCCGAGCCAATGCCAGAGCTTTTCATATCAGCGCCCTGGTCCTGCTGGGATTCGGCACCCTGAGCCTGTTTGTGGCTGTTCAAACGGGGGAAAGTTCCGGTGAGATGTTTGAAAAAATTTCTGCGGCCAAAGCCACGATTGAACGGCATGAAAATCTGGCCGAATTGGCTCAATGGATATTTTTTGGCTTGTTTTTAGTGTTTTTGGGACTGGGGCTCCTCCCGACCATTTTGAAAAAGCCAGTCAGTCACCCGGTTTGGGTTGGCCTCCACAGCGCGTTTTTGCTTGGGTACCTGGCTGGCACACTCATTTTGGTCAATACAGCCCACGAGGGCGGAAAGCTGGTTCACCAAATTGGCATCCATCCCACCCAGGCACAGGCTACGGTTGAAAAGCAACAACCACGTTCACCCGGTACCACCGCCAGACAAAACCCCAAGGTCTCCCCAGAGGAGTCGGATGATGATGACTGAACTTTAATTCCCTAATGGACCAAAGCCGCATACAAAATCTGGACCAGGATGATTTTCAACACGGTGGCCACCGGAAAGACCGAGGCATAGCCAACATTGGGAATCTCGTTGCGGGTCTGGTCCAGAGCAAAACCCAGCAAAGCGGGTTGGGTCTGCATGCCGGAAAGGGTTCCAATCAACAGACTCATCGGAATTTTCAGCACTTTATGGCCAATCACCAAAAATGTGACGGCGGTGGTGCAGGTCACCACCATACCGCAGAGCAGAAGCGTCAGCCCGCCCCCTTTGGCCAGGGTTGAAATAAAGGAAAAACCGGCCTGTGTCCCGATTCCAGCCAAAAAAACAACCAGGCCAAAAAGCCGTAATGTCTGGCTGACGCTGTACGGCGGAACCCAGACCAAAGCCCCGGTCCGTTCGATTTTTCCCAACACCAGTGCGACCAACAGAGGGCCGCCCGCCAACCCCAGTTTGATATGCAGGTCACCTCCAAGTGGAATTGGAATCAAACCGACCAGAAGCCCCAGAGCCAACCCCAGACTGAAAGACAAAATGTCCACTTCGCTGGATTCCCGATAGGAATCACCAAAGAACTTTGAAACGGCTGCCAGTTTTTCGCGTGCAGCCAGCACCCGCACCCGGTCACCCAACTCCAGGACCGATTCCTCGGTGGCCGCCAAATCAATGTCGCCCCGGCGGATGCGGGTCACAACCGCTCCAAATTGGTGAGTCAGCTTGAGGTCACCGATTTGTTTTCCGGCCAGATGATGGTTGGAAACGAATACCCGCCGGAAATCAAAGCGGCTTCGGTCCAGTTCCAGCCGCTCGGAGGCCGGTTCCCCCAGTTTCAGCATGGCAGCCTGAACGGTTTCCGGAGTTCCCACCACGCTCATGAAATCACCCGGCTCAATGGTCTGTTCGGGAACGGCCAAGGCTTGTTCGCCGTGGTGTTTGATGCGGGAAAAAGCAAGCGAGGGAAACAGGTCGTGCAACCGGTCAATGGTGACGCCGGAAAATTCGTGGTTGGTAATCCGGATGGTCTGGTTAATCAGTGGAACATTGCCGGCCTGAAGTTCCGGAGATGCGCTCGCCTCAACCGGATATTCAATTTTCCACAGGTGCTGCAAACCCACCATCACCAAAATCATGCCGACCACGCCCATCGGGTAGGTGACCGAATAGCCAATCACCGGCTCAGGCAACAGACGGTCCAGCACGTCCTTGGGAGCAGTGGTCCGGATGGTTTCCAGAATGCCTGCCAAGGAAGGCGTATTGGTTAAACTGCCGGAAAAAATCCCAACGGTGATGGCTGGATCCAAGTGCAGCAGTTTTCCCAATCCAAAAGTCAAGACGGTTGCCAGCACCAGTACGCCAGCCACCAGCAGATTGTCCCGGATGCCCCGCCGCTTGAGGGCGGTGAAGAAAGCGGCGCTGTTGCTGAGTCCCAAAGTGTAGACAAACAATCCCAAACCCAGTTCATACAAAATCGGAGGCACTTTGAGATTCGGATGCAAAGCCCCCACGGCAATTCCGGCAAACAATACCGCCGCCACTCCCAAACTGGTGCCCCGAATCGTCAATTTGCCCAGCGGGTATCCAATCGCCGCCACCACAAACAACAACAACAATGGGTTTTCCAGCAACAAGCGGGTCACTGCCGAGAAAAAATCAAAAGCCATCAGTTCCCCCTGGATTCGATAAGGGTTGTTTTTTTGAAGGGCTGGTTTCGGCTAGGTCGCAGCCTCCGGCTGGTTGTTCGGATAGGCTCCCAGGTTAATCAGGATGATTTCATTGGTAACCGAGCACCACCGGACATGTTTGCTTGAACCATAGTAATACAGCGAATAGCCCATCAAGTCACCATAGGCTTCTTCAGACTTCATCACATCCGGGGTTCCGAATCGTTGGACTAACTCTTCATGGGTTTTGATTGAGGCAAAATACTCAAGGTGCGCGCCATAAATGGCAAATCCGACGACCCTTCCACCCTGGATTTTGTAACTGGTTTTGTTGGCGAAATGAACCTGCCCGTTGGTATGAATGACGCTTTCTATCACTTGGTCGAACGTGAGCAAATTGCCATCCGCATCAAAATATTCAGCTTCCCGGCCTCCCCCTGTTTGGCGAAAAACCACCGGGGAAAAAGTAACCTCACTGATTTTATGGCAGGGAAACGAATCGGTGGTTGAACCAAAAATCACCCGGTCCATGTGCAAAGTATGGAGGTCCAGCCGGGGCTGGGTCAGAACCTCCGGATTGTCCAGGATTTCGATGAAGAGTGTCATAACAGACCGGGATTTTGCAGGAATTTCCGGAAGTTTGCCAATCCTGAGCTGAAATGTCTGCCCTCGCCCACTTGACTATTGGGCAATCCTCAACCAAAACTCAGGCATCATTCCAAAAGGCTTCCAACCCTTCCCAGAAAAGAGACCCAGAGTTCCATGAATCGAATCCGCCTTGCTGTTGTGTTTTCCCTGTGTTGTGCCGCTGTGTTTGTTTCAATCCTTACGGTGCGCCCGGCCTTGCCGGTCAGGACCGTTGCCGCCAGCGCCCAGCCTTTGGCCCAAGGCCAGCCCCTGCCTGAAATTCCCGTCACCAGCACGCTTGACATCGGTCTTGGAACCTTGCGGGAAGCCTTTACCAGAATTGAGGAATTTGGCGGGAATCAACGCATTGTTTTCAAACTGGAAAAATCTGACCCCAACTATGATGCAACGACCGGAACCTGGCGCATCAAGTTGAAATCGCCTTTGGTCACCACCAAATCCGGCGTTGTGGTGGACGGTCTTTCACAGTTTGAATATGGCGGCGACACCAACCCGAAGGGTCCTGAAATTGTCCTGGACGCCACCGAAGTGACGCCCCGATTTGTCAAACTGGGCAGTGAGTCGGTTTATGTGGCCTCGGTCTTTTTCAACTATGGCGGCGACAAAAACTGGATTCGCGGCTTTGATTTTGTTCTGGGCCGACAATCCGAATTTCTGGCCGGAATCATTTCCCGGCGCGTGCAGGGTTCAACCGACCCGGTGACCGGAACCCGCATTACCGACAATTACATCGGACTCAATCCCACCGGGGAAAGCATTCCTGACGGAGGCTGGTACGGCATCAGCCTGGAAGCCGGAAACCAGGATACTCTGATCGAAAACAACGTGATTTGCAGCCCCGGTTTCGACATTGGAATTTTTGGCTCCGATAGTGAGCCGGTGGCCACCAACTCCACCCGGATTACCATTCGGAGCAACAAAATCGGAACCAATGCCAGCGGCACCAAACGGCTGGCTCCGGCAGTGTTTCGCAACTCATTTGAAGGAATCCCGTTTCCCTCGATTCATATCCTCAATCAGGTTTATGAAACCGTGATTGAAAACAATATCCTGGCCGGAACCCGTTCCTGTGCCATCGGGCCGATTAACCAGTTCAAGGAACGTTGTCCGACCTTTACCACCATTAAGAACAATCGGATTGGAGTTGGCACCAATGGCGAAAACATCGCTCCGGACCCCTCCAAAGACCAGTCAAACTATGCCATTGGCGTTTTGGCAACCGCCGGAGATGTCATCACGGGCAACACCATCGCCAATTTTGGCCTGGGCGGAATTCAAATGCGGGACCATGTGGGAACCCCGATTGCCCAGCAGGTTTTCACCTTTATCTCTGAAAACCAAATCAGCAACACCCAGGTCGGTATTCAGGTCGGTCAAATCGAAGGCGTTCAAATCACCAAAAACACGCTGTCCAACTGTTCGCGGGCCGGGGTGGCTGTCACCAGCAAGCTGCTTGACGCCGGGCAGATTTTTGCCGTGGCGATTGTGCCCAATCCGTTTGGGTTTTCCTCTTTGAAAGTGCTTATTTCGCAAAACAATTTCCGCGAGATTCAAGGACCGGCCATTGGTTTTATGGATTCGTTGCAGGATTTGCTGAATGGCACCTATCAGCCCAATCTGGCCTTGATTCCGACATCGGGTCCAAATTCACTGCGACCTTCGCCGATGTTGTCCTCGGCGGTCTATAACGCAGCAGATAAGACCATTGTGGTCAAAGGCCGGGTGCAGGGAACCGGCAAGCTTGAATTGTTCTCCTCCTTGCGGCCAGCCAACCCGACGGCCTCCGAGTTTGACCCGAACGGTTATGGATACGGCGTTTTTCTCAGTTCCTTTGATGTGAAAACCGGTGAATTCACCGCCACGATACCGGCTTCCAAAACTGACAAAGTGGCCTGGGTGACCGGAACCTTTACCGTTGACGGAGAAACCTCAGAATTTTCCCGCACGCTGGACGTACTGGGCGCACCTGACTTTATCCGGCCCACCGTGACGGTGATTGAACCGGTGACCGGCTTGAAAGTGGATTCCGCCAGTGGTGCCAGGGTAAACGTGGTTTGGGTTTCCAAGGACAATATCGGCGTGGTTTCCCATAACCTGAGACTGACCGGCATTCGGGCCGGCGTGCCCTTTGTGGATACCGTGGCCACCGGTTTGCCGGGCAACATTGCCTCGTTTGGCCTGATTGTCGCCCGCAACGATGCCTATATCGAGGGCAAAATCACGGTTGAAGCCGCCGACGCCACCGGAAATGTGGGAACCGGAACCTCAGGCACCTTTACCGTTGTCGCGCCTCCTCCGGCTGAAACCGAAAAACCGGTGGTGCGGGTCATTGCTCCCATGGCAGGCAATTCTTTTGAATCGAAAAAAGGAACCCAGGCCCTGATTGTCTGGACCTCAAGCGATAATGTGGGAGTAGTTGCCCATCAGATTGACCTGACCAACAATGCCGGGAAGGAAAATATTGCGGATGGTCTGGCGGGCACCGCCCAAAGTTTTGTCTGGACCATTCCGGAAAATACCGCCGTCACCAGTGCCCAAATCACCGTTTCCGCCCGTGATGCCGCCGGTAATGTGGGAATTGGTCAATCCGGCATCTTTACGATTGTGCCGCCGCAAAAACCGGATACAGAAAAACCGAATGTGTTTGACATCACAGCCTCCAAAACCAAGGTTGTGCGGGCCAAGGATCCCAAAGTCGTCATTTCCTGGAAATCAAATGATAATATCGGGGTGGTTTCACATGAACTGGCCTTTGCCCGTGACGGCCAGAATTTCAACACCCCGATTGTTTCCGGGCTGTCAGGCCAAACCACCCAATTCACCTGGGAAGCGGCTCTCAGCCTCCCGCGAACCAAAGTTGGGGCTTTTCTGATTGTGGCACGGGATGCCGCCGGAAATACGGGCGTGGCTGTGGGCGGCGGCCCCTTGACGGTTAAATGAGAGCCGATTTGCGATTTGTGATTTGCGATTTGCGATTTGCGATTTGCCGTTCAGAACAAAATAAGACAAAGCAAATTCTCAACTGAGATTTGCTCGGCAGAAAGTTCACCGAACCGGATGCAAAAAAATGGCACATGAAAAATCGCAAATCGCAAATGGCTTCAGTTTCCAAAAACCGGGCCGACATCGGTTCGCAGACTGTCGGGAATTCTGGTTTCAATCCCGAAATTGGTGCCATCAAACCGACGGATGTACATAAAGCTGCTCGACCGGCCTTTATAGCCAACGTACAGATTTTTGCCCAGTCTGAACAAAGAGGGGCCGTCGGAACTTTCGGCTGAGGGGATTTCGGTTTCCGGACTCCAGCCCGTTCCCTCCAGTTTTCGCCAGTACAACCGGGAAGTGGAATTTCCCCGATATGCCACAAACACGGTTTTCTGGTGGCACACCAGACTCGGAGCCACTCCGCTGTTGGAACCTGGAATTTCCTGCTCGCGGCTCCAGGTGCCGTTTTCCAGCAGCCGGGTATAGATTTTGGTCGAATCCTCTCCGCGATAGCCAATCATCAACCGGTTGTTGCACAAGGTCAGTGCCGGGCCGTCACTGGAACCGGAATCCTTCAGTTCCTGTTCTTTTGACCAGTTGGTTCCGTCATACAACCTGAAATACACCTGCTTGCTGTCAACGCCCCGATAGGAAAGAAAGACCTGCGCGCCATATTCAAGCAAGGCCGGCTGGGCACTGGTTTGAGCATCCGGAACTTCCTTTTCCTGAGTCCAGCCGCCGCCAGTGCGAATCCGGAAGAAAATCCGATTGGAGGAGACTCCTTTGTAAGCCACGAACGGCTGTTTCTGAAAGGTGCAAAGGGCCGGTGTGGCGTTGCTGTCTGCTTCCGGTATCCGCTCCGGCGCACTCCACACAAACCCATCCCAACCGGAAAGGTACAGCCGGTTGGAATTGTCCTGCAAAAAGGAGAGGTATACATATTTGGGGCGACCGGCCCGCAGATGAAGAGGAGTTTCGAGTTCCTGCCCGAACCCCAAGCCATTGCCCTCAAGGGAAAATACAGAGCCGAATGCAGCGGCCCCGCACAAGGTAAGAAATTGACGACGGGTGGAATTCATAAATTTTTGAAGGACTGAGGACTGAGGACTGAGGACTGAGTGTTTTTTTCTCTGGCCGAATGGTTGAAAATCCGGTTTCCGGTATTCAAATCCGGTGGGTTCATTTGGAGCACCAGTGAATTTCTTAAACTCAGTCCTCAGTCCTCAGTCCTGGATTGGTTCTCAGTCCTCACTCCTACAAAGGTTAGAACGTTCGTCCAATTGAAAAATAGACTTTGCCTCGACCGCCTTCTCCGATGGCACCAATCAGTGAAAATGGCCCCAATTTGGTATCGGCGATAAAGCCTGCTGAGATTTGTTGGCGATAGAGCGGAGCCGTGAATTCACGATAGGCTCCGCCGATGTCATACCAGCCGACTCCGTACACCTTGGTACCGAAAAGCGGCGGCAGTTTGTAGATTTCCCGTTGATACCCAAGGGTTGCCAGAAATGCGTGATTCCCGCGAAATTCGTCCCGGCCATACGCCCCCAAGCGGAAGGGGCCGCCCAGGGTAAACCGTTGAAATGGCGCAGCATCTTTGTTGAAAGTCGTTCCAAAGAGTCCTGAAAGGAACAGCGAGGCATTTTCCTGAATCGGCTTATAGTAGGAGGCTGTTGCCTCCACTTGGGGAAAACTGGACCTATCACCAGGGCTGTTAAACACAACCCGGCCTTCACTGGCCAACCGGAGCCCCGCAGTGGGAACGGTGGCACTGTTTTGTTTGTCATAGACATAGCGGAGTCGGGCGAAGTCAACCAACCCGTTCAAAGGCTGGTCCGGCCTCTGTCCGGTCGTTAAATCCGCATCAATCCGCTGGATTTCATACCCAAACCGCAATTCACTGTTGCGGTACAACCGCACCAGGTCACCGCCAAATCCAATTCGGTTTATCTGAAATTGAGAAAGCCGTTGCCCACCGACAAACACCCCCTCTTCGCCACGGGTGTAAAACAGGCGCGGCGCAACAAACCAACCCTTTTGGCTGAGGGGATATAAAAACTCGGACCGAAGAAACGAACTGAACCCCACCCGGAGGTCGTTGCGCCATTCCGAGCCATACTTGAGCTGGTCATAAATCGTGAGGCGACCACCGACCGCAAACCGGAAAGCACTGATGTCATCTCCGTCTATCAGCAAACTGAAATTGAGGGTTGGCGGGGCATGTGTTTTTTCCCGGACCCGAATCCGCAAAACCGGTTGTTGCTGCCGGTTTTCAGTGACCTCGTAATCCAGGGAGGCATACCGGCCTTCACCGGTAAAACTGGTCAACCGGGTTTCCAAACCAGCCAGGTCCAAGGGCTTGCCGGCAAAATCCTGCAATTCCTCCTCGATTTTGATTTGGGCATCTTCATTGACGCCTGCGACTTCAATTTTTTGCGGCACCGGAACGGCGGTTTTGCGCCGCGCGGAGCGGGTCGCCAGATGAGTTTCCCAATCAGCCGGGTCGAGGGCGAATTTGCGGAGCAGTTCGCCTTTTTCAGCCGCCGCCTTGTAGCCAATCTCAATCGCCTTATCAATGGCGGAAAAGTCCAACAGGGACAGTTCACCCAATTCCGGCGCAATAATGACATCCGCCAGTCGCAGATTACGCCGGTCATTGTCAATCGTCATGATGGTCAGGGACTGCTGCACGATACCAAACAGCGACTGAACGGAATTTTCACTCCCTAGCGGTGTCCCGACATCCACAGCAATCGTGATATCTGGTTTCAGCTCTTTCATCGCAGTGGTGGGAATGTTATTGAGCAGGGCACCATCCACCAGGGTTTTCCCTTCCCGTTCAACCGGCGGGAAGAGGCCGGGAATGGACATGGTGGCTCGCATGGCCGTGGCCAGACGGCCATCCTTGAGGACTACGGGTTTGGCTGCCACAAAGTCCGTGGCCAGACAGCGAAACGGAATCGGCAAATCGTCAAAGGATTTGAGCCCGCCATAAGGAAGGGTCAACCGGTCAATCATGAGCCCGATGTAATGGGCCGAACTAACCCCCGTCGGCAATCTGACCCCTTTGCGAACCCCCATTTCCAAATCAACCTGAAAGTTCCGTTTATCCTCTTTGCGGCGATAGGAAAGCTGGTCAAAGGTCGGTCCGGCGCTAAAGGTTTCGTTCCAGTTCACGGAATTCATGAATTTCTGCATCTGGTCCGGAGTCATTCCCATCGAATACATGCCCCCCACCAGACCGCCCATGCTGGTGCCCGAAAGATAATCCACCGGAATTCGGTTCTCTTCAAACCATTTGAGGACACCGATATGAGCCAGTCCGCGAGCACCGCCGCCGCTCAGCACCAATCCGACCGTTAAATTTTTATGAGGGGCAGGGGCGTTTTGCGGCGGGTCGGATTCCACCGGAACCGCCCCAGCCATTTGCGTGAACAGTACGAAACCAACGGTGAAATGAAACAGCCACCGCCGAAACCGAAACCGATGCCAAACCAGTGCCATATTTTTCCTTTCGGTCTGAAAAGACATTTCTCACCGCAGAGGCGCAGAGAACCGCAGAGATTTCGCAGAGTGTTGGTTTTGATCTCTGCGCTAAACTCTGCGGTTCTCTGCGCCTCTGCGGTGAGAAAACCCATTCAATAATGTCGGGCTGAACCCTCTCAACGGGTAATTCGAATCAACATTTCGGTACCGGGTTCGAGCTTGATCCGGTCACTATCCCGGATGACATTCGAACCGGCTCCGGCTCCGGCTCCGACACCGGCACCAATGGCCGCCCCTTTGCCGCCGCCAATAATGGCTCCCAGGATGGCACCACCGGCTGCGCCCCCAGCAGTTCGTTTGGCGGTGGAAGAACCCCGGCTGCCGGTTTTCAGGTTGCCTTCAGCGTCCACCTGTTTGACTGACTTTTCCCCGTAAACCTTGACCACCTGACCCCGTAACGGGTCGGAACCGCCGGAGCGGAACTGAATCCGGTCAAAGACCAGATTCAAAACGGTTTGTCCTTTGATTTTGCCGGATTTGCGGGCCAACGAAACATGGCCTTCCAGGGTTGCGTCGGCATACTCCGAAGGATTCAGCACCACCGCCCGAAAGCGGTCACCCTCGCGGGCGGTTTTGGAATCAACCTGGGTTTCCAGTCTGACTTTCATTTGGGTTCCCGGTGGGACCCCCCGCTGGGCGAGGACCGGAGCCGTGTCCCCAAACAGAATTCCCAGCCCCAGCAAGGCCAGACAGGAAAACAGGTTCACAAAATTGACAGGAAAAAATCGGGTTGTCTGCATAGGTTCCTCTTTTCCAAAGACCGGAAGAAGTGATTCAACCGGCTTGTTGTTTTGGCGGCAAGGGCAGTTCGTTCTGCCTCCGCACAATCGCACATCCCAGAGCAGGCCGGCAGGAAACCCTGACCGGTTTTCCCTGCAACACATCTTCGAGGGCATTCTGGAGCGTGGTTTCCGTTACTTTTTCAGGATGGTAAATATTGTCGTCAATCCGTCCGTGATAACGCAAGACGCCTTGCGCATCAATCAGATAGGTTTCCGTCATACAAGCCGAAGCAAGTTTTTCAGCTAGTTTTTGGTCGGTGTCGGCAATCACAGGAAAGGCCAGCGGTTTGACGGCCAGGTGTTTGCGAATGGCAGCGTCCGGCTCGTTGGCATTTGAATTGAAACCCAGAAAAACCACATCCCGGCTGCGATAATTGTTAGCCAGCACATTCAATCGGTTGCGATAGGATTCCACACATGGACAGTGGGTTCCAACTGTGACCAACACCACGGTTTTCCCTTTGTAGGCGGAAAGGGTTTGCGGTTTGCCCTCCAGGTCCGTCACCGAAAAGTCAGCCACCGGAGTATTCAGCATGACCACCGAACTGTCAGCCGAAACCGCATGGTTGGAATGCTCGCCGGAAGAAAGTCCGAATTCCCCGTTCTCAAAGGAGAAGCCCAAAAAGAGCAACACCAGATACAGCGAGAAACCCAGCACACTGGTTGCAGCCAGGCGATTTCCCAATTGCCGCAGGATGTCAGAAGGGCGGAACCCCATCAACAAGGTACCGGCCAGAACGCTGAGGCCAAACCCGGCCATCAAGACCCCTGCTTTGGTCACGTCCCAGGTCACCAAGGCCAGCAGGAGAAACGCCAGCGAAAAACGGTCCGGGAAAAAACCAGCCAGCCAGCCGAGCACCAGGTTTCTCAGGCCCACCGGCAACGCCTTGAGCACCGTGGTGCCGAATTTCACGATTTTTGCCTGCTCCAGCCAGGCCAATCGGGCTTGGGCGAGCCGCCCCCACACACCGGCACCGAAATACAGCAGACAGACAAACAAAGCGACATACAGCCACACATACCGAACCGTGCCGGTCAGCAGTGCGCCTTCAAACAAAAACTGACCTATCAGGCCGGAGCCACAGCCGAGCAAAAACAGGACCGCCAGACGCCCCATTTGAAAGGGGATTTCGACTTGCAACCATTGCCCCCAGGAAGAGGGTTTGCCGGAACCATCGGGCTCCGCCCCGGAAATTGCTTGAGCCCGGAGACGGGCTTCGATGTCAGCGGATTGAGGCGTGGCCAGACTGCCCAAAAAGCCACAAAGGCAAACAACCAAAAGATTTAGCATAATTTCAGGACAAATTGCGGCAAGAAAAATAATGATCTGATTTCGCCAAACGGATTGTTGGGAACCAAAATTGATGCCATCCTACACGCTACCCCGCCGCCACGAAAGCGAAATCAACGGTTGTTCCGATCCTCCATAACCGAGACCGACTCGTTGATTTCGGTTGCACGGTAGTCTATTTTAGCGATTCCCGTTATCTCAAGGTTCATCCCAATTCTCAATCCGAAATCAGATTGGCACCAACCTGTTTTGGCCTGTCATTTCATCGCTATGCCCGAACCGCCCACTCTACTTCCTCTTGATGGTCAAACCGTACAGTTTACTGGCACGATTCTGATTGTGGATGACAGTCGGATCAACCGTTTCGTTTTGTCCAAATTGCTGACCGGCGATGGCCATGTGGTGGTTCCGGCAGAACATGGTCGGCAGGCTCTGGCAGTGGCAGCCAGTCAGCCGTTTGATATTATTTTGCTCGATATTGTCATGCCGGAAATGGATGGCTATGAAGTATTAGCCGCCCTCAAGGCCGACCCCAATTTGCGCCATGTTCCAGTCATCATGATTTCCGGGCTGGAAGAAATGACCAGTGTCATCCGCTGTATTGAAATGGGGGCTGAGGATTACCTGCTGAAGCCCTTTAATGCCATGCTGCTCAAGGCCCGGATTTCAGCCTGTCTGGAGAAAAAACGGCTTCATGACGAACTGGTCCGGCAACGTGATTTCATTGAAGAAAAAAACAAGCAAATTTTGGACAGTATCCGGTACGCGGAGCGGATCCAGCAGGCGATTTTGCCCCATCGAACCTTTTTGGATACGGTGCTCAATGACTATCTGTTGATTTATCGCCCCAAGGACATCGTTTCAGGTGATTTTTACTGGATGTATCTGGTCAAGAACGAACTGTCCATGACGGTTTTCGTCGCGGTGGCAGACTGCACCGGGCATGGCGTGCCAGGGGCATTCATGTCCATGATTGGCAGCACCTTGTTGAACCAGATTGTAGGGGAAAAGAAAATCTATGATCCGGCACTGATCCTCGAACACCTGCATGACGGGGTACAGTCAGCCTTGGGGCAAAACACCAACACCTCCAGCGCCCAGGACGGCATGGATGTCTGTTTGTGCCGGTTTGACGAAACCACCATTACCTTTGCCGGGGCCCGTCGCCCGCTGCTGTTGATTGAAACCAAAGGTCGTAAAAAACAGGAACTGGTCGAAATCAAAGGTTCCCGCAAAACAGTCGGAGGCAAACAACGGGATGAAAGCCGGATGTTTCACAATGTGGAAATCCCCTATGACGAGTCGGTTCAGGTTTTTTTGACAACAGACGGTTTTTCTGACCAATCCAACCCGGACAGTGAACGGCTCGGTTCCCGTCGTTTGAAAGAACTGTTATGGGAAACCTCCGGCTTGCCGATGTACGAGCAAAAACGCATCCTGTTGGAAAACCTCCAGACCTTTCAGGGAAAGGAACCGCAACGGGACGACATCACGGTTTTTGGCATCCAATTGCCCTTGTCGGTGGCGACCGATTCCACCACCTCCGGCTCATTTTCCATGTTGTGGAATCTGAAACTCTGACATTCTCCAAACAGAGAGCTTTTTTCAGAGGGCGCAAGACTTTTTGAAGGCTGTGGACTGGGTTTTGGTTCCGCCAAACAATCCATAACCATTTGGAACCGGTCCGGTTCTGCAGTCAAATCCCGATTCGTTCCCGGATGATGTCCTCAGCCCCAGTTCTCAGCCGTCAATCCTTTTTTAGACCAACCCGTTGCGTGATTTCCTCAAAAAAGTGTAATCTTGCGTTTCTTTCAGCCAACCAAAACATATCGAGACAATAATTTTGTAATAACTTTCTGTTACATACCGTTTGGTATGGGAATTTTCTGTTTCCTAAAAATTATTCAAAGTGCCCAGGCACAACAAAAACGGAAACCCCAAACGCCAAACCCAAATTACGGGTGAGACAACCCACCACCACCAATGTTCCGTTACCTCCCCAAACCGAGCCTTTCGGGTTCGTGGCTGTTTGAGCAGGCATGGCAAAGGGCATGGCAATGAAGACCATTCTCGCTGTCGATGACGAAAAACTGATTTTGAAAATTCTGGCCAAACGACTCTCGGCTTATGCAGATGAATTCCGCCTGCTGACTGCTGGTCATGGTGAAGAGGCCATTGATATTCTCAGTTCCAATCCGGTTGATCTGGTTATTACCGACTTGCAAATGCCAGTCATGGATGGATTTGAGCTGATCACATATCTTATGCACAACTTCCATACGTTACCGGTGGTTGTTTTAACTGGGTGCAAAACTGAGGAAATCGGATCCCGGTTGCAGGGAACCGTTCGCTGCGTTAATAAATCAACCATTGATTTCAATGCGTTTGTGGCTGAACTTCAGTCTTTACTCATGTCTTCCACCAAAGGACATATCGAAGGGATTACACTCTTCAGTTTCCTCCAATTGCTTCATCTGGAGCGCAAAACCTGCTCCCTTACAATCAAATCCAGCGGACGCAAAGGGTTTCTGTATTTTCTGGGAGGTGAATTGATCAACGCCGTTTATGAGAATATAGAAGGCAAGTTCAGTGCCTATGAAATTGTCACCTGGGAAGACCCTAAAATCGAAATCGACAATATTTGCCGTTCCCAAAATCGGGTTGTGACCGATTCATTGGATGCCATTTTGATGGATGCCTTCAAAATGAAAGATGAGGAAGCGAGAGAACCACAATTTGAGTTTTGAGTTTTGAGTTTTGAGTTTTTGGAACCTTATGGGAAACCCGGTCTGCCTTTTTTTTCAGACGCGCAAACCGAAGTCCAAGGCCCAAACCAATCGAGATTCACTATGGTAGACGTTGAAAAACCCAAACCCCAAGCCAATCTGACCGCCCTTTTACAACAAGGGGTCGCAGCGGCCAAAGCCGGTGACAAACCACGCGCCCAGGAACTCTTGCGCCAAGTCACAGAGGGTGATCCGGGCAATGAAATGGCCTGGATTTGGCTGGCAACGGTTTCTTCAACCCCCTTTGAAGCGCGTGATTGTCTGGAAAAAGTCCTGGCCATCAACCCCGTCAACCAGCAGGCTCAAGCCTGGCTCTTCAAAATCCAGTCCCAGTTGGCCCGCATTACACCGGGCTGGACCTGCCCTTTTTGCGAACATGCGGCGATGACATTGCCGCTGCAATGTCCCAAGTGCAAGACCATGTTTTCGTTGCGGGATCCGGAAGTGATCCTCACCAATACCGGTGTGGCAACCGAATCCATTCTCCGGGCGATTGGCAAAATGGAGGATTTACCTCAAAGGGAACTGACGGTTCAGGTTCATAAAACCATTGCCATCGGATATCTCAACATCAAACAGACAGGAGGGGCAATTGCTCATTTTCGGCTGGCTTCACTGCTTGACCCGGAAGACGCTGAAATCAAGGCGGTCCTTGAGGTTTTACTGCGCCGGTCCCAATTGCCATTTAAGGAGACGCAACCAACCCAGGGAAATCACAGCATTTTGCTTGATTTTGGTTTGATCGAAACATCACCGCCCCAGGCCCCAATGGTGGATTTGATTCCGCCGCCGCCAGCCCCTCCGACCACAATATTGCCTCCGAATCAATATGTGACGCAGCCGCTCAAGACCTTTACTGCCGGAATTGGCAATGAGCTGGCGAGCCGCACTTCAGACCAGACTGCGGGTCATCAGGAGGAACCACCCAGGGCCGCCCCCACCGTCGTGCTGTCTGCCCCACTTGGATCCGGTCGCTTGATTGAGGAATCCACCCAACCACCAACTCCGGCCCAACCAACGGCGGCCCCAACAATTGTGGTCCAGGTTCCGGTCATAACGCCCCCTCCCCTGATGGCCCCCCCAACGGTTGTTTCCAAGGCCATCACACCGAGTCCAGCCGAATCAACCACATCGCCGCCACCGAGTCCCCCGACAAATTATCCAGGGGCAGCCCCCACGGTGATTTCACGGGCCATGTCGCCGCTGTCGCCCGAGTCCCTCGAGCCAGCCCGGCCCTCTGCGTTCCCGGTTGCACCGCCCACGGTGATTTCACGGGCCATGTCGCCGCTGTCGCCCGAGTCCGTCGAGCCAGCCCGGCCCTCCGCGTTCCCGGCTGCACCGCCCACCGTCGTATCAAAAGCTTTGACACCGCTGGAATCCAGACCGGCTGACCCGGCTCCGGCTCAAACCCCGCCCGCTGTGCCCAATGTGCCCAGTCCGGCCATGCAGACGGTGCTGGTGGTGGACGATAGTATGACGGTCCGGAAAATGGTCGCCAAAATTCTGGAAAAAGCCGGATACAATGTTGAAATAGCGGCAGACGGCATCGAGGCCCTGGCGAAACTGGAAACGCTGCGTCCGGACCTGATATTGCTGGATATCACCATGCCCGGACCGGACGGCTATAAAGTTTGTAAGGACATCAAGTCAAATAAGGAACTCAAACACGTCAATGTTCTGATGCTATCCGGCAAAGATGGCTTTTTTGACAAAATTCGGGGGAAAATGGCTGGAGCAACTGAATATATTACCAAACCATTTGAAGCCGCCGACCTTTTGCAACGGGTGGAAAAATATTTGAAAAAATAGGTTTCCACCGCCTGACCCAGTCAAATTGGGTTTGGCCGGAGGCAATCCAAACACAATTTCGGGCAGGCAGTCAGGGTCTGGTCGGTGAGTCAAAAGACCGCAGGACCGCCTTCCCAATCAAACATTCAACCTTCAAGGAGAATTTATGCCCAAGACAGTTTTGGTGGTGGATGACAGTCCAACCGAAATGCATTTAATCGTCTCGACTTTGCAAAAAAAAGGATACAAGGTCATGACTTCAGTGGATGGCGACGAAGCCATTCAGAAAATTGCCCAGGAACGGCCCGACTTGATTTTGCTGGATGTGGTCATGCCGAAAAAGAATGGATTTCAGGTTTGTCGTCAAATCAAAACCACACCGGCAACCAAAGACATCAAAATCATTATGTGTACCAGCAAAAACCAGGAATTTGACCGGGTGTGGGGTTTGAAACAGGGCGCTGACGAATACCTCACCAAACCGTTCAAGGAACAGGAACTGTTGGACGTGGTGGCCCGTCACATTTAACCCTCAATCCATCATCTTTGCGCTTGGGGCAGTGGGGCTGAGTTGAGAAAAGGGTGCAACCAAATGATAAATCAGGATGGTCCGGATACAGATCACGCATTATCAAACCAGAATTCAAACGACCTCAATACCGAAGCTGGCGGACCGGGGGGACCGTCGGAGGAAACTCCAGCCGCTTCCGTAACCAGTGAGACAGCACCACCTGAACTTTCCGAGCCTGCGCCAATTGAAATTCCCGAATGGGATCCGGTCGCCGTTTTTGGGGATGCGGTACCGGAACCCTCATTGCCGCCAGTTCCTGCCGAAGCAATCTTATCGCAGTCTTTGGACGAAAGTACCTCCTCTGTCCCCGACCCACTCCTGCCATCCATCGAAATGCCAATGGAAATGCCTTCCTGGGAACCTGAGGAAGCCTTTGCGGAAACGGGACCCGGCCCAAGCGCCACAGCCCCCGGCATAACCGAATCCGAAGCAATCGAAATGCCGATGGAAATGCCCTCGTGGGACCCGGTTGCCGAATTTGCCGGAACACAACAGCCCCATCCTGAAGCCATCACTCAACCGGAACGCATGCAGGAAAAGGCAGTGCCGATAGCGGAGCCTCCGGCGCTGCCGCCTCCGCCTCTGAAAGTTACGGTGGCCAGCCAAGCGGCCCGCTCAACTGCTCCCGTACCTGTACCTGCAAGCGCGAAACCCGTCGCTTATCCTGGTTTGGATCAGGTGATTTCCGAAATTGATACCGTCATGCGGGCTGGCAAGACCCAGTTGCTTGATGGGCCGGTCACGACTGGAGCAACCATGAAGTTCCAGACGGTGACAGGTGAAAAACACATTGTTTTTACCCTGGCCGGAACCCGCTACGCCGTTCCCTTGCAGCATATTCTGGAAATGGATCGGGTACCCGGCCTGACGCCGGTTCCGAATGTACCGACCTGGGTTTTGGGCGTGACCAATTTGCGGGGGGATATTCTCGCCATTATTGATTTACGGACCTTTTTGGAAATGCCGGGTTCAGAGGCCGCCACTGGCGGGCGGTTGCTGGTGGCACGCAGCCTGTCAAACGATGCCTTGACTGGCTTGATTGTGGACCGGGTCAACGGGCTGGAAGCCATCCCCACCGAAGAAATTCAACCGCCTTCGCGCCTGTTGGAGGGGAAAATCACCTCCTTCCTGCGCGGGGTGTACAACCGGGAAAACGGCATGGTTGTCGTATTGGATTTGGAGCGGTTCTTTCAGTCACCGGAAATCCGCCAGTTTGAGGCGGCTTAGTACCGTTGGCGGTACATTGTCCGGTTCACCTGCGCACCGAAAAAACCTGCACTTTTTTTCGGGAAAAACCTGTCAGTCGCATAACTTTCACAATATTTGACTTGTATAAGGGGGCCTGACGAGTGAGACAGCCCTGCCTTGATCCCCCTTTCCAACCGTGGTTTGCCTTTTCACAACATCCAAAAGGAGTCGTGTGCCCATGTTCAAACTGATCGGCAGTATCAAAATCTTTTGGAAGCTGGCCCTGATCGTTCTGGTAATGATCATCCCGCTTGGTATCGTGCTGAGTTCCTATTGGAAGGAAAAAGATACTTCCATTGACTTTTCCCAAAAGGAACTTTACGGGGCGCAGTACATGGGACCGGTCAAATCACTGCTCATGCATGCCATCCAGCATCGCACGGCTGCTTTTCTGGCTGCCAGTGGTGATGCCAACCGGCGGGGCGAACTTTCCGGAATCCAGTCTTCCGTGGAGGCTGATTTCAAATCCATTCAGGACCTGGATGAAAAAACGGAGGGGGGCGAAAAGCTGGGGCAGGTGCTCAAAACCTCCGATAGCCTGTCCAATCTGAAACGCTCGTGGCAATCGGCCAAGGATGCGTCCAACGGAAATCCGACCGACTGCTATGACAAAAACAGCAAGTTTGTGGCAGATACCATTGGGTTGATTGCGCAGGTGGGTGACACCTCAAACCTGATTCTCGATCCGGATTTGGACTCGTATTACCTGATGGATGCCGTGATTGTGCGGCTGCCGGATACGGCTGAAGTCCTCTCCGGACTCTATACCAAGGGGGGAGGAGTCGCGCTTAAAAAGGCCATTACACCTGACGAAAAAGCCCAGTTTTCGGTGGGTATTGGCCGGGTCCAGGCCAATCTGGATGCCTACAAACGAAACTATGGCGTGGCCTATAAAAACACCCTCGATACCAATTTGCAGGCTCGCATGGACCCGCCACTCAACGATGCCGCCAAATCCATGAGTGGGATTCTGACCACCGCCGACCAGCGTTTAATTAAAGCAGTCCAAATTGATGTGGATCCTGGTTCCATGCTCAGTTCCGGTTCCGAATCACTGACCCAGGTGATGCGTTTTTATGACGAATCCCTCAAGAATCTGACCGATTTGATCCAAAAACGGGTGGACCGGAACAAAGCCCAAAAACAGACCAACATCCTGATTGCGGCCCTGGGGGCCCTGATTGCGCTGACGATTGCCGTTATCTTTTCGATTGCCATTACCCGCCAAACCACGGCGATTGTCACCGTGTTTGACAAAATTGACCAGGGGAACTACGCCGCCCGGTCTGAAGTGATGGGAACCGACGAACTGGGCAAAATGGCTACGGCCCTCAATACCCTGCTCGACAACACGGTTTCGCTCATTCAGTCGCGCGATGAAAAGGAACGCATTCAGTATGCCATCATGAACCTGCTGGATGAAGTCAGCAAAGTGGCTGAAGGCGACCTCACGATTGATGCCGAAGTCCGCGAGGATATCACCGGAGCCATCGCTGACTCTTTCAACTTCATGACCGGTGAATTGCGCCGGGTTATCAGCAATGTGCAGGAAACCACCATTCAGGTGAGCGCCGCCGCCAACGAAGTCCAGGTCACCGCCGAACATCTGGCCACCGGCAGCGAAGCCCAGGCCGCCCAAATTGTTGACACCTCAGCCGCCATTGACGAAATGTCGGTTTCCATTCAGCAGGTGTCGGAAAATGCCGTTCTCTCCGCCACCGTGGCCGAACAGGCCCGAACCAATGCCCGCCAGGGCGCGGAAGTGGTGGGCAAAACCATCCAGGGGATGGGTGCCATTCGCCAACAAGTGCAGGAAACGGCCAAACGGATCAAACGGCTGGGCGAAAGCTCGCAGGAAATCGGGGAAATCGTCCAACTCATCAGCGACATTGCCGACCGGACCAGCATTCTGGCTTTGAACGCTTCGATTCAGGCTGCCATGGCGGGCGAAGCCGGGCGCGGGTTTGGCGTGGTGGCCGGTGAAGTCGAACGACTGGCCGAACGCTCCGCCGAAGCCACCAAACGAATCAGCACCCTGATTAAATCGGTTCAAAGCGAAACCAATGATGCCGTCGCGGCCATGGAAGAAACCACCCGCGAGGTGGTCTCCGGTTCAACCCTGGCCAATGAAGCAGGCAAAGCCCTGTCTGAAATTGAAACCGTTTCAAACCGATTGGCGGAACTGATTCAGTCCATTTCACTGGCTTCAAAACAACAGGCACGAGGCTCTGAAGCCATTGCCCGCGCCATGGCCGATGTTTCGGAAATCACCCAGCAAACCGCTGCCGGAACGAAACAAGCAACAGTTTCCATTAAGAGTCTGGCTGAGTTGACGGAAAATCTGCGGTCTTCGGTGAGTACCTTTAAGCTGCCGAGTTGAGGAATTAAGAATTGAGAATTGAGAATTGAGAATTGAAAACCCTCCTCACTGCGACCGTTACATAAAACGAGGGCCTGCTCTCAATATTCTCAATTCTCAATTCTCAATTCTCAATTCTCAATTCTCAATTCAAAACCCTGAACCTTGTTCTCATGACCAAACCACCTGTCAAACAACCTGATTTGACCCCCTTGGATTTGGAATTGTGGTCCGGCCTGATTGAAAAACGGTGCGGCCTCAATTTTGAACAATCGCGGGTTCACAGCCTCAAACGTGGGTTGTCAGAACGATTGGAAGCTACGGGGTTCAGCAGTTACGGGGATTATTACCGGTATGTGGCCTTTAATCCAAAAGGTGAGGCGGAATGGAAATATCTGCTCGAAATTCTGGTCAATCACGAAACCTGTTTTTTCCGTCATGCACCATCGTTCGAAGCCTTGCATACCCATATTTTCCCCACCTTGCTCCGGGAAAAGACCGCCCGCAACGAGTCTGCTTTCAGGCTCTGGAGCGCAGCGTGTTCCACTGGTGAGGAAGCCTATTCGCTGGCCATGGCGGCCCTGGAAAAAATTCCCCCCACCGTTTTCCGGCTGGAGGTGGTGGGTTCCGATATCAGCGAAAGCGTTCTGGAACGGGCTCGGACAGGCCGGTACAAATCGTTTTCCCTGCGGTCAGAGTTTCCGGCTTACCGTGAACGGTATCTGCGCCAAGTGAGCAAAATTCCGCAGCCGGTTTTTGAGGTCACGGAACCGGTCCGCAAACTGGTGACATTTTCTTTTTTTAATCTGATTGATCAGGACACCTATCCGAAATTGTTGCAGGATGTCATTTTTTGCCAGAATGCCCTGATTTATTTCAAAACCGAAGTTCGCCTGGACATTGTGAAAAATTTATGTGCCCGACTGAGCCCTGGCGGATTTCTGGTGCTGGGACCAGGTGAAGTGATTGGTCTGAAATTGCCTGAGGTGCGCACGGTTCGGCTTGAAAATACGTTGGTGTACCAACGCTCCTATCCGGAGGTGGTCCAGTTTCCGGAAATACATTTTCCGGGAAATACCTAAACCAGACCGGAAACAGGGAAGCAGTTCCCGGCCAGTTATCCGATTTCCGGCTGTTGTTCACCTGTTCCGGGTCACTTCAACTGGATAAGGATTCAACCAATGTGAGCAATCCGGGTTGGTTTGGCTCACAGTCTTGAGGTAGCTCTCCATGAACTATGACAAGGAAATGCTTGAAGCATTTACAGAAGAAGTCAAAAGCTACCTGCCTTTGATTCTGGAAGGGGTCCGGCTTTTCAAAACCGAACTGGACCAGGTTGCGGCTCTGCGCGAATCAAGGCGTTATGTTCATAGCATCAAAGGCGGGGCGGCCATGATGGGCCTCAGCCCCTTAAGTCATATTGCTTTCTTTACCGAGGACATTCTGGAGGAGTTGATTGCCGGAAACCTGCGGCTGACGCGCAAGGTTGAGGATTTTCTGTTCCGCACCATCTCTCAAATGGAAGCGTATCTGGAAGCCCTGAATGCCGGTCAGCGACATGACCGTTCCGTTCTGGATGATACGGTGCGTGAGTACCGCCGCTTGAAGGGCCTGCCGCTGGCCGATGATACCAGGGAAATCGAACGACTGCTGGCTGACCTGCCACCAGCAGAGGAAATCGGATTTCCCACTGAATTTGAAGTTCCGGCTTTTCCTCCGGAACCGCAGCCAGTTGCGCCGCCCCCCCCGGTGGTTCAGCCCACCGGTGGGTTTAGTGACGACAAAGACCCGGAACTGATTGAAATTTATTTACAGGAAGCTGGGGAACTGGTCCAAAACATTTCCCAGGGATTACGCCTGATTAACGAACACCGGGAAGCCAAAGAAGGAGTCAAACAGGTCCGCCGGGCAGCGCATACGCTCAAAGGGGCAGCAGGGCTGGTGGGCTTTCATCTCACCAGTCAATTGGCCAACCAGATTCAGGACCTGCTGGACAAGGTGCAGGAAGGAGCCATGACGTTGAACCCGGACCTGGTTCAACTGCTGTTTCAGGCTGCCGCCGTGCTGGAAGACGTGATTTGGAGCCAGGGTGAGGAGCACGGTTTTGCCGACAAAATCCAGCATTTGATTGCCCAGTTTAAGCAGGCTTTCACGCAGGCGGTCGAGGTTGAGCCGCCCGACATTCATGAGTTGATGGAAGACCGCTCCATTGTCCCTCAGGGGTTGGGAGAATACTCCCACCCCTCGGAATTCAAGTCAGTTCCGGATTCCAAACCTCCGTCAGAGCCAACCCACCACCCAGTGCCGGTTCTGCATGTGCCGGATGACGTGGACCCGGAATTGTTTGAAATCTTCCTCCAGGAAGCTGATGAACACTTGACCACCATTTCCCATAACCTCCGAGACCTGGAGCATGTCCCCGGCAATCTGGAAATGATGGAAGGAATCCGGCGGGCAGCCCATACCCTCAAAGGTGCCGCCGGCATGGTGGGCTATCGGGTAGTCAGTCAGGTGGCCCACCGGATGGAGGATTTACTGGACAAGCTGCATAATTCCGAAATGCAGGTTACGCCTGAAATCCTGAACCTGCTGTTTGTCACTTCGGATATGCTCGAAGGACTTATCCAGGGCAAAGTGGATATGGCTGGTTCCGGCCAAAAAATCGAACAGCTTTACCAGCTCTATGCAAACCTGCTGAATCAGGCGGCTGCCAAACCTGTCTTGCGGGAGGGACCGGTTGCCTTCCCAACCCAACCGGTCAGTGAACCGGCTCGCCCCCGTGAAACGACCATGATGGAAGGGGTTCAGGCGGCTCCGGCGACGACCGCGCTGACGACCACTGAAAATCTGGGACTGGAAGAGGACGATGACCGAAACCGGGATACCCGGACCATTCGGTTGGGAGGCCCAACCACCCCCATGATTCGGGTGCCGATTGAGCGGCTGGACGAACTGGTCCGGATGGTGAGCGAACTGGTCGTCAACCGGTCAGTGTTTGAACAGTATTTCCGGGAACTCATACGGGAAGTGGATGAACTGAAATTCAGCCTGGACCGGCTCCGGCGGATTTCAACCAAATTTGAAACCGATTATGAAACCCTGGCCCTCACAGGCCGGACTCAGCAACCGGGGCGGGCCATTCCGGCCCAGGCAACCGGAACCAACCGGTTTACCCTGAACCAACAGGAATTTGACGAGCTGGAGTTTGATCGCTACACGGAATTCCATTTATTGACCAGGGCCTTGAGTGAAACAACCAGCGATGTCAACTCGGTGGGAGTGGATATCCGGGGCACCATCACCGATTTTGAAAGCTACCTGGGGTCCCTCAGTCGGTTGACCAGTGAAATTCAGGATAAACTGATGCGGGTGCGCCTAGTTCCCCTCGGAAGTCTTTCGGCCAAACTCACCCGCGCCGTCAAAACCACCGCGACCACTGCCAACAAACAAGTGGATTTCCTGATTGACGGCGAACAGGTGGAACTGGACAAGACCGCGCTGGAAGGTATCACCGACCCGCTTTTGCATCTGTTGCGGAATTCGGTGGACCATGGCATTGAGCGGCCTGAAATCCGTGCCGAACGGGGCAAACCGTTGCGTGGCACCATCAAGGTCCGGGCCTTTTACGAGGCAACTCAGGTTGTGATTATCGTCAGTGACGACGGAAACGGAATTGACCCCGACAAGTTGCGGGCCAAAGTCATCAAGGCGGGATTGGCCACGGAGGCCGAACTGGCCGGGATGCCCAATGAAGACCTGTATTCGTTCATTTTTGTCCACGGACTGAGTACGGCTGACACCATCAGCGAAATTTCCGGGCGGGGCGTGGGCATGGATGTGGTCAAGTCCAATATCAACAAGATGAAGGGCACCATCAGCATTTATTCGGAACCCGGCAAAGGAATTACCTTTACGGTCCGACTGCCCATGACACTGGCTGCCACCAGGGTCATTCTGGTGAAGGCCAACGGGGAAACCTTTGCCGTTCCGCTGGCCGGAGTCACGCAGATTCTGCGCATCACAACTGATGATATTGAGCAAATCGGGCACAAATCGGTGATTCGAGTAGGCCGCGAAATTTATCCGTTGATTCGGCTGGGCGACGCCCTCGGGTTACGCGGTCCGGCTGATACCACGGTGGAACGCGCCCCGGCCCTGCTCTTCAAAATTGGCGACCAACAGGCAGCCCTGGTGGTTGACCACCTGCTGGAAGCCAGGGAAGTGGTCATCAAAACCATGGGCAATCTGCTGCGCCGGGTGCGGGCCGTCACCGGAGCCACCCTGATGGGTGATGGCAGTGTGGTGGTGATTCTGAATTTGGCCGAACTGGTGCGGGAATCCGTCACGACTACCCCCAGCCTGAGTCGGGTTTCCAGCCAGGCGACCCCGACCAAAGTTGCCAAAAATACTCTGACGGTTCTGATTGTGGATGATTCGGTGAGTGTCCGCCGGGTGTTGACCAACGTCATTCGCAGCGCCGGCTGGACTTCCATTACCGCCAAGGATGGATTGGAGGCGTTGGAAATCCTGCAAAGCACCAACGAGTTGCCCGATTTGATGTTATTGGATGTGGAGATGCCCCGCATGGACGGTTACGAACTGACCGCCACCCTTCGTTCGCAGCCGCTCTACCACCGGTTACCCATCGTTATGCTGACCTCACGCGCCGGAGACAAACATCGCAAGAAAGCCTTTGACCTGGGTGTCACCGAATATCTGGTCAAACCATACCAGGATGAAGCCTTGCTGAATGTCATTCGCCGCCTGACGGGTCTCGGAGGTGGATAACCCTCATGGCCGAACCCATTCGTGTGTTGGTGGTGGATGATTCGCCGTTTGTCTGCCGGTTGCTGACTTCGTTCCTCCAATCGGTTCCGGACATCAAAGTGGCAGGCACGGCCCTCAACGGACACAAAGCCATCGAATTGGCGCAGGCTCTCAAACCTTCCGTGATGACCCTGGACCTGGAAATGCCAGGCATGAACGGGTTGGAAACCTTGACGCACATTATGTACGAATGTCCGACTCCAGCCATTGTGATTGCCGGTGGGAACCGCGAAGGCGCAGCCACGACGTTGCAGGCCCTGGAAATCGGAGCCATTGATTTTGTCCTCAAATATCTGCCGGGAGCCAATACGGACCCGGAACTGCTCAAAAAGGAAATTATCGGGAAAGTCCGGGCGGCGGCCCAGGTGCGGGTGATTCGCTCCATTCGGGAACGGAACTTCAAAGCCTCCTCCGAATTTCAGCCCTCCAAAGAATCCGTGCCCGCCCCACAATTGCGACTTCCGACTGGTTCGCTGGCCCGTTCCAGCCCAACCTATCGGAAGTTTACGCCGCTCCCCAAAAGTGTGGTTGTGATTGGAGCCTCCACCGGAGGGCCGATTGCCCTGCGGGAACTGCTGGAAAAATTGCCGACGGATTTTCCGGCGGCGGTCATTGTGGTTCAACATATGCTCTCGATGTTCACCAAAGTACTGGCGGCACAGTTGAACCAGCGGGTTCCCATGGATGTCAGAGAAGCCCAGGACGGCGAGGTGTTGGAGTCCGGGACGGTCTTTATTGCGCCAGGTGGCTATCACCTGAGGCTCACCGCCGACTCCAAAATCAAACTTGACCAGGGTCCGGAAATCAACGGTCACCGGCCCTCGGTGGATGTCACCATGGAATCTGTGGCCGCTCTGTACGGTTCACGAGCCAAAGGTGTCATCCTGACCGGAATGGGCTCGGATGGTTGTCGCGGGTTGAAAGCCATTTTTGAGCGGGGTGGAAACACCTTTGCTCAGGATGCTCAATCCTGCGTGGTCAATGGAATGCCGCAAAGCGCCATTGATGCCGGAGCCGTGGAACGGGTCGGCCCGCCTGTTCAGATTGCAGAGGGTTTGCTGCAAAGCTATGCCGGGGAACCGGCCAAAACCTGAAGCCGATATGTGTGTTTCTTGCTAAAACCGCTTAAAAGCGGAACTTTGTACCGCGTGCAGAAATTTGGCCGCACCAACGGCATGTAAAACCCAAATCCCGGAAATTCCATGGAACCCAAACAAACCAACCAATTTGTGCGAATGATTGCAGGCGGCCAAACCTACTGCCTCGACATTGCCTATGTGCGCGGCATTTTGGGTAACGACGCGATCCAGCAGGAATCCCGAACCCGTGGCAGTTTGGGATTTGTGCCCACCGGAGCCGGGCTCGTCCCCATCTGGCATTTGCGGGAACGGCTGGCTGAGGGGGAAGAAGTCCCGGAGGCCACCGGACCGATTATTCTGCTGAATTCCCAAATTGCCCCGTGGGGAATCTGTGTGGACCATTTGCAGGGCAGTATTGAAGTTCAACCGGAAAACCGGTTTCCCCTGCCTGAAGTAGTGCAAAATACGGCGGCTCCCATCTTTGGCGAACTACTTCATTGTGAATCCGGATTGCACCTTGTGATCAAACCCGATTCCCTGCATCCCCAGGCCACACCCCAGAAGCAAGCAATGGTCCCACCGGCTGCAACACCGGGCACGGCTGAAGCTGGCACCGGGCAAGGTGGCAAACTGTTTCATTTTACCACCGTGCCCTTTTCTGAAAGTGAACTGGCCTTGCGGTTCGGAGTCAGTCTGACCCAAGTAGTCGAAATCCTCGACCCGCTTCCGGTAACCCCGGTTCCCACTGCTCCAAACTATATTTCCGGAGTCGCCGGCTGGCGTGAAGGCGTACTGCCCGTGGTCAATTTAAGCCTGGCTTTGGGGTTTGATTTTCCGGACCAGACGGCTCCGCCCCGGCTCTTGGTGGTGCGCACCGCCCAAGGTAGAAAACTGATGGGAATTCCCATCCAACGGGATGCCAAAGTGCAAAACCTGCCCCTTGCCACACAACCATTTCGCGGTGAACTGCCAGTGCAGGGCCGGTTCCTGCGAACCATTTGTGAATGGGAAGGCGCGCTTTTGCTGATTCCGGATTTGGACCAGTTGGCTTTCCCGGAAGGCACCGGCTGAACTTTTGGCCGCCAAGCAAAATCAGGAATTTGAAAAAGAGCACAACCTCTCAGGTTGCGGGTTTGGAGTTTGAAAACAGCGGATATGGCAGGGAAGCAAATCAACCATTTCCCTTTCCTTGATTTTCAAACCCGAAACCCAAAACCCGAAACCCGTGTCATTTTTGAGGCTCCATCCTGACACGTTTTCCGCCACGCTCCCTTTCCGTCCCGCCCTTGTTTTTTGAGGGTGTTTCATGAAAACGCTGTTTCAATTTTTAGTTGTGAGGTGAGACATGAGTTCAAACAAGAATCAAAGATTTCGGGTTACCCTCCATCTTGCATTGGCATTGCTCATTTTGGGAAATGCAAGTCCCGGTGTGTTGGCCCAGCAACCAACCTTGAAGCCGGTGGCGGGGGCTGTTGCCAATACAACCGACCCGGCAACCGACCCGAACTCCAAAAAAACCGTAGAGATTTCAGCCGAGGAGTTCGAACGGATGCGGTATCTGCTCCAACACCTGGAATCACGGGTCAAAGACCTGGAAACCAAATTAAACGAGCGTGAGGCAGCAGCGGCGGCACCCGTCACGGTGACACAACCGGCTCCCAGTGCAGCAGTTGCGGTGTCAGCGCCGCCTGCGGCTGGGGTACCGACAGCAGGAGGAACCCTGGGAGCATCCGCCCCCGCCAAACCTTCACAGGATGCCCAGGCAGCCTCAACCCCCGGCCCCTGGGCTGGTTTTATGAAGGACTGGGAATTTTCCGGCCTGGTGGATGCCTATTACAGCTTTAACTTCAACAATCCGCGCAACAGCACCGACAACCTGATTTTTGATACGGCGCTGCGGAATTATGACGTGAGGCATAACCAATTCAGCTTGAGTCTGGTCAAACTGAACCTGGAAAAGAAACCGACGGCTGACAGCCGGCTCGGCTTCCGAACGGATTTGGCCTTTGGCCCGACCACGGAAATCAATCACGCCACCGAACCCGGCGGCCTGGGCTTCATCCGGAACGTCCAGCAGGCGTATTTGAGCTATCTGGCACCAGTTGGCAAGGGGCTGCAAATTGATGCCGGAAAATTCGTCACCCATTCCGGCCTCGAACTGATTGAATCGAAAGACAACTGGAACTATTCACGGGCGTTTATCTTTACCCTTGGCCCGTACTATCATTTTGGCTTCAAGGGAACCTATCCGATTTCGGACAAAGTGTCCTTCATGGCCGGCCTCACCAATGGCTGGAATAACGTGGTGGAAAACAACCGGAGACGGACATTTATTGCCCAGTTGGCGGTCAAACCCAATGACAAATTGACAATTGTCCATAACTACACGGGTGGCCCCGAACAAAACAACAACAAAGAAGATTACCGGCACCTGTTTGACGGTAACATCGTGTGGAACGCCACGCCCAAGATTGGTCTGGCCACCAATTACATTTATGGATGGGACCGGATCAACAATGCCAAGGTGCATTGGGCGGCCATTGCCGGATACGCCCGCTTCCAGGTTACGGACAACATTGCCATTGCCCCCCGATTTGAGGTCTTCCGGGATAACGATGGAGCCTTCTTCCTGACCGGTACCAGGCAAACCCTGAAAGAATTCACCCTGACCGGGGAATATGCCATGAAGGGTGGCCTGCTGGCCCGCCTGGAATATCGTCATGACCGTTCAAACAAGAAATACTTCCCCTTTGGTTTGGACGAATTCAGAAACAATCAGAATACACTGACGCTGGGATTGGTGTATTCTTTCAGCACGAAAAACAAATAGAGTTCAGGGTTCAGGGTTCAGGGTTTTTTGAATGGACAATTGACAATGGACAATTGACAATGAAAGCCCCATACGGAACTTCACATCTCCTGATATTCGAAAACCCTGAACCCTGAACTCTGAACCCTCGCCCCTGAGCCCTGAACTGTATGAAAACAATCCTCGTTGTTGACGATGAAGATTTGATGCGAAAGCTGCTGGTGCGCGGGCTTTCGTCGGTCGGCAACGATTTTACCATCCTGACGGCTGGAAATGGCGAGGAAGCCATCAGCCTTCTGTCTTCCCAGGCAGTGGATATGGTCATCACCGACCTGCAAATGCCAGTCATGGATGGCTTTGAATTGATTTCCTACCTGTTGCGCACGTTCCCTTCGATGCCCCTCTTTGTGTTGACCGGGTATCATTCCTATGAAGTGGAAAACCGGGTCAAAAAAATCGGGGGCTTACGCTACTTTGATAAAGTCAAAATCAATTTCCGGACCTTTGCCCAGGATGTCCAAAAAGCCCTGCAACCATCTACCAAAGGCATCATTGAGGGTATTTCCCTGTTCAGTTTTTTACAATTGCTGCAACTGGAGCGGAAAAGCTGCTCGCTGACAGTTCATTCCAGTGGGAGGGTAGGGTATCTGTATTTTCAAAATGGGGAAATGACCAACGCCATTTATGAAAATATCGAAGGTAAATTCAGTGCCTACGAAATTGTGACCTGGGAAAATGTCCGGATTGAAATTGAAAACACCTGCAACCGCCTGGAACGGGTGATTGATTCATCCCTGGATGGCATTTTGATGGATGCGTTCAAACTCAAGGACGAACGGGAAAAGGACGCCCACGACGAAACATAGGCTTGAAATGTGGCGCGATTTGTTTCATCGCGCTCGGAAAAACCATTTGGTTCTCCAAATTGACAGGAAGAGATGGGCAAAAGCGCGATGAAACCAATCGTGCCCCAATTTCCCCCCTCCTAAGACCCTTTTTTCAATTTCCCGGTGTCTGAAACCAGCGTTGCCACCTCCACGACCGCCGGCAGTGAAATTCCAGCCGGAGGGACTTTGGTTTTTTCATCAATGCGGGTCAGGGCCATACGAAAATCCGCCGCCAGCTCGGCAGCCGTGGACCGATGTTCCGGATTTTTGCGCAGGGCGCGCCAAATCACTGGTTCCAGTTCCTTTGGGGCCAGCGAGTTAAAATGGTGCAAGGGCGGCGGCTCCATTGTAATGTGCATGACGGCAACCGCCATGACATCCCCTTCGGGGGATTCAAAGGGCAGATGGCCGGTCAGCAACCGGTACAGTAAAACCCCCAGGCTATAAATGTCAGCCCGCCCATCATAGGGTTTGTTGTTCAACCGTTCGGGTGACATGTACAACGGCGTGCCGACAATTTTCCCCATGGTCAAAGCCGGACCTTCGCTTCCGCCAGAGTCACCCAACAGTTTGGCAATGCCAAAATCAAGCAGTTTGACCACTTCTTCACCTTCACTGGTGGTATGCAGGAATATATTTTCGGGCTTAATGTCACGATGGACAATTCCGGCGGCATGGGCCACCTGGAGCACTTCACAAATTGGCAAAATGATTTGGGAACACCGGTCTGGGGTCAGGAACCGTTTTTCCTTTAGTTCCTGAAAGAGGGTATGCCCTTCCAGCAACTCCATCACCAGATAGGCGATTCCTTCGGGTGAAACCCCTGAATCAAGCACGGAAATCGCATTCGGATGGTTGACCCGGCAGGCCGAAATCCCTTCCAGGCGAAAGCGCTCCAACTCCTCTTCAGGTTTTGTGCCGGGCGGAGGTTGAAATATTTTTACAGCTACCGGACGGTTCAGGTTGGTGTGGACGGCTTGGTATACCGTCCCGAAACCGCCCGTTCCAACCTTTTGCTCCAGACGGTATTTTCCATCCAGAACCGTTCCGGGCAAAACATCCGAAAGAAGGGAAAAAATCCGGTCGGCCCGGCTGTTGGCCTGTATCAAATCCTCATTTTTCTTGGCCAGTTCGGCATTTTTCCGTTCCATTTCCCGTTGCAGGCGGGCAATTTTGAGGTGGGTTTCAATCCGGGCCAGCACCTCCATGAAATGAAACGGTTTGGTGATGTAATCCACCCCGCCGACCTTGAAGGCTTTGACCTTATCCATCGGCTGGTCCAGGGCGCTCAGGAAAATCACCGGAATCCGGCTGGTTTCCGGATTTGCCTTGAGCTGGGCGCAACATTCGTACCCGTCCATTTCGGGCATATTGATGTCGAGCATAATCAAATCCGGCTGAAACCCGGAAATCAATGCCAGCGCCCGCTTGCCACTGACAGCCGCTTTGACGCCATATCCGCGACCCACCAATATGCTCGACAGCAATTCCAGGTTGGTGGCGTTATCATCCACCACCAGAATTTTGCCTTTTTCATGCCATTCGTGAGCTTTGGCTACATCTTCAGCCATGTGTCGTTGCCTCCCAGACGGGCAGTGACGGCCTGTTCATATTCAGTGATGGCACCCCGCAGTTTTTCCATCCAAATGGTTATTTGGGCCGTGGTTTCCTGGAGGGCGGTGGCCTCCATGACTTTGGTAATCTCGGCAATTCGCGCAGCCCCTACGCTATAGGCATTGCCTTTCATTTTATGGGCAGCGCGGCGCAATTGGTCCCGGTCATTTGCAGCCAGAGAATTTTGGGCCAACTGAAGGCTGTCAATCATTCCTTTGTAAAAGGAATTCAGAATGGAAACCACAAAGCTGTCATCTCCGTTGGCCAAATACTCAATCTGTTCAAAGGCGGTTTCCTCAATCACCGGGGTTGGCTCCAGAGTTTGGATTTCTGTTTCGGGTTCCAGCTCAAGTGAGGGCACTGGCGCTGCCGCATGGGCCACGGGCTGGGGCTGGCGGTGTTGTGCCCAACGGTGCAACATATCCGCAAAAGCCTCTGGTTTGAAAGGTTTACTGATGTAATCATCCATGCCGGCAGCCAGACATTGTTCCCGGTCCCCCGGCATAGCGCTGGCCGTCAACGCCACAATGGGAATATGGCGGTCAGTTCCGGTCTCCCGTTCCCGGATGGTTCCGGTCGTCTCAAACCCGTCCATGACCGGCATCTGGCAATCCATGAAAATCAGGTCAAAGGAGGTGGACTGCAACAGATTCAAGGCTTTGAGCCCATTGGAAGCCACCTCGACCTGACAACCAAGGCGTTCCAGCATTCCCTTGGCCACCGCCTGATTGATGTCGCTGTCTTCAACCAGCAAGACCCGGAACCCTTTTTCCGGCAATGGTCGCTCTCCGGTTTCACCCAATTCGTAGCGGGTGACCAAACCCGTCTCACCACCGCCACGCTCAAACCACACCTTGACCAAACCTCGATAAAGCTGCCGGGAACTGACGGGTTTACTCAAATAGGCCGAAATACCTGCCTGGAGCGCTTCCTCACCATGCCCCCGACGGCTGAACGAGGTCAACATGACCAGCAGGGTATCAGCCAAGGCGGCTTCGCTTTTAATCCGGCGGGCCAGTTCCATCCCGTCCATTTCGGGCATGAGCATGTCCAGCAGGACAAAATGATAGGGATTGCCCCCCTCAACCGCATGGCGGAGGGTTTCGAGGGCCTGTGTCCCCGAACCGACGCTTTCACAAAACAGCTTCCAGCCTTGAACCTGGCGGCAGAGAATGTCGCGGTTGGTGGAATTGTCATCCACCACCAGCAAACGGACTCCCGGCGGGAGCTTCAATTCGCTTTCAAAGGAATCGGTGGATTGATTGTATTTCTGAAAGTCAAGCGTCAGCCAAAAGGTACTGCCCACTCCGACTTCGCTTTCGACGCCGATGGTGCCCCCCATCATTTCGGTCAGTTCCTTACAAATGGCCAGCCCCAGCCCGGTCCCGCCAAACCGCCGGGTGGTGGAATCGTCGGCCTGGGCAAAGGGCTGGAACAAATGATGGCAAATCTCCGCCGGAATGCCGATGCCGGTGTCCTGAACCTCAAACCGGACCGTTATGGCGGTTTCCGTTTCTGCTTTTTTGTAAGCCGCAAACGTTACCGAACCGCGTTCGGTGAATTTAATGGCATTACTCACCAGATTCATCAGAATCTGCCGCAGACGGGCCGGGTCGCCGACCAGAATGCCCGGCAAATCAGGGTCAATATGATAGGAAAAAGCAATCGCCTTGGAACGGGTCCGCTCCTGAAAAAGCCGGTAGAGCCGTTCAAACAGCCCGATGAAATCAAACTCGATGACCTCGATTTTCATTTTTCCGGCTTCAAGTTTCGAAAAATCAAGGATGTCATTGATGATGGAAAGCAGCGCATCCCCACATTGCTGAATGGTCTCGACAAAATCCGACTGTTCCGCATCGAGGGAGGTCCCCATCAGCAGGTGCGTCATCCCAATCACCCCATTGAGCGGGGTCCGGATTTCGTGGCTCATGTTGGCCAGAAACTGCGACTTGGTGCGGGCTGCTTCAATGGCCGTATTGTGCGCCAGCCGCATCAGTTCCTCGGCCTGTTTGCGGTCGGTGGTATTGGTATGGGTAATCACCACCCCACCGGCTTCCTGTTGCAGCGGCATCACCCGCATGCCAAACCAGTTGTCCGGTTGCTCCTGGTTGAGTTTGTATTCGAGCGTGCAGCCAAAGGACGCGCCTTCCAGCACCTGCTCCACCCGGTCGGCAAACTCCCGTTCGGCGGTTGGGTTTCCCGTGGTTGTTTGGCGCAGGATGGCAAGATAGTCGGCTCCCGGAGTCAGAAAGGCCGGTGCCAGCCGATGTTGTTTGACCAGTTCCTCCCAGGCGCGGTTATAGGTCAAAATCCGGCCTTCACGGTCCAGCACCATGACACTTGAAACCAATGAATCCAACACCGTGCGGATAAAAGTCTCGCGGTTGCGCAGGGCGGCTTCGGTGATTTTCCGCTCGCTGATGTCCTCAACCGTACCTTCCAAATACAGGAGCGTGCCGTCTTCTCCCCGAACGGCCCGAACATTTTCATTGATATGAATCAGGGTTCCGTCCCGCCGCCGCCAGACGGCGCTCAAGCCGTGGATTTCGCCGTGCTGTTCCAATCGGCGCAGGAAGGCAGCCCGGTCATATTCGAGTTGAAAATCATCCGGGTTGTTCAGGTTGCGAGTCCGGATTTCATCAAAAGAGTCATACCCGAACATGTGAACCAGCGCCTGATTGGCCAGCAACAAACGCCCGTCGGGAGTGGACCGGTACATGCCAATCGGTGCATGTTCAAACAGATTCCGGAACAGGTCAGCCGGTTCATGCCGAGGTTCGGGAACCGTTACCGGTTGGAAGGTCAACAGCCAGGTTTCTTTTTCATCACTGGCAACAAGTGGATGCCGGAGGCACTGAAAGGACGTGCCTCCCCGCGCCAAACCGGCCTCCATTGGCGAGGGGAAGAAGCCAGGTTGTGGTAAATCCGCCCGGTTCACCCCAGCCAGCTCAGCCAGAGCCCGGTTGCACCACAGCAAAGTTCCATCGGCCCAAATCACTGCCAAGGCTTCCTGCAACCGGTCCAAAAGCGGTTCGAGGTGCCGGATTTGGGTGAGATTGACCTCAGGCGAAAGCGCAAAAGGTACTGACATAACAAAATCGGAAATGGATTCAGATTGGGAATCAAAGATTCCGCTTGCTGGTTGACGGCACACCCGGAGCAGGAAATCATCTTGAAGGGTGTGCGTTAGGCAAAAGTCCGGGGGCCTGCCGGAGCTTTATTTGTGTGGCGTGGTGGACGATTGAATCAGAAAAATATCATCATCCGGCAGGTTCATCACGGTTTTTCCGACATCGGACAGTTTTTCCACCGGAGTGTTCAGGAATTTTTGCAAGAAGCTCTCTTTCAAAACCAAAACCACCTGTTTGCCAGTGGCCCGGTCGGTCACGACACTGCGCATGTTTTCCTTCGGGGCCCGCTCAAACCGTAGATTGAGTTTCCCCAGACTGGTGCCGGTGGCAGCCTGCAAACCGTCAATCATGCAACTCCACTGGACTTCCGCCGGGGCTGCATGAATCACCTCCAGGGAAAAACTCCCTTTGGTGGCCCCGATTTCCTTGAGTGCCCGTGCCCCCATCCGATACCCGGCCACCGCAAACGGGCCGGTTCCACCGTGAATGGTGGCAATGGCCTGCAACGCCTGTGACTGCCCTTTTCCGTTTTTGGCGGATTTATGCTGTTGCCCGCCCCCAACCGCTCCCAACTCGCCTGGGAAAGTCAACCCGAAGAAAAGTAATCCCAGCACAAATCGCTTTTTCATAACCCAGCCTTTCCGGAATTGAGGATAAACCCAGGACTGAGGACAAACCCAGGACTGAGGACAAACTCAGGACTGAGGACAAACCCAGGACTGAGGACTGAGGGGAGATTGTTATTGTTCCAGGTTCTGTGTTGGTCAAGGTGCATAGGGTTTTTATAGAAAAAAGAATGAGCGGCGAAAAGACTACACAGACATGTCAATCCTCAGTCCTCAATCCTCAGTCCTTGATTGGTCCTCAGTCCTCAGTCCTCAGTCCTCAGTCCTCAGTCCTCAGTCCTCAGTCCTCAGTCCTTGATTGGTCCTCAGTCCTCAGTCCTCAGTCCTCAGTCCTCAGTCCTTGATTGGTCCTCAGTCCTCAGTCCTCAGTCCTTCAGTCTTTTGGTCACCCGGACAATCGGATAGGCATTTTTATCCCGCTCGAAATACCCCGAACGGCGGTAAAAGAAGGCCAATCGGGCATAGGAATCCTCTGCAAAAGCGTCGTCGGTTTCAATCCGGGCCAGGAATTCCTCCCGCAGGTCCTCGTCCGCCTCGTACATCATTTGGGCAATCGGCTCCATGACATAATCCTCAAAATCCTCTTTCTGTTCAAAGATGGTGTCAAAAAAGCCCCATTTGACCAGGGAATCCACCCCCTGTGGTTCCAACAGATTCATTGCCACCCGTGAGGCGGGCTGATTCATGGGCACAAAAACCGAGCCTTCGGGCAGGGTCCGGATTTCATGTGAAAGATGGGTGGAAAAAGAACAGAGGTGCCGTCCTTCGAATGGCTTTTCCTCCCAGGAAACCTGGGAAAACCGGTAGGTTTCAAACTCGTCCGTCAGGCTTTCCGCCATCACTTCGGTTTTGACTCCATGCAACTCAAGCAGCCCGATGATGGTCTTCCATTGGGGCGGAACCAGATACCCCAAGGGCATGAGAGGGGTTGCCACCGGGTTAAATTTTCCATAAAACCGGGTTTCGATGTCAATCGGTTCATCCCCGTAGACCACCACTGGGGCTCCGGAAATTTCGCCCTCCTCAATATGAGAGGAAATTCCTCGCAAAATCATCGGCTCGTTTTCATCCGACAATTCCCCAGCGAGATAAACCTTGTTGGATTTGGCATATTTTTCACCCATTTTTGTAAAGGCTGCTTCCGCTGTGGTGATGGCTTTGCGCAGTTCTTTGCGGTATTTCGCCACCTGATCGAAGGTGTGAACCATGAGGTCATAATGTGCCCAGGTCTGGGTCCGGTGGGATTTCAGGCTGTGGGTTTCAACCAGCAGTCCGGGCCGGTGGTGGATGGCCACATAGCCGTTTGAGTACCGTGGTTGGTTGGGACCGACTTCGACCCCTTCGGAAAGGTCCAGCTTGTTCATCGGCTCATAGTAAGGCCCGATGATATGGCCATCGCGCTCCATGGCTTCGGTCACGCTGGGTAAAAACAGCTTACTGGTCCATTTCCCCACACTGGAGTGGATTTCCTGTTCCGTGGCCATGCAGATGGTGACATCATATTGATGGTCCTGGCCGTCGGTCACATGGTTGTCAATGAAAAAATCCGGCAGCCAGGCAGTCCACATCCGCAGCCAGCCCTGCATTTCCGGCGTATCGGCCTTGATGTAATCCCGGTTCAGGTTATAGCGCATGGCATTGGCCCGAAAACCCAGTAACCGGGGGCCGTTCTGATTGATGCGGTTGTAAGGGGATAGCCGTTCGTGGCCGTCAGGGTTAAAAATCGGAATAAAGAGCAACGTCAAATGGTCCAGCAGGTGGGCGTACCGTTTGGTGACCAGAATGTCCCGCAGCAACATAAACGAAGCATCCTTGCCCGAAATTTCGCCGGGATGAATGCCGTTTTGGACCAGTACAATGGGTTTCCCCGTCGCCTTGGCGGCGGCTGGCGTAAACGCCTTGTCTTTGGAAACCACCACCAGATTCAAATCGCGGCCCTCGCCGGATTTTCCAAAGGTTGACATGGTAATAAAGGGCGAAGCCTTGGCCAGTTTCCCAATCAAAGGGGCGACCTCCGCATAGCGGCCCGAATCGAGAAACTTGCTTTTCTCGCACTCGGTGAGGAGCCCCTTGGGAGCGGCTTTGGTGCTTTCCACAAGCGATTTGGCAACTTTTGCGGCTGGTGACTCATAGCCGGAAACAGGCGGCGTTGGGGGAAACAGATTTTTCATAGCAGCAGTGAGGAACAGTTCGGCCAGGCACAATCACTTTTCACCCAAAGTCACCCAGGCCACAAGGGCGGAAAGCCCCTGACCACCGGATTTCAGGGTGACATTTTCAAAGGGCTTCGAACCTGGGCAAACCGATGAAAGTCAAGCAAAAGGATGAATTGGGAATTTTGGGTTGAGGCGAATGCCGGGCAGATATTAGCGCAATTTTCCCGGCTTGGAATGTTTTTCTTTATTTGGGTCGCCGGGCCAGAAAATGAAAGCCGCCGTCCGCATGAATCCGCATCAGGTGCCCGCGCCAATTGATGGAACGCGGTGCAACCAATGACCATACCACATGAAGCGGCAACAGGAACTGCATGAGCGGTATCAGCAGATACCAGCGCAGCGGCGTGGCTCCGGCCAGAAAACCGGCATTCAGGTAACCAACCACCAGCAGATTGAACAAGAGATACCCACCCAAGAGCCCGGCCCAGACCACTGCTTTGGTCCAGAGGGCGGCCAGGGTCAGGGCAAAAGGAAAAAACGTGGGGAGAAAGGCCACCCCGTAAAAAATGGCCTGGGTGTTCCAGGAAGCGGACTTCATGATTGAAGCCTGGGGAAACAGCAGCCACCGGGTAATCAGGTTGAGATATTGCCGAAACGAAGTCACGGTGGTTCGAATACCGTGCCTGACTTGGGTTTGCACCAGTCTGAGGCCCTGATGCTGGATGTGCCGGGCCACGGCATAATCGTCGCACAGTTGGGCTTCGAGGCCGGAAAACCCACCGATACGGTTCAACCGGTCCCGTCGCAGCACATAAAACATCCCGTTGATGGTCAAAGGCTCGCTGATGAAGGTGTAAGGAATATATGTCAAAAGTGAGTTGCTGTTGACAAAGGCCGAAACCAGAGCCGACCACAGGTTGTCGAAACTGCGGTAAAACGGAAGGCCGAAGACCAAACCGACGCCATTTTCCTCCAAACGGGGAACCGAGTCTTCAAAGGCATGGTCAGGTAAAACCGTATCGTCATCCAAAACCGCCAGATAGGTATGTTGCGCCCGTTTCAGACCTTCAATCAGTTTGCAGGTTTTGGGATTAACCCCATCCGGCGGGGGCGGCAGCACCACCAACCGGATTCCAGCCTGTGGGTAGGCTTCCATCAAACGGCGACAGCCAGCCAGACCAGGTTCGTCGTCGTCGTCCACGAGCCACAAAAACTCCCGTTCAAAGGTCGTCCGGGCGGTCAGGTTGGATTCCAGGCAGGACCACAGGGCCGGGTCACCGCTCAAGATTGGTTGCAGGATTGAAACCGACCGGTCTGCCGGCAGAACCAAACCGGCTTGAACAGATTTGTTCTGAAAAAAACGCCGGACCAGAAACAGTTTCCAGCAGCGTTCCACCACCAATCCAAGCGTAACCACCAGAAAGACAACCGTCACAAATTTCTTTCCTTTCAAAACCCGTTGCCCTCAGTCGTCAGCCCTGAATCCTTTTTGAACTTGCGCCTCACCGCCGGGAAGAATATTGAGGGGCACCCCGCGCCAGCGAATCACCGTGTTTGAAAAAAACAGGGCATGCAGCAATTGAAACGGTGTCAGGAAACAGGTTGCCGGCAACAAGAGCCAGGGAACCGGCTCGTCGAGGTAACGCCGGCTGCATCCGGCATACGCCCACACAAACCAAAGGTACTCCATGCCCAGGGCCGCCAGGGTCCAGCGATTGGGATAAAACAGAAACAGCAAAGCTGCGGCTGCCGGTAAAAAAATGGTGAAACTGAGCAGTGTGGTAATGAGTTTCTCTTTGGTTGACAGAGTTGGCACGATGAACTGCCGGGGAAAGACAAACCACCGTTTGAGTTGCTGCGCATAGTCGTTCCAACCGGCAAACCTGTTTGAAACCCGATACACCACGGCTGTTTGGACACATTTCAAACCCAAAGCCCGCAGCCGCACTGCAATGTCGCGGTCATCATCCACCCGTTTTTCCATGCCGGCAAACCCACCGGCAGCGACAAAATCCGCCCGCTTCAGGGCAAAAAAATGACCGGTGATGGTGTAAGGGTCCAGAACAAAGGTGACCGGGATATAACTCAACAGTGCGTTGGCGTTGACAAAGGCACTCATCAGGCTGGACCAGGGTGTTTCCCAGCTACAGGCACGGGCCAGCCCAAAGACAGCACCGACCTCAGGTTGATGCAACGCCCCCATAAAGCGACAAAGGGCATCCGGCGGGGGTTCGATGTCGTCGTCAATAAACACCAGGATTTCTCCTTCGGCGCGTTCCAAACCGGCCAGCATCTTTTCCGTCTTGGTGGCAATTTCCGAAAAAGTGCTGGTGGTTCCAATAATCGCTATCTCCCGGTCAGGAAAATCCTGGGCCAACCGCTCACAGAGGTTCCGGTTTTCCCGGTCGGATTCGTCACAAATAATGAGGTGCTGAATCCGCCCGGCATAGGTTTGCTTCAACCGGGCGCGGAGGTTGCCCTCCAGATTGGCCGCCCCTCTGGTCACCGGCTGTATCAGGCTGATGGAAAAGGTATCTGCCACAGGTTGTGCCCGTTGAAAAAAACGGTGAATGGCCAGCAGCTTCAGCCAACGGTCCAGTCCATACAAAAAACTCAAGGCCAGGGCCAGTTGGTCCAGCCACATCATTCAGACAGGTTCCTTTCCCGGTTTTTCGGGCCGGATTTTTTTGGCGAAAACGGTACGGCAAGAGCCATCCCCTCGTTTCAAAGCGCGTCATTGTTAAGGAAATTCCCTTGGCTGGCAATGGTCAGGACCGTCCGGCGGCAGAATCTGACCGATTTGCCGGTTGCTCTGGGCAAAGTCTGAAAAAACTGGTAAAAACCACCTCGTCACCAGAAAAAAAACACTGACACTTCGATTTTCTCCACTACTTTAGGCCCAATCACACAACAACACCCGACGGATTTACTTTTCGAATTCAATTCGAATGCCCATCCGACCGGAGGCTTGATTGATATGGAACCGGCCCTGCAAGCTCGCATCATTGCCCGAGCCTTGGAGTTGGGAATCCTGCACCAAAACGACCTTGACCAGGCGGAGGTCCACCTCCGGCAGGATACCGGGGTTTTCCCCCCTTCGCATTGGGGGCGACACCTGGATATTCTGATTCGCCTGGGACGAATCCGGGCTGAAGAAGTGGAAAACCTGCACGAAGAACTGGTTTCCGAGATTGAAACCAGCGCCGGGTTGGTTTCCAACGGCAATCACGCCCTGCTGGAAACTTCAAACCCCGAACTGCCCCTCGTCAACCCAGCCCCCAAGACCGCCCCGACCAGTCCCCGGATTACGGTCCAGGAAGGGTTCCCGGTCAAAAACTGGGACCGCTACGAATTTCGCAAATTGCTGGGTCGGGGTGGCATGGGACTGGTTTATCAGGCTTGGGACCCGCAATTGAACCGGCTGGTGGCGCTCAAATTTTTGCGCACCAACAATGAGCAAATGACCCACCGGTTTTTGCAGGAAGCCCGCTCCCAAAGCCGGATTGAACATCAGAATATCTGCAAAGTGTATGAAGCCGGCGAAGTCGAGGGCCTGCCTTACATCGCCATGCAGTTTATTGACGGGCAGTCGCTCCGCCGGGTCCAGAAGAATCTGACGCTGGAACAGAAAGTCCGGTTGATGCGTGACATTGCCCAGGCGATTCACGCCGCCCATCGGCTGGGCATCATCCACCGCGACCTGAAACCCGACAATATCCTGGTGGTTGAATCCGAGGATGGCAATTTCCGCCCGGTGGTAATGGATTTTGGCCTCGCCAAAGAAGTGGGAACCGAAGGTTTGACCGAAACCGGGGTGGTGATGGGGACCCCGGCCTATATGTCGCCGGAGCAGGCCAGAGGGGAAGTCCGGTTGCTGGACCGGCGTTCCGATGTCTACAGCCTGGGCGTTGTGTTTTATGAAATGTTGACGGGAAAATTGCCCTTCACGGACGAAAACGCCATGAAGGTCGTGCTCAAAATCATCAACGACGAGCCGCTTTCCGTGGCCAGCCGGTTAAACACCATCCCGCTCGACCTGAACATCATCACCATGAAGTGTCTCGAAAAGGACCCTTCGCACCGGTATGACTCCGCCCAGGCGCTGGCCCTCGACCTGCAGCATTATCTGGACGGCGACCCGATTTCGACCAGGGCCCAGACCTGGCCTTCCAAACTGCTCAAAAAAGCCCGTAAACACAGGGCCCTGGTGACGGTTTCAAGTGTGGCGCTCGCCTTGGTGCTGCTGACCGGGGCTTTTTCCCTGTGGTCCTGGTGGCAACTCAGCAAGCAGGCCGAATTGACCCGGCAGATGGGTGAA